>DATIWM010000295.1:0-11323 GCA_035519355.1 Thermoanaerobaculia bacterium | reverse complement strand
CGTCGGGATCATCATCGGCGGCGCCTTCGGCAAGATCGTCAGCTCGATCGTGAACGACGTCATCATGCCGCCCATCGGCCTCCTCCTCGGAAAAGTCGACTTCACGAACCTGTTCATCAACCTCTCGGGCAAGGAGGTTGCCTCGCTCGCCGACGCGAAGAAAGCGGGCCTCGCGACCCTCAACTACGGCCTCTTCCTGAACACCTGCATCGAGTTCCTGATCGTCGCGTTCGCCGTTTTCCTCCTCGTGAAGCAGATCAACCGGCTCAAGAAGGAGGCTCCGGCGGCTCCCGCCGCGCCGCCCGCCGACGTGCAGCTGCTCGGAGAGATCCGGGATCTCCTCGCCGCAAAGAAGTAGGAACGGAGGGAGAAACGCCATGAAGAGAGTCCTTGCGCTGATCGTCTGCCTCGCCGCCGCCGCGCCGGCGCTCGCCCAGGATTGCCCCTGTCCCGAGAAGAAGGAGCCTCCTCCTCCGGCCTTCACGGGAGCCGTCGGATTCGGGCTCGGCATCAACAGCGGGAACACCGACACGACGAATTTCAGCTTTACGATGGGCCTCAAGTACGACCCCAAGACGAAGAACGTCATGAAGCTGGACGGCTACTACCTGTACGGCCAGAGCGACGGCGTCACGAACACGCAGAAGGCGAACTTCGTCTTTCGCGACGAGTACTCCTTCACGGAGCGCTTCTTCGCCTTCGGCGAGGCCGGATACCTTTACGACCGGTTCAAGGGGATCACCTACCTGATCACCCCCGTCGTCGGAGCCGGCTACAAGGTCGTCAAGACCAAGGAGATCACCCTCGCTCTCGACGGCGGAGTGGGCCTTGCGATCGAGCAGGACGCGGGTTACCCGTCGAGCACGAGCGGCGCGCTCCGGGCCGGCGAGGCGTTCGAATGGCAGATCTCAACCTGGGCAAAGCTGACCCAGAACGCCAGCGGCCTCTGGAAGATGGACGATTTTTCGGACTACTTCTTTCATTTCGACCTGGGCCTCGTCTCGCCGCTCTCGAAGGCTCTCGAGCTGAAGGTCGCGTACGTGACCGACTACAAGAACAAGCCCCAGCCGGCCACGCTGAAGAAGACCGACCGGTCGTTCATCGCCGCCGTCGGATACAAGTTCTGAGGGCTGGAGGCTCACCGCGGCCGACGGCGCCCGGCCCGCATCGGCCGCACTCCTGTTAGCATCGGAGGATGGCGGTCGACCCCGAGCTCCTCGAGATCCTCGCCTGTCCGGCCTGCGACAGCCGCCCCCCGGTCGCCCTCTGCCGTCTGACGGAGGACGCCGCGAAGGGAGTGGTCGAGAAGTACCGCGAGCGGATGAAGGACGAGGAGCCCGTGGTGACCGAAGGGCTCTTCTGCGAGGCCTGCCGGCGGGTCTACGCGATCGTGTCGGACATTCCGGTGATGCTCGTGGAAGAAGCGCTCCCGGCGGAGGCGCGGCTTATCTGAGCCGCTCCTCTCCCCGGTCCTCGGCCGCCGCGGCTTCGAGCGGGCCGCTTTCGCGTTTCTCGTTCTCGGCGCCGCGTTCTCTTTCGGGATCGGCATCGCAAACGTCTGCTTCGGCCTGGCGCTGGCGTCCCTGGTCGCCTGGCGCACCGGCGCCGCGCGCGCCGGCGGCGACTTTCTCGGTCCGCTTCGCCGCCTCACGCCGGTCCACCTTCCGATCGCGGCCTTTGTCTCCTGGACGCTCCTCGCCATACCGTTTTCGACGCGGCCGGCCCGGTCGGTCATCGAGATCAAGGGCCAGCTGACGTTCCTGCTCGTCCCGGCGGCGGCGGCGCTCCTGCGCGGCGCCGCCGACCTGAAGCTCCTCTGGGCGCTCTGGCGTCTTTCCGCACTCTACCTCTCGCTCCGCGGACTCCTCGAGTTCCTCCGGAGCGGGGGCGGGCTCGGCGCTCGAATAACGGCGGGGCTCTCGGTCTACATGACTTTCGCCGGGCTCCTGATGGTCCTCGTGCTCGTCCTTCTGGCGCGGGCCCTCTCGCCCGAGGAGCCCCGGAGGTCCCGCCTCCTCGACGGCGGCGTGGCGGCGCTCGGGACGCTGGCCATCGCCCTCTCGCTGACCCGGAACGCCTACCTCGGCCTCGCGGCCGGCATCGTCGTCCTCCTCCTCGTCCAGAAGCCGAAGAGCCTCTTCGTGCTCGCGCCGCTCGGTCTCGCGGCCTGGATCGCCGCGCCGGCGGAGGTGCGCGACCGGGCCCGGTCGACTTTCGACCCGGCGGACGAGACCGTGCGCGACCGGGTGGCGATGTGGAAGGCGGGCCGTCTGATGATTCGGGACCACCCGCTCTTCGGCGTCGGGCCCGGACGGATCAAGGAGGTCTATCCGGAGTACCGGCAGCCCGGCTATGTCCTGCCCCGCGTGGGCCACCTCCACAACAACCTCGTGACGACGGCGGCCGAGACGGGACTCCCGTCGGCCGCCTTCTACCTCTGGTTCGTCGGGGCGCTTCTCGCCGGGGGCGTGCGCCGGGCTCGCGCGCCGGGAGTGGACCCCGCAAGGCCGTTCACCCGCGGCGCCGTCGCCGCCTTCGTGGCGCTCTTCGTCGCGGGGATGTTCGAGTACAACTTCGGCGACGTGGAGATCCTGATTCCGACGCTGGTTCTCTCCGTCGTCCCGTGGGTCGGCCGGAGTCCTTCGTCCGGCGCCGACTAGAATCGGCCCGATGTCGTCGTCCCGGTTCCGCCCCTACACGGTGCGGCGAGCGCCCGCACGCCTCAAGGAGGCCGAGCTTTCCTTCGGGGCCGGAGGCCCGGAAGCCTCGGCCCTCACCGTGTCGGAGTTCGTGGCGCGGCTCGACGAAACCATTCGAGGCCGGTTTCCGGACGCGTGGGTGAAAGGCGAGCTCTCCGAATGGAGCATCCGTGGCGCGGGGCACGCTTATTTTTCTCTGAAGGATGAGCACGCAAAGCTCGAGTGCGTCATGTGGGCCAGCGTCTGGAAGCGGCTCGCGTTTCGTCCCGAAGTGGGGACAGAGTTCCTGGCACATGGCTACCCGAACGTCTACGCTCCCTACGGAAAACTCTCTTTCGTCGTCTCCGAGCTGCAGCCGTACGGCGCCGGAGCTCTTCAGATCGCATTCGAGCAGCTCAGAGCGAGGCTCGCGGGCGAGGGGCTGTTCGACCTTTCTAAGAAAAGAAAGCTCCCCCTCCTGCCTCGGCGTATCGGCGTGGTCACCTCTCAGCACGGAGCCGCCCTCCACGACATCCTCAGGGTCCTCTCGGTCCGCTTCCCGAACGCCCACGTGACGATCTATCCCGCCCGGGCGCAGGGCGAAGGGGCTCCCGCGGAGATCGCGGCGGCCGTGAGCGCGTTCTCGCGTGTTCCGGGCTCGGCCGACGTCCTGATCGTGGCGCGAGGGGGCGGCTCGAAGGAAGACCTCGCCGCATACAACGACGAGCGGGTCGTGCGGGCCGTGGCGGCCTCGGCCGTCCCGACGATCTCCGCGGTCGGGCACGAGGTGGACGTCACGCTGACGGACCTCGCCGCCGACGTCCGCGCGGCGACGCCGTCGCAGGCCGCCGAGCTCGTCGTCGCGCGGCGGGAGGATTTCGAGAGCCGGCTGGCCGCGACCGCGGGCGATCTCCGGAAGATCCTCCGAGGGAAGCTGGCCGAGGCGGACTCAGCGTTGAAAGGCCTCCGTCTCGAACCGGGTTTCGTCGCGTTTCCTTCGAGGGTGAGCGCCGCAGAGGCCGACGCCGACGCGACAGCGGCGGCGCTCGTGGCGACCTTTCAGGCGCTCCCGCTGGCGTTCTCCGAGCGGCTGGCCCGGTCGGAGGAGAAGCTGCGCGGCTGGCCCTCGCGGGCGGCCTTTCCTCTTCTTCTGAGGAGTGCGGGACAGCTGGCGGACGCGCTGGCGGAGCGGATGAAGGGCGTCCTCAACCGCGCGTCGGGGCGCCTGACGGCGCTTTCAGCCTCCCTCGAGGCGCTCAGTCCGCTCAAGGTCCTCTCACGGGGATACTCCGTGACCTACCGCGAAGAGGAGCGGACGCCGCTTCGCGACGCGGCGACGGTCTCCGCCGGTGACGCCCTGAGGATTCTTCTCGAACACGGCGAGCTCCGCGCTCGCGTGACTGAAGCGAAGGTGCCCGATGACGAAGGCTAAGGCCGCCCCCCTCCCGAAGAACCTCACGTTCGAGAAGGCACTCTCGCGCCTTCAGGAGATCGTCGAGGAGCTGGAAGACCCCGAAAAGGGGCTCGAAACCTCGCTCGTGCTGTTCGAGGAAGGAGTCGCCCTGTCGCGCTTCTGCCGCGGGAAGATCGACGAGATCAAGAGCCGCGTGGAGGTCGTCCTGAAGGAGACGCCCGAGGGCTTCGCCACGAAGGAACTCGAGGCGGCGGGCGCGGAGGACGACGAGGAGAACGAGACGAAGTGAGCACGACGCCCTCCCTCCGCGAGACCCTGGAGGCGCGGCGCGTCGAGGTGGAGCGGGCGCTTCGGGGCCTTCTCCCGCCCGAAGGTGAGGACGCGAAGGGGCTCGCCGCGGCGATGCGCTACTCGACGCTCGCCGGGGGGAAGCGGATCCGGCCGGTCCTCTGCCTCCTGGCCGCCGAGGTTTGCGGCACGGAGACGGCGCGTCCTCCGCGCGAGGAGCTGACGGCGGCGGCGGCCGCGCTGGAGCTGTTTCACACCTATTCCCTCATCCACGACGACCTGCCCTGCATGGACGACGACTCGCTCCGGCGGGGAAAGCCGACTTGCCACGTGGTCTTCGGCGAGGCGATGGCGCTCCTCGCGGGCGACACGCTCCAGACGCTCGGCTTCGAGGTGCTGGCCACCCGCCCGCGCAGCGAGACGTGGGCCGCGCGACGCGCCGAGGCCGTCGCGATGGTCGCGGGAGCGATCGGGCTCGACGGGATGGCGGGGGGGCAGGCGCTCGACCTCGCGGCGACGGACGCCCGGGGACTGTCCGATCCGGCGGCGCTTCTCCGGCGGATTCACGCCCTGAAGACGGGCCGCCTTCTCAAGGTCTCCGTCGAGCTCGGGGCCCTTTATTCAGCAGCGGACGCCGGAGCACGGGCTGCCGCGGCGACGTACGGCGAGCGCCTCGGCCTCCTCTTCCAGATCGCGGACGACATCCTCGACGTGACGCAGGAATCGGCCCAGCTCGGGAAGACGGCGGGGAAGGACGCCGAGCAGGGGAAGCTCACCTACCCGGCCCTCTTCGGCCTCGATGCGGCGCGGCAGGAACTGGAGCGCGTCCTTTCCTCGACGCTGGAGGCGGCGCAGGCATTCGAGGGATCGACCGGCACCCTCGCCGCCCTCGCGACCTACGTCGCCCGCCGGGACCGCTGACGGAATCGTCTTCGCCGGCGGATGACCGGAGACATCCCGATTCTCACGGCTTCCGGCTCTCCAGGTAATCGGCGGGACGCAGAACCAGGACGCCGCCGGGTCGGCGCCCGCAGAGTCTTCCGAAGTCTTTCCGGTCGCCGGTGATGAGGTGGGTCGCGCCGGCGCGGATCGCCGCGGCCAGGATCGGGCGGTCCTTCGAGGCGAGGGTCGGATGCGGAGGAAGCGCCGCCAGCGAGCCCTCGGCGACGATCGTCGTCTCCGCAAGCAGCGCCTCGAGGCGAGCACGAGCCCCGGTGTCGGTGATGTTTCGGCGCGCCTCGTCGATGGCGTACGCGGACGACACGAGCTCGGCTCCCGGCAGCTTCCAGAGCCGGAGGAGCCCGGAGTTCCCCCGCCAGGCGGCGGAAAAGAGGACGTTGGCGTCGAGAAAGAAGCGGTCCAAGGGTCAGGAGCGGGGCGGCTTGTGGGGGATCCGGTCCGGATCGAGGCCCATCTTTCGGACGGCTTTCCGCGCGAGGGCATAGTCCTTCCGGTCGACGGCGTTCTCCAGAAGGAACTCCGCTTTCCGCTCGGGAGCGTAGATCTCGATGGGCAGGGCCACGGCGGGCCGGATCACGACCCCGCCCCGGTCCTCCTCGACGAGAACGAGCGCCCCCTCTTCGAGCCCGATCCGCTTTCGCATTCGGACCGGAATGACGACCGTCCCCCGCTTCCCGATCCGGGTGGCCTCGGCGGTTCCGCTTCTCATGTAACTCAGTATATCTGATAATCAGACATTCGGCCGTTTCCGACCTTCCAGTCCCCCCTCGTCCCACGAAGCCGGGTCCTCGAGGGGCTCGAGGTGGGTGATGACCGAAGCGTTCGGCAGGACGGCGACGACTTCCTTCTCGACCTCCTCGAGCAGGTCGTGGCCCGACTGGACCGTCCAGCCGCCGGGGACGAGGACGTGCATCTGGACGAACTGCCGCGGCCCGGCCGCCCGCGTCCGGACCTCGTGGAACTCGACGCCGCGCGGGCGGTAACGGTCGAGGACGTCCTCGATCTTCTTCAGGTCGTCCTCGGAGAGCGCGCGATCGAGGAGGCCGTGGCCGGTCTCGTGGAGGAGCTTCAGTCCCGTCCAAACGATGTTGGCCGCGACGAGGAGGGCGACGACCGGGTCGAGGACCAGCCAGCCGGTGGCCCAGACGAGAGCGACGCCGGCGAGGACGCCCGCCGAGGTCCAGACATCGGTGAACAGGTGCCACGCGTCGGCGCGGAGGGTGATCGAGTCGAGCCGGCGCCCGGCGGTGAGGAGAACAATGGCCACGAGGCCGTTCAGGACCGACGCGGCCACGGAGACGAGAAGGCCGGCGCCGATCGAGGTGAGGGGCTGCAGGTGGAAGAGCCGGTCGACGGCGGTCGCTGCGATGGCGGCCGCCGCGGCGAGGATCGCCATCCCCTCGAACCCGCTCGCCAGGTACTCGGCCTTGGTGTGGCCGAAGGCGTGCTCGAAATCGGCCGGTTTCTTCGCGACGGTCAGCGCCCAGAACGCCACGATCGCCGCGAGAAGATTCACGAACGACTCCATCGCGTCGGATAGGAGGCCGACGGAGCCGGTCAGTCGCCATGCGAGGAGCTTGAGCGTGATCGTGACGAGGGCCGTCGCGACCGAGAGGAGGGCATAAGCCGGGGCGCCCGGACCCTTCGGGGCCGGAGGCGGCGCGGCTCCTGCTGGCGTCACACGACGAGAGTGACCGCGCCGCGCCACGCCGTCAAGAAGGCGGATGTCTCAGCTCCCTTCTGACGCTGCTACGCTTCGCGGGTGATGCGCGCGCTCGTCTGCGAGGCGGCGGGGAGGGCCGCTCTCGTCGAACGTCCCGACCTGGTTCCCGGCCCCGGCGAGGTCGTCGTCCGGGTGAAGGCCGCGCTCACCTGCGGCACGGACCTCAAGCTCCTCCGGCGCGGCCACCCGAAGGTGCCGTTCCCCGTCACGCTCGGGCACGAGATGGCGGGCGTCGTGGATTCGGCCGGCGCCGGGGCGCCCTTCGCTCCGGGCGACCGGGTCACTTCGGCCGTGACGGCGCCCTGCGGGGTGTGCCGGCCGTGCCGCGACGGACGGCAGAACCTCTGCGAGACGGCCTTCGACGCGCCGCTCTGGGGGGCCTTCGCGGACTTCGTCCTCCTCTCGCCCCGCCTCGTGCGCGGCGCGGTCCGGAGGGTTCCGGACGGCCTTTCGTTCGAGGCTGCCGCCCTCCTCGACCCTCTCGCCTCGGTCGTCCACGGCCTGTCGCGGGTCGCCCCGAAGGCCGGCAGCCGTGTGCTGATCGCCGGTTGCGGCCCGATAGGCCTTCTCTTCTTTCTTCTTCTTCGAGGAAAAGGGTCGGAGATCGGCGTGACGGGCCTCGAGCGCGGGCGGCTCGCCCTCTTCGCCACACTCGGCGCCGGGGTCGATGAGGCGGAAGCTCCGTTCGACCTCGTCGTCGACACGACGGGCGACCCGGCGTACGCCTCCTCGCTCGCCTCGCGCGTCGCTCCGGGCGGGACGCTCCTCCTCTTCGCCGGGATGGCGGCCGGGAGCCGGCTTTCCGCCGACGCCTTCCGAGTCCACTACGAGGAAGTCTCCGTCGTCGGCTCCTTCCACTACACGGCGGCCGACGCGGACCGTGCGCTCTCGCTCCTGGCGTCCGGAGCGGTTCCCACGGCGCCGCTCCTCTCGAAGACTCGGCCTCTCGCCGAGTGGCGGGAGGCGTTCGGCGAGGCGGAGCGTGGCGACGTCATGAAAACGGTGCTGGTTCCGTGAAGGCCGCCCTGGTCCGCTCTCTCGAGGAGATCGAAATCGTCGAGATGCCGGTGCCGGTGGCCGGCGAGGGAGAACTCCTCGTCGAGATGAAGGCCGTCGGGCTCTGCGGGAGCGACCTCGCGCCGTGGTACGTGGCGTCGAAGGCGCCGGCCGTCCTCGGGCACGAGCCCGCGGGCATCGTCGCCGCCGTCGGAAAGGGAGTCACGGCCTTCCGGCCGGGCGACCGGGTCTTCGTCCACCACCACGCGGCGTGCGGGCGCTGCCGTTTCTGCGCGGCGGGAGAGCCCGTCATGTGCCCCGCCTGGAAGCCGAACCGCCTCCACCCCGGCGGACTCGCGGACTACTTCCGCGCCGAGGCGGCCACGGTCGCGACGGACACGCTTCTCATTCCGGACGGCCTTTCCTTCGAGGACGGAGCGCTGGCCGAGCCGGTCGCGTGCGCGCTCAAGGCCGTCGACCGGGGCGCGGTCAAGCCCGGAGATTTCGTCGCGGTGGTCGGGCTCGGGTCGAGCGGCGTCCTCCTCGGACTCCTCGCGCGCGAGGCGGGAGCGGCGCGGCTCATCGGAAGCGATCCCGATCCGGCCCGGAGGGATTCGGCCAGGGCGCTCGGCTTCGACCGGGTTCTCGCTCCCTCGGAGGGGCTCGCGTCGGTCGCTCGCGAGGAGAGCGCCGGCTGGGGAGCCGACGCCGTTTTCGTCCTGCCGTACGCCGCGTCCGCCTTCGAGACCGCGGTCGAGGCCGCGGCGCCGGCCGGGCGCATCGTCCTCTATTCGCCGGTCCCGCCGGAGACGCGGTGGAGCCTCGCGCCGCACACGGCCTACCTTCGCGACCTGACGCTCCGCTTCTCCTACTCCTGCGGCGCCGCGGAGCTGAGACGCGCGATGGCTCTGATCGCCTCCGGCGTCGTCCGGGCCGACCGGATCGTCACGCACCGCGTCCCGCTCGGGAACGCCCCCGAGGCCTTCCGCCTCGCCCGCGCCCGAGGCGACGTCCTCAAGGTGATGGTCACGCGGTGACCGCAAAGGGCGGGAAACTCCGCCTCGACCGGCTGCTCGTCGAGCGGGGGCTCGCCGAGAGCCGGACCCGGGCCGAAGCGCTGATTCTGGCCGGACGGGTGACGGTGCGCGGGAAACCGGGCGTCAAGCCGGGAACCTCGGTGTCGGCTGAGGCCGAGGTTTCAGTCTCGGCCCCCGAACACCCGTGGGTCTCGCGCGGCGGAGTCAAGCTGGCCGCGGCGCTTGAGCACTTTGACATCGACCCGTCCGGACGGGTCTGTCTCGACATCGGCGCGTCGACCGGAGGGTTCACGGACGTCCTCCTGTCGGGCGGCGCGCGGACGGTCTACGCGGTGGACGTCGGGTACGGGCAGCTCCACGCGCGGCTGCGGAACGACCCGCGCGTCGTCCTCCTCGAGAAGGTGAACGCCCGCTACCTCTCGAGGGGCGAGGTCCCCGTACCCGTCGAGCTTCTCGTCGCGGACGTCTCGTTCATCTCGCTGACGATGATCCTTCCGGCGGCCGTGCCGCTCCTCGCGCCGGGAGCGGCCGCGGTCCTCCTCGTGAAGCCGCAGTTCGAGTCGGCCCGCGGCGAGGTGGGGAAGGGGGGCATCGTCCGCGATCCGGCCGTCCGGGAACGGGCGGTCGCGCGGGTCGTCGCGTCGGCCGGGTCGCTGGGGCTCGCGCCGCTCGGGACGATCCGCTCGCCCATCGAAGGGGCCGACGGCAACGAGGAGTTCCTCGCCGCTTTTCGGGCCGCGAATCCGGCGGTTTCGCGTTAAATTGGGTTGATGAAAACCGCCCGCAAGTCCCGGCGGATCAGGCGGGTCGGCCTGGTGACGCGCTACTCGAGCGCGGATGCGCTCGGGCTGTCGCGCACGCTCGCCCGCGCGCTCAGGCGGCGCGGCCTCACGGTGGTGCACGACGCCGAATCGATGGCCGCCCGCGGCGAGCCGGGGGGCGTCCCCCGCTCCGCGATCGCCCGGGCGGTCGACCTCGTCGTGACGCTCGGGGGCGACGGAACGCTCCTGTCGGTCGCGCGCCATCCCGCGCCGGGCGTACCGGTCCTCGGAGTCGACATCGGGGGGACTCTCGGCTTCCTGACGGCCTGCCATCCCGGGGAGTTCCCGCGTCTTCTCGAGGCGGCCCTGGCCGGCGAGGCGGCCGTGGAGCCGCGCCGCCTCCTCGCCGTCACGGTGACCGAGACGGGGCGGCCTCCGCGGCGCTACCGTGTCGTGAACGACGCCGTCGTCTCCCGGACGGCCCTGGCCCGGATCGCGACGATCCGCGTGGCGGCCGACGGGGCCATCGTCTCGCGCTTCCGGGGGGACGGCGTCATCGTTTCCACGCCGACGGGCTCCACCGGCTACAACCTCTCGACCGGCGGACCCATCCTCGAGCCGCGGATGCCCGCCATCACGCTGACGCCGATCTGTCCGCACACGCTCACGCTTCGGCCGCTCGTCCTGCCCGATTCCGTCCGCCTCGAGCTGGCCGTCGAAGGCGATCCGTCGGAGGTCTACCTGACGCTGGACGGCCAGGAGGGCTTCCCCGTCTCGTCGGCGATGAAGATCGCGATCGCGAAGGCGCCGATCGCGGTCGGCCTCGTCCGGCATTCGAAGGACTCGTTCTACGACGTCCTCGCCGGCAAGCTCTCGTTCGGCGGCGGACACCGGAAAGGGAGCCGCTAGAACGGCATGGCGAGGAGGGACGGCGATCCGAAGGCGCCGGCGGGAAAGAGGCGCCGGGTCCGTGTCCCGCACCCCCACTTCCCGGAGCTGACGCTCACCCAGGTCCGTTTTCTCCGCCTCTTCGGGCTCCTCCTGCTCTTCTCGGGCCTCGTCCTCTACGCGGTCTTCCGCTCGACGCGATTCCAGGAGCTGCTGCGCCGCCGGACCGAGCAGCTGCTGACGGCGAAGCTGGCGCGCCCGGTGACGATCGGCGGATTCGACCTCTCTCTGCTCCCTCCGGCCTTTCTCGTACGGAACGTGGCGCTCGCGAACGATCCCCGGGGCGTTCCCGGGCCCTGCTTCGCAGCGGCCGAGATCGAGCTGCGCGGCTTCCCGTCGCTCTGGGGGCGCCGTCTCGAGCTGCCGAAGTTCCGGGTGGTCTCCCCGACGGTGGTCTTCGAGGTCTTCGGGGACGGGACGAACAACTTCGACCGGCTTCTCCCGCGGAAGAAGGACGACACGGACGAGGGCTACGACGTCTACATGACCGAGGCCGTCGTCCAGCGGGCGACGCTCCG
>DATIWM010000294.1:0-19674 GCA_035519355.1 Thermoanaerobaculia bacterium | reverse complement strand
CGCCTGGCTCTACCGGCTGCCGATGGGGCTCGCCTTCCTGGACGTGAAGTTCCGGGCCCCGAAGCCGGTCCGGGCGCGCCCGCGCTCGGAGATCCGCCCCCGGGAGGTCCTGGAGCGGCTCCGGGCCTCGCGAGCCGCCCTCCTCGAGTACGTCGAGAAGACGGGCGATGAGCGCTTCTCGCGGATGGTCCTCCCGCACTTCGTCCTCGGCCGCTTCGACGGCCTCGACTGGTTCCGGTTCATCGCCCGTCACGAGGAGCGGCACCTCGCCCAGATCCGGCGCGTTCTCGCCGGACGTTGAAGACGAGCCGGGTGCTCGCCCAGGCGAAGAGCGGGGCCGCCAGGACGTCGATCGTGTAGTGGACGTGCTGCCAGAGGACGCACGCCCCGACGGCGGCCGTGCAGAAAAGAAAGAGAGCCTTCGAGCGTCGGCCAGGCACGACGAGGGCCAGGAGGAAGAGCGTCGAGGTGTGGCCGGAAAAGAAGAGGTCCTTCGTCAGGAGCTTTCCCGGCCCGAAGAGCCGCACCAGCGGATCGTGGAGCGGGATCATCCCGGGCGGGGCCTCGAGGGGCGTGATCCACAGGGCGACGATCCGGAGAAGCACCATCACGACGTAGGCCTCGAGCGCCACGACGAGACCAAGGGGCGCCGTCAGGAGCCGCGCCACGCCGAAGAAGAGACCGGCGTAGATCAGGCCGAAGGTCAGCCAGGTGAGGTCCTGGGGCGGGAGCAAGGCCAGGAGGGGGTCGGCCAGCACCGCCCCCGGCCGCCGTTCCACATAGTCGAGAAAGCGGGCCAGGAGGGCCAGGGTCCCGACGAGGGCCGCAAGCGTCAGGGCGAGGCGCAGCCGGAATCCGGGTTCTCCCCAGGCCTCGGCCCAGGCTCGCGTGGCGGACCTGATGACGGAGGTCACCCCTTCCGGGCGGCCTGCAGCTCGTTGAAGAGCCGTCCCTGGTTCCACGAATCCCAACTCTCGATGATCCGGCCTTCGGAGAAGCGGAGCCACGTTATGCCGCGGAACCCGACGAGCTTCATCGTGGGGGGAAAGCCGAGGTGCGGCCCCTTGTGCGTGCCGGATGCCGTCCACCGGACGACGACGCTCTCGCCCTGCGCCACGACGTCCTGGATGATGATCTTGAGGTCGGGAAACGCGCCGAGCATGCTCGCCCAGGCGGGAAGGACGCCCTCGGGGCCGCGCACCTCGAAGCCCTCGAAGTGTCCGACCGCCTGCGGGTGGACGAATTCGCGGACCGACTCCGAGCGCGCGTGGTTCCAGATGTCGTCGATGAAGCGTCGCGCGAGAGCCACGTTCTGGGCCTCGGACATGCTGGGGTCCCTCCCGTCTTCCCGCGATGCTCTGGAGTGCCCCGTGACGATATCGCGTACAGCGGCAGGCGCAAAAGGGCCCGTGGCGGGGAGGGGGTCAGAGCTTTTCCGGACGGGCCACGGTGAGCGGCCCCCCGGCGTCGCCGGTATTGAGCGTGGAGACCGGCTCGAAGAGGAGGACGTGCACCTCGCGCTCGGCCATGGGCCGGTGCTCGGTGCCGCGGGGAACGATGAGGAACTCGCCCTGGTGAACTGGGACGGATCGGTCCCGGAACTCCATGACGAACGAGCCCTCGATCACGAGGAAGAGCTCATCTTCGTTCTCGTGCTTGTGCCAGACGAACGGACCCAGGAACTTGACGAGCTTCACCTGTTGCCCGTTCAGCTCGCCCACGATCTTCGGGTCCCAGTGGCTCGAGAAGAGCGCGAGCTTCTCCCTGAGGTTCACGGCATTCATGGCTCCGGCGATCCCTCCGGAATCCGACGATATCGCGCTCAGCGGCGCGCCCGCAGCGCGACCAGGGCGGCGAGAGCGGCGTCTTTCTGGTCTTTCCCCCAGGGAGGGCCCACGGATTTCCCGAGCGCCGCCATCTTCTTCGCGAGGCTGGCCGCGGGAATCCCGAGCGCCTGCTCGGCATGAGCCGGGAGCCGCTTCTCCGGGATCGGGACCAGCGTCAGCCCGCATGCTCTGGTGGCGCGGACCAGCACGTCCCGGAAGAGGACTCCCTCGGCCTTGTGCATCCGGAAGTGGACGGCGAGGATCTCGTCGACGCTCCAGTCGGGCATCGGATCGCCGACGAGCACCGCGCAGGCCGTGACGTCGTTTTCCCGCCGTCGCTCCCGCTCCACGGCCGCCTGCATCTCCCGGACGGCCATTCGGCGCGCCGCCTCGACGCCGCGCTCGACCAGTTCGCGCGCCGCCTGTGGCTTCAGGTTCTCGGCGGCGTGGTACGGCTGCCGGGCCCAAGCCTCCTCGACGAGCTCGATGCGGCGCCGGTCGATCACCACCGGTGCGCCGTCCCGTTCGCCGAGGACCACGAGCGCGGCCCAGCCGGAATGAGCTTTCAGACCGAAGGCCACCCCGGGGGACCGGGTCACGAGATGTTTCCGGCCCCGGGCGTGTAGCTCGCGCTGACGACGCCGTTCGCGATCAGCGTGTCGCACTGGACGACTCCGCTGAACCGGGAGAGGCCCGCGTTCACGGTGACGGAACCCGCGTTGACCTCGATGACGCTGGCGTCGACGGCGACCTTCGCGGCGGCTCTCACGGTGAGGCCAGCGGCCCCGAGGGTCACCGCGTTGCCGTTGCCGTCCGTCACCTCGACCGAGCCGGGGCCGTCCCCGAGAACGACCTTCTGGCCCCCCGGCGTCTCGACGGTGACGCTCTCGTGGCCGCTCCGGTCGTCCAGGGTGACCGTTACGCCGCCGCGGGAACGGAGGACGATCTGTTCGTCGCCGGGACCCGTGGCGTCGGGAGGAGAGTCGGAGGAGCTCCAGAGCGAACCGATCACGCAGGGCCTCCGGGGGTCGCCTCCTTCGAACGCGAGAAGCACCTCGTCCTTCACGTCGGGGACGAGCCATGTCCCGCGGGCGTTGCGGGGCATCGAGGTGGCGACCGGCGCCCAGGCCTCCCAATCCGGCTGACCGGGGACGATCCCTTGAGGCAGCCGGACCCGCACGCGCCCCCGGTTGTCGGGATCCTGGTTGTCGATCACGAGCGCACGGAGTACTCCGCCCATCGGACTCATGGAGGCCCCCCTTCCCCGGACGACCGAACGATACCGCTCCCCGCCTACCGCGCGCCGCGGCCGGTCAGAACGGTGGGAATGGTGCGGAGGAGGATCTTCGCGTCGAGGGAGAGGCTCCAGTTGTCGATGTAGGCGAGGTCGAGGTTGATCCACTCCTCGAAGTTCCGGATGTCGCTCCGCCCCGAGACCTGCCAGAGGCCGGTGACGCCCGGCTTCATCGAGAGCCGGCGCCGCTGCCACCGCTCGTAGCGCGCCACCTCGATCGGGAGGGGGGGCCGCGGGCCGACGAGCGACATCTCGCCCCGGAGGACGTTCCAGAGCTGGGGGAACTCGTCGAAGGAGAAGCGCCGGATGAGACGGCCGACGCCCGTCAGGCGCGGGTCGTTGGCGGCCTTGAAGACGGGCCCTTCGTGCTCGTTCAGGTGGGCCACGTCGTCGAGCAGCTCCTCGGCCCCCTCGACCATCGTCCGGAGCTTGAGCAGGGTGAACGGGCGGCCGTTCAGGCCGCAGCGGGTCTGCCGGAAGAGGACCGGGCCGCGCGACGTCAGCTTGATGAAGAGCGCCGCGACCGCGAGCGGGATGACCGAGGCGATGAGGAGGACGACGGCGAGGAAGACGTCGACGCCGCGCTTCAGGAGCAGGGCGGTCGGGTCGTCCGGGGTCGTGGAGAAAGTGAGGAGCGGCGTCCCCTGGAACTCGTCCAGCTCGACCCGGGCGAGGACGTGCGGGAAGAAATCGAGGACGAGGCGCGTCCGGATCCCCATCTCCTCGCAGAGGAGGAAGACGTCCTCGAGCTTGGGCAGGTCGCCGCGGTCGACCGCGAGGATCACCTCGTCGACGTGCGTGTCGCGCACGATCGCCTCGAAGTCGGCGAGCGTGCCGAGGACCGGGATGCCGTTCGGGGAGAGAGGGCTCTCGGGGCCTTCAGGGCGCTCGCGGATCAGGCCGAGGAGCCTCAGCCCCCACCAGGGATGCTCGTGGACGAGGCGCTCCATGGAGCGGGCCCGCGGCGTGTCGCCGACGAGGACGACGGTCCGGTAGTTGAAGCCGAGCATCCGGACCCGGCGGGCGAGGAGCCGGACGGTGACCCGGGCGGTGACGAGGAAGAAGAGGTTGACGAAGAAGAAGACGAAGAGGAACGACCGGGAGAGGAAGGTCCAGCGCGCGGCGAAAACGACGAGGGTCAGAAGGAGCGTTCCGAAGAAGGAGACGCGGGCCACCAGCGAGACTTCGTCGGCGAGGCCCAGGGTCCGGCGGCTCCGGTAGGCGTTCGAGAGGAAGAAGAGGAGCGACCAGAGGACGACGATCGGGCCGACGGCGACGAGGTAGAGCGAGAACTCGACGAGACCGTACGGATAGAGGCGCGGGAAGAGGCGGGGGAAGAGATCGTTCCGGAGCCAGTAGGCGACCGGAACCGCGGCGAGGGTGACGCCGAGGTCCGTTGCGTACGAAAGGGCGGCGATGGCGCGCGCCTGCTGTTTCAGCATCGGCGAGGCGGATCCTGAACGGTCCGGTCGGTCATCCTAGCAAAGCGGATGCCCCGGACGGGGGCCCTTCACGCCCCCGAAAGGAGTCGTTCGTAGGCGTCGGTGACGTCGGACCAGCGGTACGCCGTGAGGGCGCGGGCGCGGGCGGCCTCGCCGCGCCTCTCCCGTCCGTCGGGGTCGGCGAGAAGAGCCGTCAGCCCCGCCGCCAGCGTCTCGGGCCGGCGGGCGTCCCAGAAGAGCGCCGTGTCGCCGGCGACCTCGCGGTTCTCCGGCGAGTCGTGAACGAGAAGGGGCCGGCCGAAGCCCATCGCCTCGATCAGCGCCGGGTGCGTGCCGCCGACCTCGGTGGCATGGACGTAAGCAAAGGAGTTCGAAAGGAGCTCGCGGTACCCCTCGCCGTAGATCGCCCCCGGGACGAGGATCCGCGCGTCCCGGGCCGCCTCCGCCCGGACCGTCTCGATGAAGCCGGCCGCGTAGGGTGCGGACCCGACGAGCGCGAGCCTCAGATCGCCCGCGAACCGCGAGAAGCCGCGGACGACGGCATCCGGGTTGTTCTCCGGCTCGAAGCGGGAGACGTAGAGGAGGTACCCGCCCGGCGTGAGGCCGAGCCGGTCCAGCGTCGTCGTCCCGGCGGGGCGCGGGAGGTCCGCGCCGTACGGAATGAAGGTCGTCTCCGTTCCATGGCGGCGGCGGTAGTAGTCGCGGATCACCCGGGCGTCGCTGACGACGGCGTCGGGAAGGACGCACGACAGCCTCTCGGAGAGGGCGTAGGCCGCGCGGCCGAGGACGTTCCACTTCCGTCGATGTCGCTCGAGCCCGTCCACGTTCAGGACGACCCGTGTCCCCGCCCCGAGCAGGCGCGGCAGCCGGCAGGCGAGCGCGTTGACGGCATTGCAGAAGAGGACCGCGTCGTACCCCTCGCCGGCGGCGTGCAGGGCCGACACGAATCCGTGGACGACGGTGTCGAGGTACTTCTGCCGGATCGTCGGGAGCCGGACGACCCGGACGCCGCGGTGCGCCGCCACCTCCGCTAGGGCGCCGCCGGGCCGGGCGTAGACGGTCACCTCGTGCCCTCGCCCGGCGAGGCGGGCCGAGAGCTCCTCGGCCAGCGTCTCGAAGCCGCCGTAGGCCGCCGGGATTCCGCGCGTCCCCAGAATCGCAATCTTCATCCCGGGATCCTCGCCCCGTCGGGATCCTCCCCGAACCATCGGAGGAGATCGCGGTCGGAGACGCGGCGCGCCTTCTGGATCTCCTCCCGCTTGGAGAGGAGCCGGACCCGGTTTTCCGCGAGCCACTTGAGGGCGGGAAGAGAGGTCCGCTCGACGGTGAGGCAGCCGCCGACGACGAGCAGGTCGCGCGGGAACGTCCGGGCGAAGGTCGCGCGAAGGTGCTCCGCCCCGGCGTTGTTGACGCGGAGGAGGAAGCGGTTCTTGACGGAGTGGAGATTCGCGAGCGCCGACATTTCGCGCCGCCGCTCCGGCAGGTTCCGGCGTCGGTGCCACGCGACGGCGGACGGGACGCAGCGGGCGCGCCAGCCGTGTCCGCGGAGCCGCCACGCGAGGTCGACGTCTTCCCGGTAGACGAAGAAGTCGTCGTCGAAGAAGCCGGTGGAGATCTTCACGTCGGCGAGCGCGGCCGTCCGGTAGAGCGCGACACATCCCGAGACGCCGAAGACTTCCGCCGGCCGGTCGTAGCGCCCGTCGTCGGGACATCCCGCCCCGATGTCGAAATGGCGGCCGCTCCGCGTCATCCGGAGTCCGACGGAGTCGAGGAGCCGGGAGGGCGAAAGCTCCGCCCCTTCGGCCCGGAGGATCTTCGGAGTGAACGCCGCGACCTCGCGGTGCGCCTCCTTCGCGGCCTCGATGAGGAGGCGTTCGAGGAAGGTCGGGTCGAGGGCGACGTCGGCGTTCAGGACGAGGACCCACTCGGCGCCGGCCTCGAGCGCCCTGGAGATGCCGAGGTTGTGGCCGCCGGTGAAGCCGGTGTTCTCCCGCGAAGGGACGACCGTCATCGGGACGGGGGTCACCTTCTCGAAGGCCGCGAGGGTGGCGCGGGATCCGTCCTCGGACGCGTTGTCCACGGCGACGACCGCGAAATCCCGGAAGGTCTGCGAAAAGAGCGTCGGCAGGAGCCGCTCGACGTCGTGGGCCTCGTTGTGCGTGACCAGGGAGACGATGACGGCCGGCATCAGGCCTCCGCCCGGGAGGGGAGCAGCGCCGATCTCCAGCCGAGCCCGAGCAGGCCGGCGAGGACGCGGCCGTACGCCGCGGCGGCGTCGGGCCGGGCATGGTCGCCCCGGACGACGGGAAGGAGGAGGAGGCGGAGGAGCGCGCCGAGGACGAGGACGATCCGCGCGCCGATCCGCGTCGGCCAGTCCGCGTGCCGGCCGAGGTACCGGAGCAGGTTTCGGGTGTAGAGGGGGAGGTAATCCCGGTACGAGAGGGCGTTCATCGCCGTGCCGCCCACGTGCGTAGCGCGGGCAGACGGAACGTACCGAAGGCGCCGGCCGGATTCCAGGATCCGCGCGCAGAGGTCGACGTCCTCGAACCAGGCGGGAGCGAAGGCCGGGTCGAACCCCCCGAGCGCCTCGAAGACCTCCCGGCGGATCAGGAGCGCCGCGCCGGCCGGCTGTTCGAGGTCGAAGGGGAGGTCGCGAGCCCGGTCGAGATAGCGCTCGGAGCGGAATCCCGGATTCCGGGGAAAGATCCGGTTGACGAGAAACGCCTCGCGGGCGAGGGAGCCGAGCGTCGGGAGCTTCCGGAGCTGGAAGCGTTCCTGGCCGTCGCCGGAGAGAGCGGGAACCACGGCGGCGACGGAAGAGTCCCGGTCGAGCTCCGCGAGAAGGGCCGCGAGACAGGACGGGCCGTCGACGAGGGCGGCGTCGGGATTGAGGAAGAGAATCGTTTCGGACGGGGCGGTCGCCTTCGCTCCGAGGTTGCAGGCCGGGCCGAACCCGAGGTTCGCGCCGGCTTCGAGGACGCGCCCGCCCGCCCGCCGGGCCACCTCCGCCGAGCCGTCGCCCGAAGCGTTGTCGACGACGAGGGCCGGGACCCCGTCCGGGACCGAGCGGACCGCGTCGCCCACGTGGGCCGCGGAGTTCCAGGTCACGAGGACGACGGCGACACGGGGAGGTGTCACGTCGGCAGCTCGCGGAGCGGAGGCCGCGACTTCAGGACGGCGCGGTCCTCCTCCTCGTACGGCCGGGCCGCCGGCGAGGCGGCGAAAGCGGCGCGAAGGGCGCCCCGCCAGCCGAGGTCTCGCGCGGCAGGGCCCAGCGTGGCGCCGGCGGCCGGGCGAAGCGACCGGAGGGCCGAAAGGGAGGCCGCGTCGAAGTTGCGGCGGAGGGTCCGGAGCCGGTTGGCGAAGAGACGCCTCCAGCGCGTTTCGGGATCCCGCCGGCCGGTGACCGTCCCCGCGTGCCGTGCCCGCGCGGCCGGGACGCAGGCGAAGCGCGCCCCGGCGCGGCGGAGGCGGAGGGCGAGGTCGACATCCTCGTACCAGGCGAAGAACGACTCGGCGAAGCCGCCGGCCTCGAGGAACGCTTCGCGCCGGAAGAGAGTGGCGGTGGCCGAAACCCCGGAGACGGCGAACGGGGCGCCCCCGGGAGCGGGCGGCGCGCCGCCGCGGCCGAGCTGCACCGCTTCGGCCCTGGCGGTCCAGCCGAATCCCCACCCATCCACCGTCCGTCCGGCGCCGTCGAGAATGACGCCCTGGACGGCCGCGAGCCCCCGGTCGCTCTCGAGGGCGGCGAGACAGGCGGACAGATAGCCGGTCTCGAGGACGCAGTCGTTGTTGACGAAGGCGAGGAAGGGCGCGCGGGCCCCCCGCGCCCCGAGGTTCGCGGGAGCGGCGAAGCCCCGGTTCTCCGGGAGGAAGAGGAGCGTGATGCCGGGGCGCGCGGCCAGCCGCGCGGCCTCCTCCGGGCGCGAGCCGTTGTCGACCACGACGATCTCTTCTACGGCCTCGCGGTCGAGCGCGTCGAGGGCGTCGAAGAGGAGGTCGCCGCCGTCGAGGTTCACGACCACGGCCGAGACCGGGAGGGACGTCACGGGGCGATTATCGGCTGCTTGAATCCCCGGCCCTCCGCGACGAGAATGGCCCGCCCATGCTCTCGCGCGATTTCCTTCGGAGCCGCTTCGCCGAGATGCCGAAGCTCCTGAGAGGACGAGCCTACGACGCCGGCGCGCTGGAGGCCTGGGGGCAGCTCGACGCCGAACGCCGGTCGCGCCTGACGATGCTCGAGAAAGCGCGGGCGGAGAAGAACCGGATCTCGGAGCAGGTGTCGAAGAAGAAGAGGGCCGGGGAGGACGCGGCGGCCGACGTCCGGCTCTCGAAGGACCTCAACCAGCAGATCGTCGAGCTCGAGGGCCGCCTCAAGGCGATCGAGGCCGAATTCCTTCCTCTCGAAATGCGCCTCCCGAACGTTCCCGAGGAGAGCGTCCCCGAGGGAGAGGGCGAGGCGGGAAACGTCGTCGTCAGGACGTGGGGGACCCCGCCCGCGTTCGACTTCGCCCCGAAGGCGCACTGGGATCTCGGGCCGGAACTGGGAATCCTCGACTTCGAGCGGGCGGCCAAGGTCACCGGCTCGCGCTTCACGGTGCTGAAGGGGGCCGCTTCGCTCCTGAACCGCGCCCTGATCCAGCTCATGCTCGACCTCCACACGCGTGAACATGGCTACACGGAGGTCCTGCCGCCGTTCATCGTGAACGCCGCGTCGCTCCTCGGAACGGGCCAGCTCCCCAAGTTCGAGGAGGACCTCTTCCGGCTGCAGGGGACCGACTGGTATCTCGCGCCGACGGCCGAGGTCCCCGTGACGAACCTCCACCGCGACGAGATCCTCCCGGCCTCGTCGCTGCCCCTCTCGTACTGCGCCTACACCCCCTGCTTCCGGGCCGAGGCGGGCTCGGCGGGGAAGGACACGCGCGGAATGATCCGGCAGCACCAGTTCGACAAGGTGGAGCTGGTGAAGTTCACCCTTTCCGAGCAGTCCGAGGAGGCGCACGAAAAGCTGACCCGCGACGCCGAGGCGGTCCTCGAACGGCTGGACCTGCCGTACCGCCGCGTCCTCCTCTGCCGCGGCGACATGGGCTTCGCGTCGAAGAGGACGTACGACCTCGAGGTCTGGCTCCCCGGACAGGGGCTCTATCGCGAGATCTCCTCCTGTTCCAACTTCGGCGACTTCCAGGCCCGGCGGGCGGCGATCCGCGCGAAGGTCGAGCGGGACGGGAAGGTCCGGAACGAGCTGGTCCACACGCTGAACGGCTCGGGCCTCGCCGTGGGGCGGACGCTCATCGCGTTGCTCGAGAACGGCCAGCGGGCCGACGGCTCCGTGGCCGTCCCGTCGGCCCTTCGCCCCTACTGCGGCGGCCTCGCCGAGATCCGGAAAGGGTGAGCGGAGGAAACGCGGCCTTGCGGATCGGTGCGGCGGTCCTTCTTTTCACGGCGCTCCACGCCGTCGGCGTCGCAGCCCAGCCGGCGCCGGCGCCCTCTTCAGCGCCCGCGTCGGCGGCCGAGGAGCCCGCCGCCGTCGTCGTCCGCGGGCGCGAGGTGGCCGTCTTCCGGGCTCGCCTGGGCGGTTACGCGCCGAAGGAGAGGGCGATCGGAGCTGTCGACAGGATTCGCCGCGCTCTCGAAGCCGACGGCCCCGGGAGCGTCGCGGTGCGGGAGATTCCCGAGGGGAGGATGTTCGAGATCGACGGCCGGTCTCTTTTCGTGCTCGTTCCCGGGGATGCCAACGCCCTCGACGGGGAGACCCTCGACGCCGCCGTGACGGCGGCGGCCGTGCGACTGAAGCAGGTTGCTGCCGAGAGCCGCGAGGGACGCGACGTGAAGCGGCTCCTCGTGGCAGCCGGTGTCGCCCTCCTGGTCACCGCGATCGGCGTCGCGCTCCTCGTGGCGCTGTCCCGGGTCCGGAGCCGAATCGAGCGGACTCTCGACGCGGCGCTTCAGGGCCGGTACGAGGCGCTCAGGCGGGTCGCCGCCGACGCCGTCCCGAAGGAGCACCTGACCGGAATCCTCCGGCGGCTCGTCCGGACGGCCGTTCTTCTCCTCGGCGTCACGGTCGTCCTCGTCTGGCTCGACTTCGTCCTGACCCGTTTCCCGTTCACCCGTCCGCTCGGCGAGCGGTTCTCGGGGCTCCTGATCGACGCGCTCCGAACGGTCGGCTCTGCGATCCTCGGGATGATCCCGGGCCTCCTCGTCGTCGTCATCATCTTCTTCCTGACCCGGTTTCTCGTCCGCCTCCTGGGGGCCTTCTTCCGGCGGATCGAAACGGGCGAGGTGGAGGTGACCTGGCTCGAGCGCGACCTGGCCGCCCCGACCCGCCGGATCGCGGTCGGCCTCCTCTGGCTCTTCGCCGTCGTCATGTCTTACCCGTACCTTCCCGGGAGCGGAACCGACGCGTTCAAGGGAATCAGCGTTCTCGTCGGCCTGATGATCTCGCTCGGCTCGACGAGCCTCGTCGGGCAGGCGGCCTCGGGGCTGATGCTCCTCTACTCACGGACGGTCCGGGTGGGGGAATGGGTCCGGATCGGCGAGCACGAGGGGCTCGTCACGAGCGTCGGGCTGCTCGCCACGCGCCTCCGGACCGGCCTCGGCGCCGACAAGGTCCTCCCGAACAATTTCGTCGTCGGCACGACAACTCTCAACTTCTCCCGCCACGCGAAGGGACGCGGGCACCTCGTCGAGGTGAACGTCACGATCGGCTACGCGGAGCCTTGGCGGCAGGTCGAAGCGCTCCTCCTTCTTGCGGCAGAGCGGACGTCCGACATTCGGAAGGAGCCGAAGCCCTTCGTCGTTCAGCGCGCCCTCTCGGACTTCTACGTCGAGTACCGACTCTGCGCCTACACGGACGAATCAGGCCGGCGTCTCCTGATCCTCTCGGAGCTCCACGCGAACGTCCAGGACGCCTTCAACGAGTTCGGAGTCCAGATCATGTCGCCGCACTACCTCGGCGACCCGGCGCAGCCGGTCGTCGTCCCGAAGGAGAAGTGGCGCCTCCCGCCGACTCCGCCGGCGGAAAAATCCCGCGAAGGCTGAACCGAAGAGCCCGCCCCGGCCCTGCTAGACTTCGCGATCCGTCGCGTCGTGGACAGGTGGCCGAGTGGCTGAAGGCGGCGGTTTGCTAAACCGTTGTAGGGTCTTAAAGCCTTACCGGGGGTTCGAATCCCCCCCTGTCCGCCACCGCTCGCTTGGGGGGCTTACCTCATCGACGGCCCCTCGGCCGTGGATCCCCCCGGACCCCCCGAGCTGGAGTTATCGTAAAGGCCCCGCAGCGGAGGAGTGGCCGAGTGGTTTAAGGCGGCGGTCTTGAAAACCGCTGAACCGCGAGGTTCCGGGGGTTCGAATCCCTCCTCCTCCGCCAGGAATGAACTCGCCGAAGTGAAACCCCGACAAGCGCTTGGCCGTACAGAGGGGCAGGCTGGAGCCGGACGGCGGCTTCCCCTCCGGAGTGAACACGAATGAGCCGCACCGTCAAGTGGGCGATCGGAGCCGGAATCGTCCTCGTCCTGTCCGTCGTCGTCATCGCGTCCATCAAGGCGCGCGACAAGAACGTCGAGAAGGTGACCACGGCGAAGACCGCAAAGGAAGAGCTGGTCTCCACGGTCTCCTGCAACGGCCGGATCCGGGCCCGGGTGAAGGTGGACATCTCCTCGCAGGTGATGGGGCAGATCGTGACGCTCGCGGTCCGTGAGGGCGACCTCGTGAATCGAGGCGACCTTCTTCTCCAGATCGACAAGGCGCAGTACGACGCCAACGCCCAGGCGCAGCAGGCGGCCCTCGACGCCCTGTTCGCGCAGCGCGAGGCGGACCGGTTCACCCGGGAGCAGGCTGCGCGCGACTTCGAGCGGATGCAGAAGAACTACCAGGCCCAGATCGACTCCGAGCAGAACCTCCAGAAGGCCCGGCTGGCGCTCGATTCGGCGATCGCGAACGAGAAGGCGGACGAACGCCGGATCGAGCAGGCCCGTCAGACCCTCCTCGCGAACAAGGACTCCCTCCGGAAGACGACGCTCGTCGCCCCGATCAACGGCGTCGTGACGGCCCGGCCGGTGGAGCAGGGGGAGAACGCCATCATCGGCACGATGAACAACCCGGGGACCGTCCTCCTGACGATCTCCGACATGTCGATCGTCGAGGCCGAGATGGAGGTGGACGAGACCGACATTCCCCACGTGAAGATCGGCCAGAAGGCGAAGCTCGGCTTCGACGCCTACCCCGAGAAGAAGTTCGACGGGACGGTGACGGAGATCGGAGGCAGCCCGATCACGAAGTCGGCTCTCGGAACGGACTCTTCCGCCGTGAACTTCAAGGTGAAGATCCACGTCCTCGAGCCGCCGAAGGACATCCGCCCCGGATTCTCCGTCTCGGGGCTCATCGAGACGGACCGGCGCGAAAGCACCCTCGCCATCCCGATTCCGGCCCTCGTGGTCGCCGACGAGGCGACGCTGAAGAGGTCCGGGAAGGGGAAGAAGCCCGAGCCGGCGCCGACCGCCGCCGCCGGTACGAAGAAGGATCAGAAAAAGGACCCGCTGGCCGACGCGAAGAAGAAGGAGGTCGAGGGGGTCTTCGTCGTGAAGAAGGACGGGACCGTCGAGTTCCGGAAGATCAAGACCGGGATCACGGCCGAGCTGAAGGTGGAGGTTCTCGAGGGGCTGGCCGAGGGCGAGGAAGTCGTGACGGGTCCCTTCAAGGCCCTCCGGTCGCTCCGGATCGGCGACCGGGTCAAGGTCGACAACGCCGCGCCCGCGGCGGAGCCGGGCAAGTCGTAAGGCTCGCGTGCTGATCGGCGAGCTTCTCCGCGTCGCGTGGCGGGCCATCACCGCCCACAAGCTCCGCTCGTTCCTGACTCTTCTCGGCGTCATCATCGGCGTCATGACGGTCGTCGCCGTGGTGGCCGTCATCTCGGGGATGAACAACTACGTGGCGACGAAGCTTTTCACCGTCGCGCCGGACGTCTACGCCGTCACCCGCTGGGGGATCATCACGTCCCACGAGCAGTTCATCCAGGCGCTCAAGCGGAAGAGGATCGAGAAGCACGAGGCGGAGCAGGCCGAGCGGCTCTCGAGGACCGCCGACGCGGTCGGGCTGATCTCGGGCGTGCAGCGCCCGGTGAAGCGCGAAAGCCTGCGGGTTCCGGACGTGAGCATCAACGGGGTCACGCCGAACGTCGCGGATCTCCGGAATCTCGACCTCGAGTCCGGACGCTTCTTCACGGAGAACGAGGAGGAGCGGCGCGCCTTCGTCGCCGTCATCGGCTCCGAGGTGCGCGAGCAGCTCTTCCCGCGTCTCGACCCCCTGGAAAAGGACGTCCTGATCGGCGGGATCCCGTTCCGGGTGATCGGGCTCCTCGTCAAACAGGGATCCGTCCTCGGCCAGAGCCAGGACAACGTCGTCTACATCCCGCGGGAGACTCTCTGCAAGGCGTGGGGCGCCAACCGGAACGTCGGGATCTACGTCCGGGCCAGGGGGGGCGTCCCCGGGGTTCCCGCCTCGATGGACGAGATGCGGGTGATCTTCCGCTCGATCCGGAAGCTGAAGCCGGGCGAGCCGGATCCGGTCGCCTTCGTCACCTCGGACGCGATCATGACGGTCTGGCGGACGATCTCGGCCGGCGCCTTCTCCCTCCTCGTCTTCATCAGCGGGATCTCCCTCCTCGTCGGGGCGATCGTCATCGCGAACATCATGCTCGTCTCGGTCGTCGAGCGGACGAAGGAGATCGGGCTTCGCCTCGCCGTCGGGGCCCGGAAGGCCGACATCCGGCGGCAGTTCCTCCTCGAGGCGATCCTCCTCGCCTTCGGCGGCGGCGCGCTCGGCGTCTTCTTCGGCTGGACGATCGCTCTCTGCGTCGACGCCTTCTCGCCCCTCCCGGCGCGCGTGACGCCCGGCCTCGTCGTATCGGGCCTGACGCTGGCCACCCTCACGGGCCTGATCGCCGGCGTCTTTCCGGCCGTCAAGGCGTCCCATCTCCCTCCCATCGAAGCCCTGCGGCATGAGTAGAGCCGGAATCTTCGACGCCCTCCGGCGGATGCTGGTGGAGAACCTCCAGTTCGCCCTCACGGCGCTCCGGGCGCACAAGCTCCGCGCCGGCCTGACGATCGTCGGGATCGTCATCGGCGTCTGGACGGTCATCGCGATGGTGGCCCTCGTGACCGGCTTCAACCGGAACGCGGAGGACGCCTTCTCGAGCTTCGGGACGATGCTCGTCCAGTTCCAGAAATACGAGCCCCGCTTCGGGGGCGGCCATTCGATCCCCGAGGAGGAGCGGAACCGGAAGGACCTGACGATCGAGGACGCCGAGGCGATCGCCCACCTCGCCCCGTCGATCCTCGCCGTCTCGCCGGAGCGCTACTACTGGGGGGGAGCGCAGGTCAAGGGAAACGGGAACGAGGCCGACGCGGTCCGCTTCGGGGGGGTGACGCAGAACTACGCGATCTGCAACAACTGGACGGTCGGCGACGGTCTCAACATCTCGGAGATCGACGTCCTCCACGCCCGCGACGTGGCGGTCATCGGGACCGACGTCCGCGACGCCCTCTTCAAGGGGAAGGACCCTCTCGGACAGTTCATCACCGTGGCCGGGAGGCGGATGCAGGTGATCGGGGTCTGGGAAAAGAAAGGATCAGGGGCCTTCGGCGGCCAGCCGGACCTGGAGTTGATGATCCCGATCACGACCTTCGACAGGTATTTTCCCCAGTTCAAGAACTCGCGCGGCGACACCCTTCACATCGCGACCGTTCCCCGCGCGCCCGAGCTCGTGAACCAGGCCGTCGAGGAAGGGACGGCGATCCTCCGCGCCCGGCGGAAGGTGCCGTTCGACAAGCCGAACGACTTCGCCATCTTCACGGCCGAGAAGATGATCCAGCAGATGACCGCCGTGACCGGCGCCATCTCGGGCGTCATGGTCCTCATCGCGGCGATCGCCCTCCTGGTCGGCGGCGTCGGCGTCATGAACATCATGCTCGTCTCGGTGACGGAGCGGACGAGGGAGATCGGCCTCCGGAAGGCCGTCGGCGCCCTCCGGCGCGACATCTCGCTCCAGTTCCTGACCGAGGCGATGACGCTCACGGCGCTGGGGGGCGCCCTCGGCGTGATCCTCGGGCTCCTGACGGCCGTGGTCGTCCGGAACGTCTCTCCGCTCGCCACGGCCACGCCGCTCTGGAGCATCTTCCTCGGGCTCGGTGTCTCGATCTCGATCGGCCTCTTCTTCGGGCTCTACCCGGCGGTGAAAGCCGCAAGGCTGGATCCCATCGAGGCCTTGCGATATGAGTAAGCGTTGGGGGTCCGGGGGCGCGCGAAGCCAAGCCCCCGGGAAGCGCGGCACGACTCGATCCGATCGAAGCCCTCCGGTACGAGTAGGCCCTTCGGATACCATCGCTCCGTGCCTCTTCGCCCCAAGACCGTCACCGTGCTCGGGGACGAACTCGCGATCGCCTGGAACGACGGCCGGGAGACGTACCTTCCGCTGACGACGCTCCGGCGCCTCTGCCCCTGCGCGGGCTGCGCCGGAGAGCGCGACCTCCTGGGACGGCTGATGAAGGGGCCGGACCGGCCGCTCGTGGCGTCGTCTTTTCAGGTCCTCGGCACCAAACCGGTCGGCGGCTACGCCATCCAGATCTTCTGGGTCGACGGGCACTCCGACGGCCTCTACACCTTCGAGAAGCTCCGCGAGTGGGGCGAGAGCCCGCCCGAGCTGCCGCCCGTGAGCCCGCTCCCCCTCCTTCCCGTCCGCTGAAGTCAGGGCTTCTTCTCTTCGAGCGCCTTTCGGACGGTCTTGCTGAAGTCGGGGCGCTTCGTCCCTCTCACGGTCTCGGCGTAGAGGAGCGCCACGGCCCGCGGACCGGCGGCGAGAGCCGCGAGATAGGCGGCCCGCCCCTTCTGCCGGAGGAGCAGGTCGGCCATCTGGGCTCCCACGACGGCGGGGTACTGGGCCCAGAAGTCGCCGTGCGAAGCCTCCTCGAGGATCTGGCGCCGGGCGAGGTCCTTTTCCTTCAGGTCGAGGAGCCGGTCGGCGGCCTGGTTCCAGCGGACGAAGGCCCGCTGGACCGGCTCGGCGAAGAACGGGTCGAGCGGGAAGAACTCGTCGGGGATCAGGAAGAGCGCGGGAGGGCCTTCCGCCACGCTTCGCGCAAGCAGCGCGCCGAAGTCGGCCCCGCCCACCGGCGGCCAGGCGGGGGCTTTCCGGAAGCTGGTCGAAAAGAGGATCCTCGAGGCGTCGGACCCGGTCTCGCGGAGCATTCTCAGGAACGCCTCCCGGGGCTGGAGCCGTCCCCCCGCTTGGCCGAGGAGGCGCGGCAGGTCGACGACGAAGAAGAGACCCTCCTCATCGCGGACTGTCGTGATCTCCCGGAAGCCGCCGCTTCCGACGAACGGGACGACGAGGAGGCGTGCCGTGACGGCCGGATCCTCGGGAAGGAGGGACGCCACGCGGGCGGCGAGAAGGGACGCCGCCCCGGATGCGTCGTGCTCCGTCACGTCGAGAACGGCCTGGAGGAGAGGCGCTTCGGCCCGATAGGACGCGAGGAGCGCGTCCGGCGTCCCGGTGGCGGCCGTGACCAGCCGGCCGAAGAAGTCGTCGGGGTTCGTCCCCTCGGCTTTCAGCGCGACGCGCGCCGGAGCCGACGCCTTCAGACGGCGGAGAGCCGCCGGGGCCCCGTCGCTGCCGGAGAGGAGGGTCAGGATGTCGCGCGCCGGCTCCGTGTCGATCGAGAGCGTGATCCGGTGGGGGGTCCGCGCCGCCGTGTCGAACGGCGGCCCTGCCGCGGCGGCAGGCGTCTGGCCGGCCGCCGCGCGGGCGGCTGCGAGCGCCAGCAGGAACAGCGGGAAGACGCGGCTAGCCAAGGAGCGCCTCCACGGCGGCGTCGAGGTCGCCGAAATCGGGGAGGACGACGTCGGCCCCCGCGGCGGAGAGCTCCGCGGCCGGTGTCTTTCCGGTCGCGACGGCGACGACGCGGGCGCCGATCGCGCGGCCGCAGGCCACGTCCTGCCTCGCATCGCCGACCACGACGCAGTCGGGGCCGGTAAACGCGATGCCGGTCGTCGCCCGGGCCCGGGAGAGGGCCACCGGCCCCAGCTCCTCGCGGCGGGAGGCCTCGTCGCCGAAGACGCCGAAGCGGAATCGGTGCCAGAGCCCCGCCGCGGAGAGCTTGATCCGGGCGCCGCGCTCCACGTTGCCCGTCAGGAGCGCCGTCACGGCCGACGGGTTCGTTGCGACCCGTTCGAGAAGCTCCGGCACGCCGGGCTTCGTGCGCGGGCGCTCGAGGGCGAGGGCGGCCTCGAGCCGGTCGAGATAGAGGTCGAGGGCCCGGGGGAGCCCCTCGGCGACGGCCTTCTCGGCGACTCCCGCCTCCCGCATCAGCTCGCTCACGATGAAGGGGTCGAGCTTCCCCTCGAAGGCGAACGTTTCGAGGTTTCCGGAGGTTCCGAAGACGTCCGCGAGGGCGCTCGCGAACGCGGCGCGCGCCCGCGGGCCGGGAGACAGGAGCGTCCCGTCCACGTCGAAGAGGAGAAGCCGCGCCCGCCGCGTCACGGCGTCATTCTAGGCACGCCGGAGTCGGCCTGCTAAATTGCGGTCGATGTCGGTCGGATCCGCCGCCGCGCTTTCTCTCTCGGGAGAGACGGCCATCGTGACCGGCGCGGGCCGCGGCATCGGCCGGGCCATCGCGCGGGCCTTCGCCGGCGCCGGCGCGACGGTCTTCCTCGTTGCGCGGACGGCCAAAGACGTCGAGAGGACGGCACATGAGATCACGCGGGCCGGAGGCCGGGCCGTGGCGCATCCGGCCGACGTGACCCTGAAGGCCGACATGGAGGCGCTCGTTCGGAGAGCGCTCGACACCACCGGCCGGATCGACATCCTCGTCAACAACGCCGGGGTCTTCCTGATGAAGACGCTGGCAAAGCTCCAGGAAGACGAGTGGGACCGGGTCCTCGGCACGAACCTGAAGGCGGCCTATCTCCTGATCCATGCGGCGCTCCCCGCGCTGATGAAGGCGCCCCGGGGACGGATCCTGAACGTCTCCTCCATCCACGGAACGGTGGGAGACGCGAACGTCGTGGCGCACTGTGCGGCGAAGTTCGGCCTCGTCGGGCTGACGAAGGCCCTGGCCAGCGAGCTCCGGGGGGTGGGGATCGCGGTGAACGCGATCTGTCCCGGCTCCACGGACAGCCGGGGCCGCGAGGAGGCCCTCCGCCCGCACGAAGCGCCCCTCAAGGAGAAGCTGAGCCCGGAAGACGTCGCGGGCGCGGCGCTCTTCCTCGCCTCGCCGGCTTCGGCCCCGATCACGGGCGCCGTTCTCGACGTCTGGGGCGGCACCCACCTGGCGATCCGGGGCTGAGCGCGGGCCGGCCCGGCCGGATTTGACGCGTCCCGGCGGGCGGGCGAACAATCCGCGGCCGGCACCTTTTCGTATCGAGGCATGGTGACGGAAACAGACATTCCCTGCCGGGGATGCGGCCCGGCAGTGGCCGACCTGTCCGGGCCCTTCCTCGTCGCGCTCCTTTCGGGTGACGAACGGGGGGTGGAGGAGCTGTTCGAAAGGGCCGTTGCGCGGGGCGCGGATCTGGCCGACCTCGCTCGCAGCCTGGTCGAGCCCTCGTTCGACGAGGTGGGGCGGATGTGGTGCACGGGGGGGGTGTCGGTGGCCGAGGAGCATCTCGCCACGTCCCTCGTCTACCGCGCCTTCTCCCGGCAGGCCGTTCTGGTGCCCTGTCCGCCGCTCGGGGCGCCGCGCCTTCTCTTGGCCTGCCTCGCGGGCGAATTCCACGAGCTGGGGATCCTGATCGTCTCCGAGGTCGCCCGGGCGGCGGGATGGCAGGCGGAGGTCCTCGGCGCCAATACTCCGCGCCCGGCGGCCATCCGCCACATCGCCGTCCATCGGCCCGACGCCGTCGGACTCTCCATCGCGCTCCCGTCCCACGTCCCCGAATGCGCCCGGACCGTCGAAGAGATCCGGAAGGTGTCGCCGGCGACGAAGACCCTCGTCGGCGGCTCCGCCATCCGGCACGACGTCGCCCTCGCCGGGCTCACCGGGGCCGACGCCGGATTCAGCGACGCCGTGGCGCTCCGCGACTGGCTCCTCACGAACCGCCCTTGCCGGCCGGTCTCGGAGGCGCC
>DATIWM010000293.1:0-4506 GCA_035519355.1 Thermoanaerobaculia bacterium | reverse complement strand
CGGCCGAACTGCCGAGGCTGCTGAGGATGAAAGACGACGATCCGGGGGAGTGGGAGCTCTATTCATTCGAACCGGCGCCCGCCTTCGCCGCCGCCGTGGCCGTCCGGGCGAGGGGGCTGCGGCTGGTCCACCGCGTCTGGGAACCGGCGGCCGCGCCGGAGGAGCGACCCGGGCCGTAGCCGCCGGAACCCTCCTTCAGCCCGACGGCGTCTGGGCCTTGGAGAACTTGGACGGGGGCGGCGCCTGCGTAGTCCCCTGTTTCTGGACGCGGTCCGCGGACTTGCCGTCCGCGGGCTTCCCGAGCGGGATCCGGAGCACGACGCTGTCGCCGACTTTGAGACCGTCGTATACCTCGGCTGTGGCGGCGAGAGGCACGGTCCGCTCGCGACCCGAAGCCTCGACGATCGTCACGGAAACCCCCTTCTCGAACGCCTTCACGACGCCGCGGCGCGAGAGATGGGCGGCGGCGACGACAGCCTTTCCGGTCGGGCCCTGACCGGGTGCCGGCGCCGTGGAGCGTCCGGCGAGGCCAGGACCAACAGGGGCCTGCGAGGAGGCCGTGCCGCCGGGAGGAGCCGGGGGGGCGGCTTGGGGGTCGACGGCCGTCGGGTTGTTCTGGACGTAGCCTGCGGGGTCGGTCGCGAGCGATCCGCTCGGCTTGACGACTCCCTCCTTGTTCTGCTGGTCGGGGAGCGACGGGACCGTGACGCGCTCGGGGATGGGCGTCGGCGCCTGCTGCGCGGAGGCGACCCTCGCCGCACCCGCGGCCGTCAGGACGAGAAGAAGAACCGGAACGGACTTCATCCCAAAATCATACCTCGCGCCGGCGGGCCGAACCGTGCCGAAGACACTCCTCCATCTGCTCGGCCAGGACGCGGACGAAGGGCTCGTCGACGATGTAGGCGTGAAAGCCGGGAGCGACGCGGACGTCCAGCGCGGCGGGAACGAGAGCCCGCCACCTTTCGAGCCGGCGGCTGCCGGGAGGCTGCCAACGGGCCAGGATGATCGTCGCCGCGCCGGCGTACGGGCGCGGCGTGTACGGCTCCATCAGATCCCTGAGGCCCGGAGGGAGCTTCTCGAGAACCTCCGCGGGAGCGTCGGCTCCCGCCTCGGCGGGCCTCGCGAAGGGACTCTCTCCGCGGAGGACCTTCTCGAGAGACGAACCGGCCTTCTCGCGGATATAGACGACCCGTTCGTCGCTGTCGAAGAGCCGCAGCTTCGTCCAGTAGAAATGGAGCCACTGGGCGAAGATCCGGACGCGGCCGCCGAGCCCCGCGGGCGGCTCCTCGCCCCGCTCTCCCTCGAACCCGCCACGGCCGGGCGGGTCCATCAGGACGAGGGTGCGAACCTCCTCGCCGGCGGCCCGGAGCTGATGCGCCATCTCGAAGGCGACCATCGCACCTCCGGAGAGTCCGCCGATGTGGTACGGCCCCCGGGGCTGGACCGACCGGATCTCCTCGACGTAATGCGCGGCCATCTCCTCCATCCGCCGGTAGCGCGGCGTCAGGTCGGGTAGCCGTTCGCAGCGCAGACCGTAGAACGGCTGGTCCGGACCGAGCCTTCGGGCGAGGCCCCGGTAGGAGATCACCTCGCCGGTGGCCGTGTGAACGCAGAAGAAGGGGGGCTTCTTCCCGAGCGGCTGGATCGGCACGAGGCTCGGCCAGCGGCCCGGCGCCTCGTCGCGGATCAGCCGCGCGAGGCTCTCCACCGTCGAAGCTTCCGCGAAGACCGAGACCGGGAGATACCGGCGCATCTGCCGCTCGATCTCCGCGAAGAGCTCCACGGCGAGGAGGGAGTTGCCTCCGATCTCGAAGAAGTCGCTCCGGACGTCTACGGGACGGACTCCGAGGAGCTTCTCCCAGAGGGCCGCGAGCTCCTGCTCGACGCCGTCGCGGGGCCCCACGAAGCCGGCGTCCGGCCCGGCGCCCGTCCCGGGTCCGGGAGTCGGCAGGGACTTGAGGTCCACCTTCCCGCGCGGCGTCAGCGGCAGGCGCGGCAGCGTCACGAACGCCGCCGGCACCATGTAGTCGGGCAGTCGCTTCAGCAGCTCGGTGCGAACCGTCCGGAAGGGGAGCGGGACTCCGTTCCAGACCACGTAGCCGACGAGACGCGCCTCCCCGGACGCGCCCGGTGAGGCGGCGACGACCGCGTCCTCGACGCCGGGGAGACGTCGAAGCGCCATTTCCACCTCGCCCGTCTCGACCCGGAAGCCCCGGACCTTGACCTGGAAGTCCTTCCGGCCGAGGTGCTCGAGGAGTCCGTCGGGCCGCAGCCGCCCGAGGTCTCCCGTCCGGAAGATCCGCGCCGGTCCTCCGGCGGGATCGGCACGGAACCTCTGGCGGGTCAGGTCGTCGCGGCGCCAGTAGCCGAGGGCGAGGCGTCCGCTCTTCACCTCGATCTCTCCCGCTTGGCCCGCCGGTACCTCCTCGCCGTCGTCGCCGACGAGCCGGATCTCCATCTCCTCGCCCGGCCGCCCGACCGGAACGAGACCTTCTCCCAGCGGGGTCCTCGGGTCGACGAAGTGAAACGTGATGTTCCCGGCCTCCGTGCTGGCGTAGCCGATCCGGAGGAGGCACGGCGGGTCGAAGTGGCGCTGGAACAGTTCCACGTCCTCCCGGCGGACCGTGTCGCCCCCCAGCCGGACCAGCCGGACGCTCGGAAACCGTTCGCCGTCCCCGAACGTCTTGACGAGGGAACGGAAGACCGCCGGCACGGAGTGATAGACGGTGATCTCCTCGTCCCGGATCCATGCCTTGAGCGCCGAGAGCCCTTCCGATTCGATGTCGAACGGGAAGAGCGCGGCTCCGCTGAGAAGGGCCTGCATCATGCCGACGCCCGCGCCGCTTCCGGGCGACGCGACGAGGAGAATCCGGTCGGATTCGCTCACCCGGTTCCGCCGGGTGTTCTCGCGGCAGCCCCAGAGGATGTTCCGGTGGTTGTTCGCGACGCCGTTGGGGCGCCCCGTCGAGCCGGAGGTGTAGATGAGATAGGCCGGCGCCTCGGGGGAGACGCGGACGCCCGGCGGGGTGTCCGGGGCCGACCGGACGCTCTCGGCGTCCAGATCGAGGAGCGGAATCCCGGTCTCCCTGGCGAGCGCGCGGGCCTCGGGGAGATCGGTTCCGGCGCTCACGAGGAGGCCGGCGCCGGAGTCCGCAAGGAGGAACCGAAGGCGCTCGGACGGCAGCGTGGCGTCGAGGTGGAGGCTGATCTTCCCGGCCTTGTACGCGCCGAAGATCCCGGCGATGGCGTGCGCGCCTTCCTTGAGAAGGAGCGCCATCGGCTCGAGGCCGTCGCCCCGGAGAGCGAGGGCGCTCCGGGCGATCCGGTTCGTCCACCGGTCGAGCTCCTCGTACGTGAGGGAGCGCATCCGGCTTCGCAGGGCCAGCCGGCCGGGCGTACGCGCGACCTGCTGCTCGAAGCGCGCCGCGACCGACTGCTCGAGATCTTCGTCCGTCCAGAGGGTCACCGGACCGGTCGGTTCGGACATCAGATCTCCGGCGTGGAGTGCCACGGGACGATGCGCTTTTCGAGCCGTATGAGGGTGGCGTTGAAGCCGACGCCGAGGAGCGAGGCCACGACGAGGGCGGCGAAGAGCTCCTCGACGCGCAACGTCTGCCACGCGAGCCAGATCGCCGCGCCGAGCCCCGTCCGGGCCGCCACGATCTCCAGCGCGATGGTGATCAGGAGGCCGCCGTTCAGGGCGAGCCGGGCTCCGGAGAGGATCTGCGGGAGGCTTCCGGGGAGAAGGACGCGCCAGAAGACGCGGAGGGCGCTCGCGCCGTAGCTGTGCGCCACCTCGAAGTGGATGGGGCTGATCTGCCTCACCCCGGCCATCGTGTTGATGAGAAGCGGAAAGAAGGCCGCGGCCGCCACGACGACGATCTTCGGGGCCTCGCCGATCCCGAGGAGGATCATCAGGATCGGCAGAACGGCGATCTTGGGAATGGCGTGCGCCGCCGCGACGACGGGATCGACGGCGGCGCGCACCTTCGCAGAAAAGCCCATGACGAGCCCGAGAAGAAGCGCCGGAATCCCCCCGAGCACGAACCCGAACGCGAGCCGGCGGAGGGTGGCGGCGACCGTGCGGAGCAGCTCGCCGCTGACCGCCTGCTTGGCGAGCGTGGCCCCGATCACGGAAGGGGGCGGGAAGAGGATGGTCGAGGCGCTTCGGCCGCGCGCCCACACCTCCCAGAGGACGCCGAGCGCGAGGGTGACGAGGAGGGCCGGTCGGCCCCCCGTTCCGAGGGAGCGAAGGCCGTTTCCGCGGCTCATGGGGCGGCCGGCGCCTCCGAAGACGTCGCCTCGGTCGAGGACATCGACAGGCTGCGTCGCGCGTCCTGCTCCAGCATTTTCCAGACCTGCCACTTGATCGCTCCGACGTCGGGGTTGGTGGCGTACTCGAGCCGGCGCGGGCGCCCCAGCGGGACCGTGATCTCGCCCTGGATGCGGCCGGGGCGTCCCGTCAGGACCAGGACGCGGTCGCCGAGGAGGACCGCTTCCTCGATG
>DATIWM010000292.1:0-7013 GCA_035519355.1 Thermoanaerobaculia bacterium | reverse complement strand
ACGGATCGAGAGCACTTCCGCGCCCGGAAGGATCCTCACGAGGTCAAGAAGGTTCAGGGAAACAGGAGACCAGCTGCGGTCCTTGGCAATGGTGAATGTAAACGTGTGATTAGAATTGAAGATGCTTGGCCAGTAGCCTTGTTCGTAAAGATCTTCGTCTGGCACGACGAGAAGGAGTACGCCTCCGGGCTTTAGAAGCAGCCACCAATCCCGAAGGCTCTCCTCGGGAGACGTCATGTGTTCCAGACTGTGGACCGACGCAACGTAGTCGAAGGTGCCTAGGTCGGTGACGTAGGTTGTGATCCGGTTCGCGTCGCCGTCCTCGATGTCGAACTTTTGACAGGTCTCGGTGATGGGATGGGATCCGCAGCCGATGTCGATTCCCTTTCCTCGGAGGAGGGAGCGCTCGATGGCCGTGAGGAGTGCTATCGTCTTGCTTGCTTCGTTCATATCGCGTAGCGGGGGATGAGAGCGATTGCTGAAGGATAGCGTGCGTCCAACGGGCCGCCTGAAGGGCTTGGGCCGGAACGAGTTCTTCGGCCGCTAGCCGTATGAATCACTCCCACTTCGATCCTCGCACCTGAAACAATACTGCCACCGCCCGTTTCGTTGACATCGACCTTAGGGTACAGGACCGGGTGAGCGGGCTCCTCTGCCGCCGGGTGACGGAAGGGCCATGGGAAGTAGCCCCGACTACGGGGCATGGCCTCTGCCCTCGACCCTAGTAGCATTCCCGAACAGAGTGGATGACGTGGGTGCGAGGTCGCCTGGCTCCGGTCAAACAGTGACGACAGCTCGAATCGGGCCTGAGCGGGCACCCGGCCGGATGCGCCAAGCGCTCCGGCTCCTCCGGGGCATATGGGCGTTCCGGCGGGGTGCGGGGGCCGTGGCTTTCTCGGACGAGGTCCTCGTCGGATGCCGGCTCCTCTCCCTCGACGTGTTCGACACCCTTCTTCTGCGTCCCCCGGGAGAGCCGCATCTCGCAGAGTATGAGGCTGCAGCGCAAGCTGCTCGGCTAGCCGAGCGCCGAGGTGCGGTGCGGGTGCCCCCGGACGCCGCATACCGCCTCCGTCATCGGATCGCTAGGAAACTGGCCCGGCAGAACCAGCGTTCCGGCCGTGATGCAGAGTTGAGGCACGCGGAACTCGTGCGAGCCCATCTCGCGGCGCTTCTCGGCAGGGATCCTCGTCCGGAAGACGTCGAGGAACTCCTCGTATACGAGCGGGAACGAATCCTCGCGACGACGCGCCGAAACGAAGAGATTGTGGAGCTTGCGAGGCGTGCCCGTGACATGGAGATCCCCGTAATCGCGGTGTCGGATACGTACCTTTCGTCAGCAGAGCTTGGGGAGCTCTTGGCCGCCCACGGAGCGGGTGTCGACCGGATTTTCTCGTCTTCGGAGAGAGGCCGAAACAAGGTCTCGGGGCGTCTCTTTACGGTTGTTCTCGAAGAACTGGGACGGCGGGGGACCGAAGTCCTCCACGTCGGTGACAACTTTGTAGCGGATGTCTGCTCGGCCCGCGCCCACGGGCTCCGCGCACTCTGGTATCGAGGCGAGCGGGGCACCCCGGCGCCTCCGGTGGCTAGTGCACCCGTGAAGGAGGATGTTTCCGCGAGTGACCAGGCGTTCATTGAAATCGGCGCCACCGTGTTCGGCCCGGTCCTTTGTACTTTCGGGCACCATCTGCTCCTCGAGGCGGACCGGGCGGGCTGCGAGGACCTCTTCTTCGTGGCTCGCGACGGCGATCTGCTGCTTCGGGTGACGGAGCTGCTGGCGCCCCGCCTGCCGCTCCTCTCCCGGCCGAAGCTCCGGTACGCCTATCTGTCACGCCGCTCCACGGCGCTCGCCGCATCGCCCGATCTGGACCTTCCGCGCGCGGCGGCCATTCTCGAAGGGCACGCGGCAAATCGCGGGCTGGCCGGGATCCTCGCGTCGCTCAACCTTCCTCTTTCGGCCGTCGCGCCGCTGGCCGCCGCCTGCGGAATCCGGGATCCGGCGGAGCCGATTTCCGAGCCGCGGGGCGACTTGCGGCTGCGAGCGCTCTTCTCCGAAGAGAGATTCCGGCGACTGGTCGCGGACGAGCGGACGCGCCAGCGGAACTTGCTCCGGGACTACCTGACTCAGGAGGGCTTCTTCGAAGGACGCCGGGTGGCGCTCGTCGATCTCGGCTGGAGCGGGACAATCCAGGACGCTCTGGTGACGGCGTTCTCCGGGGTCACCGGATTCCCGACGATCTCGGGCTACTATGTCGGCCTCGGCCAGGATCCGCTGCGGGGCGTGCCGGAGCTTCTCGACGCGAAGTCCGGTCTTCTCGGCGACCCGAGACGCGGTCGAAGCCTTTCCGAGGCGGCCGTTCACTACGCGGCCGCGCTCTTCGAAGCGGTCTGCCGGGCCGACCATGGGTCGGTTCTCGGATACAGAAGGTCCTCGGACGGGCGGGTGGAGCCCGTCTTCCACGTTACGCAACCGAGCGCCGAGAGCGAGGCCGAAGATGGAGGGCGTCAGGACGTCCGCGAGGGGGTCCTGGCCTGCGCCCGCTCCTACGCGGAATTCCTGCGAGGAGCCGTCCTCGACGAGGACACTAGCCGCAGGCAGGCGCAGCGCCTCGTCCGAAGACTGGCGTTCTTCCCGACGCGGGACGAGCTCAGGCTGGGGGGCGTTCTTTCGGCCGGAGACGTCTTTCGGGAGGACTGGAGGTGCGCCCTCGTGCCGGCCGGGGGAACGCCGCTGTGGCGGGCGCCGCGCGCGTGGCTCAGAGGCCTGAGGGCGCCGTGGCGCTCCGGCTGGGTCGCGGCGACCGGCGGCCGACCGCTGGCCCTGGCGTTCGCCACCTTCGAGTCGATCCTCCTTCGGCTCCCCCGCGGGACCGTCGCCGCTCTTCGGAGATGGTTTCTCGCGCGAGCGGGCCTCGAACGCCGGGAAGAATGAGCCGCTCTCAGCTCCCCGGGATGCCGGCGTCCGGCGGCCGCGGCGGTGCGAGCGTGAGAATCTCGCTCTCCGGAGACAGGGTCCGGGCTTCGGCGACGATCGCAGCCTCATCAACCGCCGCGGCGACCAGAATCACGGCGTCGGTGATCCGGCGGAACGCCTCCTCCGGGCTCTCGATCCGAAAGCCGGACAGGAGCCGTCCCCGCTTGTTCCGGTCGCGATCGACGACCGCGACGACCCGGCACCTCAGGATCTCTCCGTCGGCGAAGAGCCGCTGGGCGAAGGAGCCGGCGCCCCAGACGACGACCGGGCGGCCCGAGGCGGCAAGCGTCTCGATGCGCTTGTCGGGAGCGGCGTTTCGGCACCGCTCGACGTAGGCGGCGACTCGTCCGATGAGGTCCTGGTCACCATCGCGCGGGACGGCTCTCGCGGCTGATTTCCCGGGTCGCAGAACCGCCCAGCCTGCCGGGTAGAGTCTGCCGGGAGCCACTTCGAGATCGCGGGTGCCCGTGCTCATCGAGTCGAAGCCCGCTTCGGCACCGAGTCTCGCGAGGCGGCCCGGATCGAAGTGGTTGATGTGCTCGGTATCGAAAAAATAGAAGGGGGCGAAGTCGAAGTCCGAATAGCGGCTCGCGTCCGGCGTTTCCACGTAGATGAGTCCATCCGTCTCGGCGAGACGTCCGGCCCCCGCCAGCACGCCGCGTGCGTCGACCACGTGCTCGAGGACATGGGAAATGACAACGAGGCCGAAGCGCTCGTTGCATTCCCAGGAGCGAAGCTCCGACACGGCGAGACATGTCGCGGTAAAGCCCATCGCTCTCACCTGGTCCACGCAGCCGGCCGCCCCGTCCACGCCGTGAAGGGTTTGAAAACCGCGTGCGCTCAGGGCGGCGAGGAGTCCGCCGCCGGCGCACCCGACGTCGAGAACGGGCGTCGTCGTGGCGACGCGAGCCGCCAGGAATTCAGCCAGATCCGTGAAGCGCGTCGTGTCCCGTGCGCTCGAGAGACCGCCGGTCGCGATCGAAGGGTCTTCGTACCGGGAGAATCGTGCGTAGTAGCGGTCGTAGTCCGCCTGCGGCGCCGCGGTGTCGGCATAGACCATTCCGCAGCGGAGGCAGCCCACGACGTCGTAGGAGCGGGGAAGAGGCATTTCGTCCGGAAGCGCGAATCGCTGGTGGTGAAGGACTCTCACGCTCCTCCCAGCGCAGATCGGGCACGGACGGAACGCGGTCCCCATGGCTATCATCGTCGCATGGGAAGCCGCCCGCGAGCGACGCCAGGGCGAAGAGAGAAGGCCCGCGGCGATGAGGGAAGGGTGTTCCAGGACGTCTTGGTCCTCGACGGGGCCGCGACGGTCTGTCTCTACGGCGCCGGATCGACGGGTCGGCGGGTTTTCGAGCTGCTCAAGAAGGCGGGCCAGGACGTCCGTTGCTTTCTGGATCAGAGCAAGATCGGGCCGAGGACCATCTCGGGCGTCCCTGTGCGCGCCCCGTTCCCGAATCCTCTAAGGCCGGATGCGAGACGCTCGCCCGTTGTCCTGACCGTTTTCAATCGAGACGCCGACACCGTGGCGATCGCGCGGCGGCTCGCGCGAAGCGGTTACGGTCCGATCATCTCGTATCCCGACTTCCACGCTCTCCACTGGAAAGACCTTGGCGAGCACTTCTGGCTCGGGGATCCTGCGATCGTCGGGCGCCAATCGAAGGAGATCGAAGCGGTCGACCGTCTCTGGGCGGATGCGCGGAGTCGGACGGTCTTTCGCTCCCTCGTCGCGCTCTACCGGAGCCGCAACCCCCAGCAGGCCCCGCGTCCCTCGTGGCGGGACGAGGAGTACGTCGGACCGGATGTCCCGGGCTGGCCTCCGGTGAAGCCCGTCCGGCTCGTGGACTGCGGCGCGTACGACGGCGACACACTGGAGCGTTTGCGGGTGGCTCGGGTCCCGGTCGAGGCGGCGGCGTGCTTCGAGCCGGATCCGGAGAACTTCAACCGGCTCGAGAAGCGTCTCGCGGGATGGCCGGCGGCGAGGCGCCGCGGCGTCGAGCTCTGGCCGTGCGGCGTGGCCGAACGGGCCGGCAGGTTCGCGTTCGAATCGGGGCGCGGGGAAGCGAGCCGCCTCTGGGAGACTGCGGCGGGGTCCGGGGTTGCGTGTGTCTCGCTCGACGAGGCGCTGCCGCGCTTTGCCCCGAATCTCGTCAAGCTGGACGTGGAAGGAGCCGAGGAACAGGCTCTCCGTGGGGCGGAGGGGCTGGTCCGGGAGCACCGGCCGGGACTCGCCGTATCCGTCTACCACCGCCCTGCCGACCTCTGGCGGCTTCCAGCCGTCATCGACGAATGGGGCCTCGGATACCGGCTCTTTCTCCGAAGCTACGGCTTCAATGCGTTCGACACGATCTGCTACGCCGTACCCGGAACGTTATCTCGGCGGGCGCGACGAGCTCCTCCCCGCGGAGGGCGCCAGCGGGCTCGCTAGGAGACCTCCTCCCAGATGGGGACGAGGAGATTTTCCAGGAGCTCCCGCCGAGGAAGAAACGGCGCGAGGTCCTCGAGCGGCGACGAGACCATCCGGCCGTCCGGAAGGCGCCGCGAGGATACTTTGGGCGCGAAGGGCTGGCGGACGTCGAGGACGACCTCGCAGAGGACGGGTCCGTCGAGGCGGAGGGCCCGGTCGATCGTCCCCGAGAGGCCTGCGTGATCGTCGACCCGGAGAAACGGGAGGCCGAAGGCGGCGGCGAGCTTCGACAGGTCGGGAAGTCCGAGGCCGCTCTCGGGGCCGCAGCCGACGGGGTTGTCGGGAAAGTACGCCTGCTGAGTCTGCCGGATCGAGTGGTAGCCCCGGTTGTTGAGGACGAAGAGCTTGACCGGCAGACGCTGCGTCGCGACGGTCTGCAGCTCCTGTACGTTCATCTGAAGGCTGCCGTCCCCCGCGAGACAGACGACGCGGCGGCGCCCGGCGCCGATCGAGGCGCCGACGGCTGCCGGAAGGTCGTAGCCCATCGAGGCGGCGCCCGAGTTCGAGTAGAGCCGCTGCCCCTGCTTCAGCCGGGCCGCCTGGAACGTGCAGACGCAGGCCGTGCCGTCCCCCGTGACGACGATCTCGCCCTCCTCGAGGCGGTCCGAGAGCGCCTCGACGAAGAGGTACGGGTTCACCGGCGAGGGCGTGAGGCGGTACTCGGGAAGGACGACCGGATAGCGCGCAATCCGCTCGCGGCACCACGCGAGCCATTCCCGGTGGGCCGTCGTCGGCCCGGGCGGACTTGCGGCGATCAGGGCGCGGAGGAACTCCCTCAGATCCGCCTCGATCGGCAGCTCGATCCGGAGCGTCGGCTTGGCGAGTTCGGCCGGATCGACGTCCACCATCGCCTTCCACGCCTCGCGGGCGAAAGAGTGCCAGCTGTAGCCGATCTGGCGGACGTTGAGGCGGCAGCCGAGGACGAGGAGGAAATCGGCGTTCTGGACGGCGAAGTTGCCGGGGCGGTCCCCGACCGTCCCCGGGCGGCCGACGTAGAGCGGGTGATCGTTCGGCAGGAGGTCGTGCGCGTTGAACGCGGTCGCGACGGGGACGCCGAGCCGTTCGACGGCCGACAGGAACTCGACGTAGGAGCCGGAGATCCGGACGCCCGAGCCGGGGAGAATGACCGGCCGTCGGGCGGCCGCGAGGCGCTCGAGGACCGTGCGCAACGGCTCCGAAAGATCGCGTGCCGGCCGGCGGAGGCCTTCGCGGTCCGGTTCGAAGCCGGCGAGCGCGTCCGGGTCGACGGGCGCGGCCTGCACGTCGATCGGGACGTCGATCCAGACCGGTCCCGGCCTTCCGTCGAGTGCGAGAAACAGCGCCTTCTCGACGTGGTACCGGATCGTCCCGGGGTCGGTCACGGAGACCGCGTACTTCGTGATCGGGGTGACGACCGGGACGATGTCGACTTCCTGGTCGCCGAGCTGGCGGAGCGGAAGGCCCGTGCTCGCGATCGTCGTCTCGCGCTTGACCTGCCCCGAAACGACGATCATCCCGAGCGAGTCGGTGAAGGCACCGAACACGCCGTTCAGCGCATTGAGGCCACCCGGCCCGGTCGTGACGTTGACTGCGGCG
>DATIWM010000291.1:0-6099 GCA_035519355.1 Thermoanaerobaculia bacterium | reverse complement strand
GATCAGGCGACTGAGGTGCCGGATTTCCGTGCGAAGCGGGGATTCCGCCTTCTCGCTCGCCTGGGTGAGGCGGGCGATCATTCCGAGCTCCGTGTTCACGCCGGTCGCGAAGACGACGGCGCGACCGCGCCCGGACAGAACGGAAGTGCCGGCCAGCACGACGTTCGCGCTCCGGCGCGGGTCCTCCTCGTCCGAACGGGCCGAGTCCCGAGAACGCGGGATCGATTCTCCCGTCAGGGTCGCGTCGTTGACACGAAGGCCGGAGGCCTCGATCACGCGGCAATCTGCCGGAATGACACCGCCCTCCTCGAGCAGGATCACGTCGCCGGGAACGAGCCCTTCCACGGACATCGCGACCGCCGTTCCGTCCCGAACGGCCTGGACCTGCCGCGGCAGCAGACTCTCCAGAGCCGCGAGCGCCCGGTCGACCCGGTACTCCTGCAGGATGGAGAATGTGCCGCTCACGAGGATGACGATGACGATCGCGACACCGACGTGGGCCATGCCCTGGCCGGGGCTGAGCCATCCCGCCAGAAAGGCGAGGCCGGCCGCAATCCAGAGCAAGGCCGAGAAGAAACGGAAGAGCTCGTTCACCAACCGCAGCGCGAGCGGTTTCTGAGCGACCTTCTCCAGCCGGTTGGGACCGAATTCCTCGAGGCGGCGCTCCGCTTCGGAGGATGACAACCCCCGCTCCGAGCTGCGGATGCTGGCGAGGGCATCGCGGACCGAGAGTTGGTGAAGCCGCATTCACTCTCCTGTCGGCCGCCGGAGCCAAACGAGGCCGGCGGTGCATCCCGCCAGACCGGATTCGATCCCAATTTCGGTGCGCCGGGCAAGACGCGCGTTCCAGCAGCTCGTCGCGGGAGGGCGGCAGTTCCGCAGGATTCGCATCACCGGAACTCACCCCGTCCCCTGACCCGCCGATACCCGTGAGTCACACGCTCGAGTCCCCGCCTCCCGATCCCCTGCGACTCATCGGACATTGCGCACGGCTGGCAGAACGAGACGACTCCTCTCAGGGCGAGGGTGGATCGAAGACGCTGACCGGCAGCTTCACCGTTCTCGACATCATGTTGACCAGCCCCTGCCCGACTTCCTTCCTCCCAGAGAGGCGGATCTTCGGGTCGTCGAGGCTTCCCGTCACCTTCACTCCGACGGAGAGGAAATTCCTCCCGAGGATGTGCCGGAGGACCGGGATCGCCTGGAGGATCTTGTCCGTGGTCGAGAAGGGGCGCACCAGAACCGTGAAGTCCATGGAATTGTCCAGGTAACTGAGCGCCCCGCTTCCCGCCATCGCGAACGACGGCGACTTCAAGGCCGCCTCGCGAATCGAAACCCGGCCGCCTTCGGCCTGCCCCCCGATGGTGAGCAAGTCGAACGTCATCGCCTCGCCGAGACGATCCCGAGTCTTCCCCGAGAAGGCCTTCGTCACATTGACGGCCGCCAGAATCTTCGTCAGCAGACTGGCCTTGCCGATCTTTCCCTTCGAGGCCTGAAATGTGAGCGGGCCCTGTACGGCCCGCGGAAGCTCCCCCGCCGCCTTCCCTTTCCCCTCGACCTGGAGGCTCGCGTCGTAGAGTCCCGTCATCCGGGCATTCGTGAACCCGAGACAGGTCAGCGGCGCATTGACGTCCGGGCCCGCGGAAGCGACACGAGCCGCGGCGGACACCCGGCCGCCCGGGAGAAACTGGAGCTCGCCCGTCGTCGAGATGCCGCAGACCTCGGCCTTCCGAACCGTGGCGGTGACCGACTCCTTCGCCAGCACGATGTCGGCGAGAACCGGCTTCCAGGCAAAGTCCCGGTATGTAAAGGAGCCGATGGAGAGACGGAGGATGCCGGTCATCGGGAAAGAAGATGACTCACCTTCTTTCGTTCCGCCGGCGGATTTCTTTTCCGAGTTCATCCGGTCGAGGATTTTCTCGACGCGCTCCCACGAGATGCCTCCGGCGGCGACGTCCATATCGAGAACGACCCCCTCGTCCTGAAGGCGGGCATTCCCCGCGACGGAGAAGCGCTCTTCGCCCAGAGCGAGGGAGGAGGACGACGCGGTGAACCGGTTCCCCTGGGCTCGAACGTCGAGGGTCTCGACCGTGATTTCGCCGGCGGGAGTCGGAATCACGAAGTCTTGCCCCTTCAGCATGCCGCCCGCCGACGTGTTCCCGAGGTGATCCCGGGGCGCGAGCCCATGGAAATCGCCCTCGATGCGGCCGTGTCCCCGGCTCTTTCTCGCGAGCAGCTCCTCGATCGTCGCGGAGGCCAGGCGGCCGGTGAAGCGGACTTCGTACTCCGTCTTCCGAAGACCCAGAGAGATCGAGGCGTCGGACAGATTGTCGGCGATCGCGAGGTGGCGAACGTCCGTTCCCCTTTCGTCCTTGACGACGTCGAGCGTCACGCGAGGACCGTTCCGGAAGGCGAAGCCGCCGGCGAGCGTGAGGGTCTCTTCCCCGGCGAGCCCGACGCGGACTTCTCGAAGAGCGATCGGCGCCGCCGGAAGGAATTCGACGGGGAGCGACGCCTCTTCCCAGATCCAACGGACGGCCTCCGGCCCCGTCTCGCCGTCCACGACCGCTTCGACTTTCCGGGGGCCCCGCCGCAGACCATTGAGGGTTCCGGAGACCCGGAGGTCCGCGTCGAGCGTCCGCGCCTGGAGCCCCGTCGCGCGGATCGTCTCCCCGTCCATCCGAAAATCCCCGGATTTCACCTCGAGGGTCTCGGGAAGGAATGACGTCTCGAGCAGGAGATCCTTCAAAGATCCCTTCGCCTCGTATCGCCAGTTCACCGGCCGGGAGATCGGACCGGAAAGTCCGCCGACGGACAAACCGATGGAGCCGCGCAGCCCGGTGATCTCCGCTCGAAGCGCCTCCATCCCCTTCCGGGAAGCGAGCCAGGGAAAGAGCTCGTCCAGGGTCAGGTCAAGCCGGCCGGAGACTCTTTCGAAGAGCGGGGAATCCCCGAGTCGCAAACGGGCCACCAGGCCGGAGAACGTCGAGCTTCCGACGCCTCCCGAGAGCCCGCTCACCCCGACACGATTCCCGTCGTAGAAGAAGGTCCCGCGCTGGATCCGGATCGGGAGGGGAAGCTGCCGGTAGCGCGCGGAAAGTTGCATTTCGGAGACGGAAACCTTCGTCTCCAGCGCTCCCGCCCGGTCACCGATCGTGATCCTCGCCGTCGCGCTCCCCGCGAGATCCTCCACGAGGGCAAGCTCCTTCTTGAAGGAGCCGCCGCGAACCGCCCGGGAGAGGATCGAGGGAAGCTCGGCGAGGTCCGACCGCACCGCGGCCTCGACGCGCAGGGTGTCGTCGTTCGCTCCGAGCCCGACCCGGACGCTTCCATCCGACGCCCGCGACTTCCCGATTTGCGCCGCGGCGTGCTCCGCGGAGAGAACTCCCCTCTCGATGGCGACGTCCCCGCTCGCCTCCCGCAGGTCGAGGCCCACGCTCTCGATGCGGACGTTTCCGCCGGCAAGAACCGCCCGGATCGACATCCGCTCGAAGATCCCCAGATCCCCCGCCGTCTTCCCTCCGGCGGCGAAGGAGAAGGAGGTCAACGTGCCGGCCCGGAGGATCGCGAAGATTGCCGCGATGGTGGGGTCGTCTCCTGCGAAGGAGAGAAGCTTCTCTCGCAGCGCGGTCACGGCGAGGCCGCTGCCGCGGGCCGTCAGGTCGACCCGCGGGGCGGCGCTGTCGGCGGAGAATGCGATCTCCGCAAGAAACCCGGGAGACTCCGTGGAAAGACGCGAGAGCGTGACCGCCGTCTTTCCGTCCCCGGCGTCCAACGCACCTTCGATCCTCAAACCGTCGACCTCGAGGGTCTGCCGGTCGTTCCGCCGAAGGGAGAGCGAGGAAGCGGAGGCCCGCACGTCGGCGTGGAGCTTGCGGGTGCCCGTCGGCGCGACGTGGACCCTTCCATCGAGGCCGCTCACGACGGCGAGGTTCCTCCCGTTGCGGGAATCCGACAGCCGCCCTTCCCGGATCTCGACGTCCAGTCCGGATTTCTCCGAAGCAAGGGAGGCGACGACCGGCGCGAGGCTCTGCAGCGGATCCGGGCGAGAAGCCGGCTTGACCTCTTTGGCCGCCTCGGGGGTGTCGATCGTCAGGTCCGGTCCATCCACGCGGATTGTCGAGAGCCGGAACCGGCCGCGAAGGAGCGAAAGGACCACGGGAGAGATGCTCACGGACCGGACGGCGCCATGGACCTTGCCCGGGCCGGACAGCTCGACTTTCCGGACGACGATCTCGAGGCGCGGGAGGAAGGACAGCTCGATTCGTCCAACCGTCACTTGGCCGCCGAGGGCCGAAGAGGCTTCGGATTCGATCCGCTTCCGGACCGGCTCGAGGTTGATCCAGCGTGGGGCGAGAACCACGGCGACGACGCCGAGGAGGACGACGACCCCCGCGGCCCATGCGACCGTCACGACGATCTTCCGGCGCCCCGTCATCGGCATCGTCGCGGCGGAGCCCTCAGAGATCGACCCCGACTCGCGTCTTCGTAGGATCCACCTCGAAGAGGCTCTCGTTCACGGTCGTGACGTACTCGGGGTCCCACGAGTGAGGCTCCGGCACGGTGTCGAAGTTCATTCCTTAGATCCCGGTGATCAGCGTCAACGGCATGACGATAGCCGAGAGAACGGTGAGAAGGCCGAGACGGCCGTTCATCTTGTCCTGCGGGCCGACTCGTACCGCCGCTGGAAGACCTTTTCTTTCTCGACACCGTCGGCGCCGGCGTTCAGCCGTGAGGGCGCGGAGTCGCCGTGCTTGATGATGAATTGGATCCGCTCGTCGCCGGTGTGGAGGTCCAGCGTCGCCGTCATCTGATCCTTGTCGAAACGACGGGACCTCGGAAGACCGCCCTAGTTCCCGCCCTTCAGCCGTCGCACGCCTTCCAGGAGCGGGTGCCACCCGTACACGAGCGAGATCATGAAACCGTCCATGCGGAGGTCCCCGGGAGCCTGGTCGTTGACGGTCGACTTGTAGCCGACGGTGAGGTTCAGGTTGTCGTTGATCTGATACCCGAGCGTGAGCCCGACGCCGATGTTGTTCAGCTTCTCCCCCGGGACGCCGTTGATCGTCGCCTGGCCGCCGTTGTACCAGGCGCCGTCGAGCGACGCCCAGAAGCGCTCGGTGAAGTCTCGCGTCAGGTGCACATCCAGCTGGAAAATTGGATCGGTCTTCAACGTCTGCCCGACATAGTCGTCGTTGGCTCCGAAGAACCACACGGCTGGCAGGAATTCCAGGGTGGTGCGCCGGCCCGGAACCCACGAACCCAGCTGCCAGATGATGGGCGCGCCCAGGCGGCCATACCAGCGGTTCTGCCCGAGATTCAAAGGCTGGCTGCTGTCGTACTCGCCGACCGGAAACGCCAGGTCGGCGAGCAGGTCGACTGAGAACCCCGGCTCATAGCGCAGGGGGTCGGCCAGGTTCTTCTGCGCCGGCGGCCCCAGGAGATTGACGTCGAACTCGAGCATGGGGTCGCCGAACCCTCTCGCCGACTGGTTGAAAGCGCGGCCGGCCGCCGTGATCTCGCCCGAGACTCGCCCCATGGGAAAGAGGATCGCCGCCATGGCCGCGCGATCGAACAGAGAAAAGGTGCGCGCATATCCCGGCAGGGCCAGTGTCGCGTCGACGTTTCCGCCCGGCGTCACGCTATGAGACGGGTCGAACGGGTTCGTGTTGCCGCTGATCGAGTTGAAGATCAGCGGGACGGCGTTCGCGCCCGACAGCGTCTTCCAGTAGAAGCGCGCGGGCACCTGGGCCGATGCGCGCGCGGGAGCGAGCGCGCCCAGGGCGGCGAGCGACGCCACGACGAGCGCCGTCCGCGCCACCTTCCTGCTCGAGGCGTTTGCGTTCTTCATGAGATCGGCTCCTTCGCGAAGTCGCGGTGTTCCTGGGCGCTCACTGCTTCGGCTCGGCGAGCATGTCCTTGGGCGGCACGTACTGCCTCTTCAGGTTGGCCGGTGGGTAGCCGGCCTGGACCGGGACGCGCTGCGGGAGAGCCTTCTCCAGAGCCTCGTAGGGCGAGCGGTTGGGCAGGACCACGTTGTTCCTCCGGACGTAGTCGTCCCAGAGCGCAACCATCTCCCGGAGCTTGTCGGGGCGGTCC
>DATIWM010000290.1:0-5649 GCA_035519355.1 Thermoanaerobaculia bacterium | reverse complement strand
CCCCCGTTGGCCCCGCTGAGGTGCACGACGTCGGCCAGCGCCTTCACCACGCCGGCCGCGATGGTGCCCACCCCACCAGCGGCCACCAGCTTCACGGACACCTCGGCCGCGTTGACCTGCTTGAGGTCGTAGATGAGCTGGGCCAGGTCCTCGATCGAGTAGATGTCGTGGTGGGGCGGCGGCGAGATGAGGCCGACGCCGGGCGTGGCGTGGCGGACCTTGGCGATCCAGGGGTAGACCTTGTGCCCGGGGAGCTGGCCGCCTTCGCCGGGCTTGGCCCCCTGGGCCATCTTGATCTGGAGCTCCTGCGCCTTGACGAGGTACTGGCTCGTGACCCCGAAACGACCCGAAGCCACCTGCTTGATCGCGCTGTTCTTCGAGTCGCCGTTCGGGAGGGGCTCGTAGCGGGCCGGGTCCTCGCCCCCCTCGCCGGTGTTGCTCTTCCCGCCAATCCGGTTCATAGCGATGGCGAGGGCTTCGTGGGCCTCCTGGCTGATCGAACCGTACGACATGGCTCCCGTCTTGAAGCGTTTCAGGATCGCCTCGAGCGGCTCGACCTCGTCGAGCGGGACCGGCTTGGCCAGCGGCCGGAAGTCCAGCAGGGCGCGGAGCGTGATCGGGTGCTTTCCGTGCCGGTTCACGAGGTCGCTGTACTTCTTGAAGAGCTTGAAGTCTCCGGTCCGGCAGGCGGCCTGGAGGAAATGGATCGTCTCGGGGGTGTTCAGGTGCTCCTCGCCGTCGCGGCGGTAGTGGTACCGCCCGCCGGTGCCGAGCGTCGTGTGGAAGACGGGGCGCTTCGGGTAGGCCCAGTCGTGCCGGAGCCGGACCTCGCGGCCGATCACGTCGATTCCGACGCCGCCGATCCGGGTCGGCGTCCCGGTGAAGTACTCGTCGATGAAGTCCTGCGAGAGCCCCAGCGCCTCGAAGACCTGGGCCCCGTGGTAGCTCTGGACGGTGGAGATCCCCATCTTGGAGATGACCTTCACGAGCCCCTTCGCCACGGCCTTGATGTAGCGCTTCTCGGCCTCCTCGGCGCTCCCCGTCAGGATCCCCTGTCGAACCTGATCATGAATGGTTTCGAAAGCCAGGTAGGGGTTGATGGCGCTCGCGCCGTAGCCGATCAGGAGGCAGAAGTGGTGGACCTCGCGCGGCTCGCCCGACTCGATGACGAGCCCCACGCGCGTCCGGGACCCCTCGCGGAGGAGGTGGTGCTGGACGGCCGCCAGCGCGAGGAGGGCCGGGATGGGGGCGTCGGTCTCGTCGTGCCCCCGGTCCGAGAGGATCAGGATGTTGTGTCCCTCGGCGATCGCCTCGCTCGCCCGGCGTCGGAGGTCCTCGACCCCCTTCCGAAGCCCCTTTCCCCCGTCGTGCACCTTGAAGAGCATCGGGAGGGTGATCGCCTTGAAGCCCTTCGACCCCTCCTTGCCGTCGAGAGCGCGGATCTTCTCCAGCTCGGCGTTCCGGAGGAACGGCGTCCCCAGCTCGAAGTGGAGGGCCGCGCGGGGGGTCGGCTCGAGGAGGTTCTCCTCCGGTCCGATGGCCGTGTCGACGGCCATGACGATCGTCTCGCGGTCGGCGTCGACGGGCGGGTTCGTGACCTGCGCGAAGAGCTGCTTGAAGTAGTCGTAGAGGAGCTGCGGCTCCTCGGAGAGGACGGCCAGCGGCACGTCGATCCCCATCGAGCCGAGCGGCTCGGTGCCGCTCGCGGCCATCGGGTCGTTGAGCATCCGGACGTCCTCCAGCGTGTAGCCGAAGGTCTCCTGCCGGCGGAGGACCGTCTCGTGGTCCGGCTCGATGACGGCCGGCGGCTCGGGGAGGTCGCGGAGGCGGACGAGGTGCTCCTCCAGCCAGAGGGCGTACGGAGCCGCGTTGGCGAGGTCGTCCTTGATCTCGCGGTCGGGGATGATCCGCTTCTGGTCGAGGTCGACGAGGAAGATCCGCCCCGGCCGCGACCGCCCCTTCTTCACGACCTTCTCGGGGGGGATGTCGAGGACGCCCGACTCCGAGGCCATGACGACGAGCCCGTCCTTGGTCTGGAGCCAGCGCGAGGGGCGCAGGCCGTTCCGGTCCAGGATGGCGCCGATCCGGGTGCCGTCGGTGAAGGCGATGGAGGCGGGGCCGTCCCACGGCTCCATGAAGCAGGAGTGGAACTCGTAGAACGCCTTCAGCTCCGGGCTCATCGACTCGTGCTTGCTCCACGGCTCCGGGATCATCATGGCGAGCGCGTGGGGGAGGGACCGCCCGGCGAGGAGCAGGAGCTCGAGGACGTTGTCGAACATCGACGAGTCGGATCCATCGAGGTCGATGACGGGGAGGATCTTCTTCAGGTCGTCGCCGAAGAGGCGCGACTCGAACATCCGCTGCCGGGCCTGCATCCAGTTGACGTTGCCCCGCAAGGTGTTGATCTCGCCGTTGTGCGAGATGTAGCGGTAGGGGTGGGCGCGCGACCAGCTCGGGAAGGTGTTCGTCGAGAAGCGCGAGTGGACCATCGCGAGGGCCGCGGCGAACCCCTCGTCGTTCAGGTCGGGGTAGAACGACGAGAGCTGGTTGGCGTTCAGCATCCCCTTGTAGACGATCGTCCGGTGCGACAGGCTGGACACGTAGAAGTCGGCTCGGCCCGGGAGCGCCGAGCGGCTGACGGCCTTCTCGACGAGCCGGCGGACGACGTAGAGCTTCCGCTCGAAGGTGTCCCCCCGGAGAGTCGCTTCTGCGGCCCGCGGGACGACGAAGGCCTGCCGGATGACGGGTTGGCTGGCGCGCGCCGTCGGCCCGAGGGTCGCGTCGTCCGTCGGGACGTCGCGCCACCCGAGGACCTCGAGCCCTTCCTCGCGGGCGATCTCCCCCAGGCGCCGCTCGCAGAACTGGCGGCTCGGGGCGTCGGTCGGGAGGAAGAGCATCCCGACGCCGTACGCCCCCGGATCCGGAAGGGTGACGCCGAGCCCCTTGCACCGCGCCGCGAGGAACGGGTGGGGGATCTGCGTCAGCAGTCCCGCGCCGTCGCCGGTGTCCTTCTCGCTGCCGGAGGCCCCCCGGTGTTCGAGGTTCAAGAGGACCTGGAGCGCCTTCCGGATGATGTCGTGGGACGGGCGGGCGTTCAGGTCGACGACGAAGCCGAAGCCGCACGCGTCGTGCTCGAAAAACGGGTCATAGAGACCCTGCCGGGGGGGAATGCCGGAGGCGTTCATCTCACCCCCGACTGCTGGTTGGAATCTTCCGCAGCCGGCACACGATCGACGCGACTCGCTCTCGCGCCGCACCGCCTGTCCTGCACGGGAAGATCGTCTCCATTCGGAAATGCTATCACCGGCGTCCAGCGTCAAGAATCAAGGTCGGCCGGTGGCACTGGCCCATCGACCGCCCCGCCACCCTCCGGAGGCTAGGCGTCAGACGGGCGCTCGGGGTAGAGCCGCTCGAACTCCGGGTCGCCATGCAGGAGGGCCAGATCCGGGTCGCGGCGGGCCCAGTCCGAGTCCTTGAAACCCGAGTTCCAGGCTTTCCGGATTGCGTCGAGCGCTTCCGGCTTCTTCTCCATCATGCAGAATGTACACGCGAGGTTGTACAGAACGATTGCGTCGTTCGGGCGCAAAGCGACAGCGAGGTTCGCCTCCCGGGTCGCATCCTCGCGCCGGCCCGAAGAGGCGTAGTTGCTTGCGAGGAGAACACGCGCGCGCGGATCCTCGGGAACCGACCTGAGGTGATTCTCGAGCGCCAGAATCTGGCGTTGGCGAACGTTCCGGAGCGTCTCATTCTTCCCCAGCGCGCCGAGAGCGTTGAGGATCGGGACGTAGATGTTGTAGTCCTGACCGCTCGCCTCAATGGCCGCGTCCGCGACGCTCGCGAGCTCCTGGTAGCGCCCTGACGCGAAGAGCGCGCGGCCGAGGATGTAGTAAGCCCCCTCGCAGTCGCTCTTTCGTTCGATGGCCTGCCTCACGCAGCGCACCGCCTCGTCGTTCTGACCGTCGGCGTGCAGAATCCAGGCCTGCGCGACGACCGGCTCGGGAAGCTGCGGGCGGAGGGCGACCGCCTTCCGGGAGGCCGCCTTGGCGCGTTCCAGCCAGACGGGATCGCGGTCGTAGTTGTAATAGGTCTGCGCGCAGACGTTCGCGATGGCGGCATGGGCCAGCGCGAAGTCCGGATCCAGCGCGACGGCGTTCTCGAACATCTGGAGCGCGAACTCGAGGTCCTGCCGCGTGAGACGCCGTGCGTAGTTCTTTCCGCGGAGGTAGAGGTCGTACGCCTGAAGGTTCTCGGTCTGCTTGGCGGCGAGGGCCGCCTCCTCCTGGGGCGAAAGCGTAATGCGGAGGGCTTCGGCGATCTTGCGCGCGATCTCGTCCTGCACCTCGAAGACGTCTTTCATCTCGCGGTCGTACCGCTCCGACCAGTGAGGAAAGTCGCTGTGCGTGTCGACGAGCTGAACGTTGATCCGCAGCCGATTGCCGGCCCGGCGCAGGCTCCCCGCGAGGACGTAAGCCGCGCCCAGCTGCTGCCCGATCTGCGCGGGCGTCACCTGCTTGTCGCGATAGACGAGGACCGTGGGGCGCGAGAAGATGTTCAGACCCCTGATCTTCGAAAGCTCCGTGATGATGTCCTCGGTGATGCCGTCGCGGAAGTACTCGTCCTCCTTCACGCCGGAGAGGTTCTCGAAGTAGAGGACGGCGATGGACTTCTCGACCTGCCGGCTTCTGCCGCCGCGCGAGTCGCTCTTCCCGGCATCGCGCTTCTTGCCCGAGTCCATGTCGCGCTTCAGGCGCATGAGATCGGTCTTCAGATCCGTGGCTGTCTGGTAGCGCAGGTTACGGTCCTTCTCGAGGGCCTTGTCGAGGATGCGCCCGAGTTCGGGGGGAAGCGCGGGATTCAGCTGCGCGACCGGGAGCGGATCCCGGTTGAGGATGGCGTCGAATATAACCGCAGACGTCTCGCCGGCGAAGGGCAGCGTGCCCGTCGCCATCTGGTAAAGGACGGTCCCGAGCGAGAAGAGGTCCGTCCGGGCGTCCGCGAGCTGCCCGCGCGCCTGCTCGGGAGACATGTACGACACCGTGCCCATCGCCGTGCCGGGCGTCGTGAGGTTGTGCTGAGCCTCGACGGTCTCGAGGCGGGAGAAGGCACCATCGGCCCCCCGGCGCGCAACCTCGATCCGGGCGAGGCCGAAGTCCAGGACCTTCACCTGCCCGTGAGCGTTCACGAAGACGTTCGCCGGCTTGATGTCGCGGTGCACGATGCCCCTGGCGTGCGCCGATTCCAGAGCGTCGGCAATCTGGATGCCCACGGAGAGCAGGTTCTCCAGTTCGATGGCCGGACGCGCCGCCATCATCTGGGCGAGCGTCTGGCCTTCGAGGAGCTCCATGACGATGAAGGGCTGCCGCTCGTGCTCCTCGATGGCGTAAACCGTGCAGATTCCGGGATGGTTCAACGCCGACGCGGCGCGCGCCTCGCGCTGGAAGCGCTCGAGCGACGAAACGTCCTGGGCGAGCTCGGGCGGAAGGAATTTCAGCGCGACGCGGCGTCCGAGGCGCGCGTCCTCCGCCTCGTAGACGACGCCCATCCCGCCGCTCCCGAGCCGGCGGACGACGGCGTAGTGGGACACACTTTTTCCGACCAGGGAATCGACCGGCTCCGTCATGTGCGCCCGAGGTTACCTCAGTTGGCGGG
>DATIWM010000289.1:0-17842 GCA_035519355.1 Thermoanaerobaculia bacterium | reverse complement strand
ACAAGCTCGCCGAAATCGAACGCCGGTACCTCGAGCTGAAGGCGCGCTCCGAGTCGCCCCAGGTCGCGTCCGACCACGTGGAGTACGCGAAGACCGTTCGGGCCATGAAGGAGATCGCGCCGATCGTCGAGAAGGTGCGCCAGCGGCGCCGCCTCGAGAAGGAGATCGGCGGGGCGCGGGAGCTTCTCGACACCCTTCCCGCCTCGGACGAGCTCCGGGCGGTCGCGCAGGAGGAGTTCGACGCCCTCCGCGGAAGGCTCCCGGCCGTCGAGGAGGAGCTCAAGCTTCTCCTCCTGCCGAAGGACCCGAACGACTCCCGGAACGTCGTTCTCGAGATCCGCGCCGGGACGGGGGGCGACGAGGCGTCGCTCTTCGCCGGCGAGCTCTTCCGCATGTACGTCCGCTACGCCGAGAGCCGCGGCTGGAAGGTCGAGGTGATCGACCGGAGCGACGCGGGAGGCGTCGGCGGGATCAAGGAGATCCAGGCCATCGTCGAGGGAGAGGGGGCCTTCTCCCGCCTCAAGTACGAGGGGGGCGTCCACCGTGTCCAGCGCGTCCCGGCCACGGAGACGCAGGGGCGGATCCACACGTCGGCCGCGACGGTCGCCGTCCTGCCGGAGGCCGAGGACGTCGACGTGACGCTGAACGACAAGGAGATCCGCGTCGACCTCTTCTGCGCCTCCGGCCCCGGCGGCCAGGGCGTCAACACGACCTACTCCGCCGTCCGCCTGACCCACCTCCCGACGGGAACCGTCGTCCAGTGCCAGGACGAGCGGTCGCAGATCAAGAACAAGGCGAAGGCGATGCGGGTCCTGAAGTCACGTCTCTACGAGGTCGAGCGGGAGCGGCGCGACGCCGCCTACGCCGCCGACCGGAAGAAGATGGTCGGCTCCGGCGACCGGTCGGAGAAGATCCGGACCTACAACTTCCCCCAGTCCCGCGTCACGGATCACCGGATCGGCTTCACGTCGCACCGCCTCGCGGACATCCTCGACGGCCGGCTCGACGAGATGATCGACCCGCTGGTGGCCTACTTCCGGGCGGAAAAGCTGAAATCCGGGCTGGCGAAGAGCTGAAGGCCGCCTACTTCTTCTTGGCGGGCTTGGCGTCGGCCTTGACCTCGACGGTCGTCGCGGTCATCCGGTACTCGATGGTGACCTTCGCTCCGACCTTGAGGTCGCCGGTGATCTTGGTCGAGGCGTCCCGGGCGATCTCCCATTTGTCGTTGCCCTTCTGGACGGTGATCGTCGTGGCATCCACCGCCAGCACCGGGCCCGTGACCTGATAGGTCTTGCCCGCCGCTGCGTGGAGCGGAGCGGGAGCGGCGAAGACGACGAGAACAGCGACGGCGAGGATGAGACGGAGTGCTTTCATGGAATTCCCTCCCTCATGGAATCTTCCGGTAACTCTAACAAATGCGGTCAGCGCCGCGTGAGCAGATAGACCGGCCCGGCCTCGCGGACGGCGACGCCGTCCGCCTGGTAGCCCTTCGCGAAGAGCGCCCGGGCTGCCGCGGCGAACCGCTTCCTCTCCCGGAGCGTCCCGTCGTGGTCGCTCCGGTAGATGCCCGGCGCTCCCGCCGGGAACGGAAGCGCCACGCGCGGAGCGCGAGGAACAGGCCCGGACCGAGCCACCGGTACCCTCCCGCTTTCTTCGGGTGGCGGCGCCTCGCCGCGGGCGGCCGCGGCGACCGCCGGGTCGTCGAGGCGCCACGTCACCTCGAAGCGGTCCGTCGGGAGATTGCCGTAGATGCCGCCCATGAAGCCGTAGAAGTTGGGGAGGAAGCCGCGCACGACGGCCCGGAGACGGCAGAGGTTCAGCTTCGCGTTCTTCAGGAGGAACGGGTCGTAGGTCCACGTCACGATTCGAACGCCGTGACGAAGGCACCAGTCCCGCTGGAACAGTTTCAGCTGCACGGACAGGCCCCGCCCCTGCGCCTCGGGCCGCACGGCGAGGAGGTGGGAGTGGTGAGCCGGCTCACCGAGATTCGTCCGCGGCAGGCCGTGGACGAACCCGAGCATCCGGCCCTTCTCGAAGGCTCCGGCCGTCATCCCTCCGGCGTGCGTTCCCGCGATGAGGTCCGTCCAGGGCGAGAGAACCCGGTCTTCGAACTTCCACGCTTCCTTCGACACGTCGAACGTCTCGTGGAATTCGTCGGTCGTACGAAGCTCCCGGATCACGACGCGGGCGCTCACGCGGAGACTTCCTCGAGGAGCGCCGCGAGGAGGGCGCAGCGCCGCGGCAGGTCCTCGACGAGGAGATGCTCCGTCCGCGCGTGCGCGCCGCCGCCCGACGGACCGAGGCCGTCCAGCGTCGGCACGCCGGCGCCGGCCGTCAGGTTGCCGTCGGAGCCGCCCCCGACGCGCGCGGACGGGAGGGGAAAGCCGAGGCGCGCTGCGAGCGCCGCAGCGACGCGGTAGATCTCCATCGAGACCCGCGTCGGCTCCATCGAGGGCCGGTTGAGACCCCCCTCCGTCTCGACCGACACCCGCGAGTCGGCGGTCCGGTAGGACCGCAGGGCCGCCGCGATCCGCTCTCCCTCCGCCCCGGACCAGAAGCGGAAGTCGACCGTCAGCTCGGCGGACTCCGGCACGACGTTCGCCCTCGATCCCGCTCTCGCGAGGGTCGGGACGACGGAGGTGCCGAGCTCTCCGTCCGCCAGCGCCTCGGCAAACGGGACGAACCGCGCGAGCTCCGCGAGGGCCGAGACCCCCTTCTCCGGCTCGAGGCCCGCGTGGGACGCCACGCCGTGGAATCGGACCGTCGTCTGGCCGACCCCCTTCCGCGCGACCTTCGCGGCCCCGCCGTCGCCGGCCGGCTCCAGGACGAGGACGCGCGCGTGCCGCACCGCCTCCTCCAGCAGCAGATCACGCGAGGCGGCGGTTCCGACCTCCTCGTCGGGAGTCAGGAGGAGCGACACCGGGCCGGACGGGAGAACCTCTCCGCGGCCCACGGCGTCGAGCACGCCGAGGGCGACGGCAATGCCCCCCTTCATGTCGAAGACCCCCGGGCCCTTCGCCACGCCCCCCTCGACGCCGAACGGGCGCTCCGAGAGGGTCCCGGCGGGCCAGACCGTGTCGAGGTGGCCGAGGAGGAGCGTTCCGCCGACGGTCCCCGCGCGGGAAAGGAGCGCGTCGCCCCGCCCCGCGCAGGGGACGCACTCGGCCGGGATTCCGGAGGCCCCGAGGCGCCCGGCGATCCACCGCGACAGCTCCCCGACCCGGGCCGGGTCGTCCGACGGGCTCTCCCGGTTCACGAGCTCTCCGAGCGTGGCCACGAGAGCCTCCCGGCGCCCTTCGAACAGGGCGGCCAGCTCGGCCACGCGGTCGACACTCACGCCGGGAATTCCCTTCGGGTCACGGTCACCCTCTCGAGAACGTCGCGCCGCACCGCGACGCCGATTCCCGGCCCCGTCGGGACGGGCATCAGGCCGCCCGTCGCCTCGAGCGGCGGGGTCACGATGTCCTCCTCGAAGTAGCGCGACGAGGAGGACGTGTCGCCCGGCTTCGAGAAGCCGGGGAGGCTCGCCACGGCCACGTTCTGAGCCCGCCCGACGCCCGCCTCCAGCATCCCGCCGCACCAGAGCGGGACGCCCGCCCGGCCGGCCACCGCGTGGATCCGGAGCGCCTCGCCGTGCCCCCCGACCCGTCCGATCTTCACGTTGATGACGCGGCACGCGCCGAGAGAGATCGCGGTCTGAGCGTCGCGGGCCGACCGGATCGATTCGTCGAGGCAGATCGGCGTCCGGAGCGTCTTCGCGAGCTCCGCGTGGTCCGCGAGGTCCTCGTGGTGGAGGGGCTGCTCGACGTAGTCGAGGCCGAAGGGATCGAGGGCGCGGATCCGGTCCGCCGTCGCGAGCGTGTAGGCGGCGTTGGCGTCCACGGTGAGCGCGATCGAGGGAAAGGCCTCGCGGACCGCCTTCACCCGCTCCACGTCCGTCCCCGGCTCGATCTTCAGCTTGATCCGGCGGTACCCCTCGGCTACGTGCTTCCGGACGTTCTCGACGGTCTCCGCCGCCGTCGGGGAGATGCCGAGCGAGACGCCGACCTCGATCGCGGTCCGCGTCCCGCCGAGGGCCGCGGAGAGTGATCTCCCCGAGGCCTTCGCGAAGAGGTCGCGGAGAGCCGTTTCGACGGCGGCCTTGGCCATCCGGTTTCCGCGAATCCGGTCTGCACGCGACTCGAAATCCTCCGGAGACGCGAGCTCGACCCCGACGACGAGCGGCAGGAGGAATTCCGACAGGACGTGCCCGGCGGTTCCCAGAGTCTCCGGTGCGTAGAACGGGCCGGCTTCGGCGACGCACTCCCCGAAACCCGAGAGGCCCGAGGAGAGGAGCTCGAGCAGGAGGAAGGACTTGACCGTCGTTTCGCCGAAGGAGGTCCTGAATCGGAATCTCAGCGGCATCTCGACGTGCCGGAGAACGGCGGCCTCGACGCGCATGGCGGGATTTTCTCCGATGAGCTTCCGGAGCGGCGCGGAGGCGGCGCTTGACCGTTTCCGGCCCCCGGAAGATGATCCCCGCTCCCCGGGGGGTGGCCGGACGATACAGGAGTCGGGCCGGAACGTGGGGAGCGGGGTTCACCGAAAAGGAATGGATTCCAGCAGGAACCGGATCGTTCACGGGACGGCGCGCGTCGTGGCGGTCGCCGTGTTCGTGCTGCTCGTCGTCGGCGCGCTCGTCACGTCGACCGACTCCGGCCTCGCCGTCCCCGACTGGCCGCTGGCTTACGGAAGGGTGATGCCCCCGATGGTCGGCGGCATCCTGTACGAGCACGGGCACCGGATGGTGGCCGCCCTCGTCTCGTTCTTCGTCGGGCTCCAGGTCGGCGTCCTCCTCTGGGGCGAGAGGCGCCGGCCGGTGCGCCGCCTCGGCCTCCTCGCCTTCGGGGCGATCCTCGCGCAGGCGCTGCTCGGAGGGCTCACGGTCCTCCTCCTCCTGCCGCCGGCCGTCTCCTCTGCGCATGCCGCTCTCGCGCAGATCGTCTTCGCGCTGACGGCCTCGATCGCCCTCGTGACGTCGCGCGCCTGGACCTCGGGCGACCTTCCGTTCGGCGTGGGCGCCGCGGACGTTCCGGACCTCTCGCGCGCCCTCCTCTGGACCGCGGTCGCGGCCGGCGCCGTCTACGTCCAGATCCTCCTCGGCGCGGTCATGCGCCACACGGGCGCGGGCCTCGCCATTCCCGATTTTCCGCTGGCGTTCGGGAGGCTTCTCCCGGGGTCCGGAGAGTTCGCCCGCCCGGGCGTTCCGATCCATTTCGCCCACCGGATCGGGGCCGTCGTGGCGAGCGGGCTCGTCATTCTCGCCATCCGGGCCTCGCTCCGCCTGAGAGCCCGGGTTCCCGCGGCCGGAACGCTGGCGGAACTCTGGGCCGCGGCGCTCGCCCTCCAGGTCACCCTCGGCACCTTCTCCATCTGGACGAGGAAGGCCGTTCCGGTCACGGCGGCCCATGTCGCCGTCGGCGCGCTCGTCTGGGTTCTCGGCGTCCTCCTCGCCCTGACGCTCGGCCGCGCCCGTGCCGCGGCTCGCGCCGCTCTCGCCGCCGCCGGCGAGAGCCAGGCCGCGTCGCCGGCCCCGGTCCCGCATCCGGCCTTTCGCACACGCGTTTCCGACTACATGGCCCTGACCAAGCCGCGAATCACGCTCTTCGTCGTCCTGACGGCGTTCGTCGGCTTCGCCGCCGGGACGAGCGGACGGCTCTCGGCCATGGATCTCGCCCTCCTCGCCCATGCCCTCGCCGGCACCGCGCTGGTGGCCTCGGGTACGAGCGCCTTCAACCAGCTCTCCGAGATCGACCTCGATGCGCGGATGCGCCGGACGGCCGGCCGGCCGCTGCCCGGCGGGCGGGTCTCGCCGCTGGGGGCGTTTCTCTTCGCCACGTCTCTTTCAGCGGCCGGCATCGCGGAGCTCGCCTTCTTCGTGAACGGCATCACGGCCCTCCTCGCGGCGGCCACGCTCGTCAGCTACGTCTGCCTCTACACGCCGATGAAGACGGTCTCGCCCCTCTCGACGATCGTCGGCGCCGTCCCCGGAGCGCTCCCGCCGCTCGGGGGCTTCACGGCCGTGCAGGGCGCCATCGGGCCGCCCGGACTCGTCCTGTTCGTCCTTCTCTTCCTCTGGCAGCTGCCGCACTTCTTCGCCATCGGATGGCGGCACCGCGCCGACTACGGCGCGGCGGGGGTCCGGATTCTCCCCACGATCGACCCGACGGGACGTCGGACGTCGCGGCACGCTCTCGGCTGGTGCCTGGCCCTCCTCCCGGCGAGCCTGCTCCCGTCCGTCTTCGGGATGGCCGGCAGCGTCTACGCCGTCGGCGCGCTCGCCCTGACCCTCCTGTTCCTGGCGGCGTCGTTCCGCTTCGCGCGCGAGACGACCGACGAGCGGGCGCTGGGGCTCTTCCTGGCCTCGATCGGTTGGCTTCCCGCCGTTCTCCTGCTTCTCGTGCTCGACCGCGTGCCCTTCTGAGCGCCGCGGTGCCGGTCCTTTCGGCCGACCGCCTCTCGCGCGACTTCGGCTCCCGCCGGGCGCTCGACGGCGTCTCCCTCTCCGTGGCCGAAGGGGAGATCTTCGCCCTGCTCGGGCCGAACGGCGGCGGGAAGACGACGCTCTTCCGGATTCTCGCGACGCTTCTCGCGCCGACGTCCGGCTCCTTCCGCGTGGCGGGCCACGGGCCCTCCGGCGACCTCGCCGCGCTCCGCCGGTCCCTCGGCGTCGTCTTCCAGTCGCCGAGCCTCGACCGGAAACTGACGGTCATGGAGAACCTCCTCCTCCAGGGGTCGCTCTACGGTCTCCGGGGCCCCGCGCTTCGCGCGCGCGCCGGCGAGCTCCTCGAGCGTTTCTCGATCGCGGACCGCGCCCGCGACCCCGTCGAGACCCTTTCGGGCGGGCTCGCCCGCCGCGTCGAGATCGCCAAGGCGCTGCTCCACCGCCCCCCGGTCCTGCTCCTCGACGAGCCGTCCACCGGGCTCGATCCCGGCGCCCGGCGCGACCTGATGGCGCTCCTCGCCTCGCTCGCGGAGGGGGGCGCGGTCGTCCTCCTGACGACGCACCTCTTCGAGGAAGCCGAGGCGGCCACGCGCGTCGGGATCCTGGACCGGGGCCGCCTCGCGGCGGAGGGAACGCCGGCGGCTCTCCGGGCGCAGGTCGGCGGCGACGTTCTCGCGCTCGAGACGGCGGAGGGAGAGGAAGCCGGGGGGCTCGCCCGCGCGGTCGTCGCACGCTTCGGCGGCGAGGCGGGACACGTGACGGCCGTCGGGAGCACGGTCCGGATCGAGCGGGCGCGGGGACACGAGTTCGTCCCCGCTCTCGTCGAGGCGTTTCCCGGGCGCTTCCGCTCGGTGACGCTCGGCGCGCCCTCCCTCGAGGACGTCTTCGTCGACGCGACGGGGCGCCTCTTCCGGGACGAAGAGCCCGGGACCGGCGAGGAGGCCGCGTGAGAGCCCCCCTCGCCCTCGCACGGCGCGAGGTCGTCCGCTTCTTCAGGCAAAAGAGCCGCGTCGTGGGCGCCGTCGCGCCGCCGCTCGTCATGTGGGCGGTGGTCGGCTCGGGCCTCGGCGGCTCCTTCCGCCCGGACGGGGCGAGCCCCGCGACGGTCGGCTCCTCCCTCGCCTTCTTCTTCCCGGGGACCGTCGTCCTCGTCGTCCTCTTCGCCGCGATCTTCTCGACCATCACGGTCATCGAGGACCGCCGCGAAGGCTTCCTCCAGGGTGTCCTCGTCTCCCCCGTCGGCCCTCGCGCGATCGTCTTCGGGAAGGTGCTCGGCGGAACGCTTCTCGGGACCCTGCAGGGGGGCGCTCTCCTCGCGCTCGTTCCGCTTCTCGGGCTCCCGGTCGACGGCGCCGCCCTCGCAGCGGCCGCCGCCCTCCTCTTCGTTCTCGCCTTCGCCCTGACGTCCCTCGGTTTCCTCATCGCCTGGTCCCTCGACTCGACACAGGGATTCCACGCCATCATGAATCTCTTCCTGGTTCCCCTCTGGCTCCTCTCCGGCGCCTTCTTTCCCGCCTCGGGGGCGCCGGCCTTCCTGCGCGGCGTGATGGCCCTGAACCCGCTGACCTACGGCGTGGCGGCCCTCCGGCGGGCGCTGGGAGGCGGGGGCGCGAGCCTCCCCGGCTGGGGGCTCTCCGCGGCCGTGACCGTCCTCTTCGCCGCGGCCCTTTACGCCGCCGCGCTCCTCGTCGCGACACGCCGTCCGGCGCTTCGCGGAGGGAGCAGACTTCCGGCATGACGAATACGCCTGCCTCCCGTCGAGAGGGACTCCGTCTCCTTCCGCTCGCGCTCGCCGCCTTCGGCCTCGCCGCCTCGCTCGCCCTGCTCGCCTGGGCCTGGAACCTCCGCCAGAGCGTCCGCCCGTACGGCCGCGAGGAGCTGCCGCGCCTGACCGCCGTCCCCGACTTCACGACGACCTCCGAATCCGGTGCGACCGTGACGAAGGCTTCGCTGGCCGGAAAGGTCGTCATCGCGGATTTCATCTTCACGACCTGCCAGGGGATCTGTCCCGGGATGACCGCGAAGATGAAATCGCTCGCGAACCGGCTCCGGGACGAGCCCCGCATCCGGTTCGTCTCCTTCACGGTTGACCCGGTGCACGACACCCCCGAGGTCCTCGCCCGCTACGGGAAGGAGCACGGTGCGGACCCGGACCGCTGGAGTTTCCTCCGGACGGATACGGAGAGCCTGCGCCGGCTCTGTCGAGAGGGCTTCCGGCTGGCCGTCGAGGACGCCGGCCCGGGGGCGAAAGAACCGATCCTCCATTCGACCCGCTTCGTCCTCGTCGATGCGGGCGGAACGATCCGCGGCTACTACGACAGCGACGAACCGGGAGCGATGGAGGCGCTCGCCGAAGGCGCGCAGAGGCTCGCCCGCGAGGACGGCGCCCGGCGATGAACGTCTCCGCCCTCCCGACGGTGAACGCTCTCCTGAACGCCACCTCGGCCGCGCTTCTCGTCACGGGCTGGCTGCTGATCCGGTCGGGACGGCGCGACGCGCACCAGAAGACGATGACGGCCGCGCTGATCTGCTCGGCTCTCTTCCTCGTCTCCTATCTCGTCTATCACGCCCGGGTGGGGAGCGTCCGCTTCGCCGGGACCGGCGCCGTCCGGACGGTCTATCTCGCGATTCTTCTGACGCACACGGTCCTGGCGGCCGCCGCCCTTCCCCTCGCCCTCACGGCGTTCGTCCTGGCCCGTCGCGGGCGCTTCGACCGCCACCGCCGTCTGGCGCGATGGACGCTCCCGGTCTGGCTCTACGTCTCCGTGACGGGAGTCGTCGTCTACTGGATGCTCTACCGCTCGGCCTTCGGCCCCTGAGACGCCCCGGGGGCGGCTCGGCCCCACCGGTCGACGAGCTCGCGGATCCGCGCGAGCGTGACGGGCTTGGTGACGAAGTCGTTCATCCCCTCGGCCTCGCAGCGCCGGCGGACGTCTTCCGACGTGAGCGCCGTCAGGGCGACGACCGGAAGCGTCGCGCCCCCCGGCAGGGCGCGCAGCCGCCGGAGGACCTGGTAACCGTCCATCTCCGGCATCTGCAGATCGAGGAGGACGAAGGAGAAGGGCTGCCGGGAGGCGGCCTCCGCGGCTTCCGGCCCGGTGGCGGCCACGACGACCTCGGCCCCGCGGGAGCGGAGCATGTGGGCGAGCAACTCGCGATTCTCCTCGTTGTCCTCTACGAGAAGGGCTCGCGGAGCGCCGGAGCGCCGTCCGGCCTGCAGGGCATCGACGCGGCGGAGGAACTCCCGGGTCGTCTCGGCGAGGTCGACCTCGGCCCGCGCCCTCTGGACCGGTCCCGACGACTCGTCTCGGGCGCGCCGGACGGCGCTGGCCACCTCCTCCACCGACGTCCGGAATTCGCGGGCCGATGACTCGATGGCGTCCGCCGCGGCCGCCCGCGCTTCGACCAGAGACCCGCGGGCCGACTCGAGGTCCGCGAGCAGGTCCCGGCGCGACGTGCCGTCGGTCAGGACGACGTCGGCCCCGCCGCCGGAGCGTGGCGCCGCGACGACGTGGACCGGCCGGGGCGCGCCGTCCACCGAGAGAAGCGTTTCGTCGAACTCGAGCGCGCCCGGCCCGTCTTCGGCCCGGCGCCGCCGGCGGGCGACGCCCTCGAGTGCCTCGCGGAGAGGCGCCGGAAAGATGTCGGCGCGTGCGACTTCCGTTCCCTCGAGCAGATCGACCCGCCGGCCCGTCCACTCCGAGAGGCGGACGTTCGCCGCCTCGATGCGCCCTTCGCCGTCGACGCCGACGAGCGCCGCGGGGGCGGCGTCGAACAGCCGTGCCTGCTTCTCGCCCGCGCTCGCGGCGCGGATCTCGACGAAGACGATCGCGATCTCGACGGTCCGTCCGTAGCGCCGGAGCGGCACGAGTGTCCGGACGGCCTCGACCCGCCGCCCGTGGTCGTCCGTCACGGCCGTGCGCCGCGGGGGAAGGCCGCGCCCGGAGGAAAAGACCGCCTCGATCTCCTGCCGGAAGGCCCGGTCCTCCTCGGCGGGGACGACGAGACCGACGGCGGACGCCCCGTCGGCGTCCCGCGCCGTGCGGCCGAAGAGGTGCACCGCCCCCGCGTTCCAGTAGGCGATCCTCCCGTCCCGGTCGACGGTGCAGACCGCGAGCGCCTCCGCTCCGTCCAGCGCCGGGCCGAGCGCCGCGCGGGCCGACAGGGCCGGGTCGGGGACGGGAGGTCCCGGCTCGGCGGAGCGGCCGGCTCCCGCCGCCAGAGCCGAGAGCGCCGCGAGCCCCGTGAGCACGGCGGAAACCGGCACGGCGATCCGCGGGGGGACGAGGCCTGCCGGGCCCGCCAGCCAGAGCGCCAGCGCCGCGCCGGCCAGCACGAGCGACGTCCGGGTCAGAATGCGTCCGGCGGACACGCCCCCATCTTAATCAGCCGGGGACGGCGCGACGAAGGAGGTCTCGGGTGGAGAGGTCCGGCACGGGGGAAGCGGAGGGACGCCGAAGCGCGACCTGGGGCGATCTCCTCGCCGAGGCCCGCCGGCGCCTCCCGCCTCCCGGCCATCCCGCCTTCGAGGCGGAGGAGCTCCTCGCGCGGGCGGCCGGCCGGCCGCGAGGCTGGTTCCATTCCCGACGGGGCGAAGAGGCCGTGCCCGCCGAGGCCGACGCCTTCCGCCGCCTCGTGGACCGCCGCGCGAGAGGCGAGCCCCTCCAGTATCTCCTCGGCGAGTGGGAATTCCTCGGCCGCACCTTCCGGGTCGACCCGCGCGCCCTGATTCCGCGCGGCGAAACCGAGGGAATCGTGGAAGTCGCCCGCGAGGCGGCCCCTGCAGCGCGCCGGATCCTGGACCTCGGCACCGGAAGCGGCGTTCTGGCCGTCACGTTCGCCCTCGAGCGCCCCGCATCCACCGTCTTCGCAATCGACCGCTCTCCCGCCGCGCTCGCCCTGGCCCGGGAGAACGCCGTCAAGCACGGCGTAGACTCGCGCGTCCGCCTCCTCGCCTCGGACTGGCTGTCCGCGCTCCGACCGGACACGCTCTTCGACCTCGCCGTCGCCAACCCGCCGTACGTTCCGGTCGACGACGCGCCCCACCTGTCGAAGACCGTCTCGGAGCACGAGCCGGCCCTGGCGCTCTACGGCGGCGAGGACGGCCTCGACGCCGTCCGGAGCCTCCTCCTGGAATTGCCCCCCTTCCTCTCTCCCGGCGCCCCGTTCCTCTTCGAATTCGGCTACGGACAGGCCCGCGGGGTGAGCGATCTCGTCGAGGCCTCGGGCGCGTTCCGTCTCGTCGCCGTCCGGCTGGACGCCGCCGGAATCCCCCGGACGGCGACGGCGGTGCGGACGCCGGCGAGTCGATAGACTCGGGCCCGGTGGACGCGTTCCTCATCCGCGGCCCGTCCCGCCTCGCCGGCACCGTCCGGGCGAGCGGCGCCAAGAACGCGGCGCTTCCCGCCGCGGCGGCCGCCCTCCTCACGGACGAGCCGGTCGTCCTGACGAACGTCCCGGACGTGGCGGACATCCGGACGATGGGCATTCTCCTCGCGGGCCTGGGAGCCCGCGTCGAGAAGGAGGGACCGGGACGGCTCGCACTCCACGCCGACGTCGTCCGCTCGACCGAAGCGCCCTACGACCTCGTCCGGACGATGCGCGCGTCGATCCTCGTCCTCGGGCCCCTCCTCGCCCGCTTCGGCGAGGCGCGCATCTCCCTTCCGGGCGGCTGCGCGATCGGCGTGAGGCCGGTCGACCTCCACATCGCCGCGATGGAGGCGATGGGGGCCCGGGTCGCCGTCGAAAAGGGCTACATCCACGCGCACGTCTCCCGCGTCTCGGCCGCGGCGGGACGGCTCACCGGCGCCGAGATCTCCTTTCCCCTGCCGACCGTCACCGGGACCGAGAACGTCCTCCTCGCCGCGGTCCTGGCTCGCGGCCGGACGGTTCTCCGGAACGCCGCGCTGGAGCCAGAGATCGGAGACCTCGCGCGGCTCCTCTCCGCGATGGGGGCGCGCATCGAGGGCGCCGGGACGTCGACGATCGTCGTCGAGGGCGTCTCACGGCTCGCCGGCACCGGCGAGCCCCACGCGGTGATCCCGGACCGGATCGAGACGGGAACCTATCTCGCCGCGGGGGCGATCACCGGCGGCGACGTCACCGTGGCGGGCGCGCGGCCCGGCGACCTGGCGGCCTTCCTCGAAGCCCTCCGCCGGGCGGGCGCCGAGATCGAGGTGCAACCGGAATCCGTCCGCGTCCGGAGGGAAGGGGCGCTCCGCGCGACCGACCTCCGGACCGCCCCGCACCCCGGATTCCCGACGGACCTTCAGGCGCAGTTCCTCGCGCTGATGACGCAGGCCGAAGGCGCCTCGCGGATCGTCGAGACGATCTTCGAGAACCGCTTTCTCCACGCCGCGGAACTCGTCCGCCTCGGCGCCGACGTGAAGCTGGAAGGGCACACGGCGGTCGTCCGCGGACCCTCCCCGCTGGAAGGGGCGCCCGTGACCGCCTCGGACCTCCGGGCCTCCGCGGCCCTCGTCCTCGCGGGCCTGACCGCCCGGGGGGAGACGCGCGTCCGGCGGATCTACCACCTCGACCGCGGTTACGCGGGGATGGATGGAAAGCTCCGCTCGCTCGGCGCCGAAATCGCCCGGATTCCGGGATAATCCGCGGCGTGACGTCCGCCGCGACGACCGACCCGTCCTGTCTCTTCTGTCGCATCGCCCGCCGCGAGATCCCCTCGACGCCCGTCTACGAGGACGAGGAGTTCTTCGCCTTCCGCGACATCGCCCCGAAGGCCCCGACGCACGTCCTCGTCGTGCCGAAGAAGCACCTCGCCCGCCTCTCCGAGGCGTCGCCCTCCGACGCGCCCCTCCTCGCCCGCCTCTTCCTGGTCCTCGCCGCGGTCGCGAAGGCCGAGAGGGCGGTCGACTACCGCCTCGTCGTGAACAACGGCGCGGACGCCGGCCAGAGCGTCGACCACCTCCACGTCCACCTGCTCGCGGGACGGTCCTTTAGTTGGCCTCCCGGCTGAGCGTCGTCCCGCTCGCCGCTCTCGCCGCGCTCCTCGCCGTCGCTCCCGGCGCCGGGTCGGAGGCGGATCTCGAGCGGGGCGCCACGGACGCGGCGCGCGTCGGCGACTGGACGGCCGTTCTCGCGAGCCTCGAGCGCCTGTGGCGGGAGAGTCCCGAGCGGTACGCGGACGGACGCTTCGACTACCTCGCGGCGCACGCCCTGGCCGCGACGGGCCGGCGCGCGGAGGCCCTGCCGCGTTTCGAGCACTACGTGATCCCCGGCGACCTCTTCGACGTGCCGGCACGGCTCGCCGCGGCGCAGATCCGCTTCCGGTCGGGGGACGGCGGCGGCGCCCTCGACCTTCTCCTGCCGCTCCTGCAGCGGCGGGGGACGTACGTCGCGCGCCGGGCGCTCCGGATCGCCCTCGACGCCCTCGAGACAGAGAGCGATCCCGTGACGCTGGCCCGGCTCGTTTCGGCGAGGCCTCCGGCGGCGCCCCGGGAGCGGCGGCGGCTCGCGGCACTCCGCGCCGAGGCCCTCGAGGGCTCCGGCGCCGTGCAGGAGGCCGCGGCCCTCAGGGAGGACATCCTGCGCGAAGGCTCGCGCGACGACGCCGCGGCCATCGTTCTCGCGCGAGAGATGCGCGGCGCCGCCGTCACCGCCCTCGCGGACCGGCTGCTCCGCCTCCTCATCGACGCGGCTCGCGCGCAGCGCGACCTCGACCTCGCCGAGCGCCTCCTCCTCGAGCGCACCGCCCGGGCGGAAGAGCGCGGCAGCGCCGAGGAGCGCTTGTCCGCCCGCTTCGACCTGGGCCGGGTCTACGCCTCGCGCGGCCGTTTTCGCGAGGCGGCCGACGTCTTCCGGGAAATCCTCGCCCGGAGGGGGGTCCGGCCGAAAATCCCCCCGAAGCGCGACGGCGACGCCCCCGGCACGGCGGGGTTCTTCACGCGCGTCCGCTTCAATCTCGCCGCGGCGCTCGAGAAGCTGGGCGAGATCGACGCCGCCGCCGCCGAGCTCCTCCGCGCCGAGCGCGAACGCTCGGGGCCCTGGAAGCTCGCGATGCTCCAGCGGGCGCGGATCCTGACGCGGCAGGGCCATTTCGAGAAGGCCGAGGCGGTCTTCCGCGACGGAGCGCTCGCCCGGGAGCCGGGCCGGGTGGAAGGGCTGCTGACGCTCGTCCTTCGCCGCGCGGAGACCGGGGACGGCCCGGGCGCGCGCCGGACGCTCGAGAGCGTCGTCGCCCTCGCCCGCGTCCGGCGCCTTCCCGAGCCCTGGAAGTCCGAGCTCTCCTTCTGGCACGGGCGCGTGGCCGAGGCGTCGGGCGACGTCCGCGGCGCGCTCGCCGCGTACGCGAGGCTCCTCGCCGAGCGCCCGGCCGGCGCCGCGGCGGAGGCCGCGCGGGAGCGCGCCCTCGCCCTCCCCGCACCGGAACGCACCGCCTTCCTGCGCGAGCGGCGGATCCAGGGGGAGGCGGCGCTCGCGCGGGGCGACGCCCGCGCCGCCGTCGCGCCGCTTCTTCCCGCGGCCGTCCTCGGGGACGCCGCCGCGCGCGACCTGCTCCGCGTCGCCTACCGCGCCCTGCCCGGCTACTCCGAGATCCTCCTCGCCCCCGAACTCTCCGACCAGACCCTGCCGACGCTCTGCGGCGATGCCGGAGCCTGCCGGCTGATCCAGCTCGGGCTCGCCGAGGAGGCGGCGCCGATCGTCCGGGACGCCGCCCGCCTCGACTCCCTGCTCGGCTGCATCGCGTCCGCACGCCTCGCGGAGCAGGCCGACGCCGGGCCCTTCACGCTCGAAGCCGCCGAGGCGCTCGCCCGGAAGATTCCCGGCGACTTCCTCCTCGAACTCGCGCCGTTCTCCATCCGGAGCGCCCTCGCGCCCCGCCCCTTCGACCGCCTCGTGGCCGAAGCGGCCCGGGAGAGCGGGGTCCCGCACGACCTCCTGTACGCCGTGATGCGGCAGGAGAGCCGGTTCGACCGGGAGGCGGCCTCGCCCGCGGCGGCTCGCGGCCTGATGCAGCTCACGCTGCCCACCGCCGGCGAAGCGGCGCGCGAACTGGCCGAGGAGCCTCCCGCGTACATGCAGCTCTACGAGCCCGCCCGCTCTCTTCGTCTCGGCGCGCACACCCTAACGGGTCTCCTCGTCCGCTTCGGCGGGGATCCGGTGCCGACGGTGTCCGGCTACAACGCGGGCGCGGGGCAGACGACGCTCTGGGTCGGGGCCGCGGCCTCGCCGTCAGAGGCGCTGCTGGCCGCCATCACCTATGCCGAGACGCGGACGTACCTCCGCCGCGTCCTCGCCCACCGTGCGCTCTACCGGCTCGCGGAGGGTGGAGGGCCGGAACGCCGGTAGATCAGGATCCGCGTCGACTGGCGGAGCTCATCGGTCCAGCGCGCGATCGCCTCGTTCAGCTTCCGTTCGCGCAGGAGCTCGCGCACCTCGTCGGACACGTCCGCGAGCGGCGGCAGCGTCTGGAGACCCTTCTCGCGGGCTTCGCCCCGGAAGGGGCCGTCGTAGAACGCCCGGATTTCGGCGTCGGTGACCCGGATCGCCGGAGTGAGCCTCTCCCGGGTGAACGTCTGAAGCATCAGCCCGCGGCGGACCCAGCCGGCCGCTTCGGCTCGCGTGATGCCGGCGTTCCTCAGGACCGTCTCGAAGGGCTGGCCCCGCTCGGCTTCCACCCGCGCCGCGAGGGCCTGGAGGCGCGACTCGACCTCGGCCGGCTCCGGCTCGAGGCCGCCGGCCTTTCGGAGTTCGCGCTCGCGAAGCGTGTCCGTGACGAGCTCGTCGAGGATCCGGTCGCGGTAGGCCGCCTCGCTCTCGTCCGGACGGGCCGGCAGGTACCGAACGGCCTGAAGCCGGTCCACCTCGCTTTCGAGCACCACGTCGTCACCGACGACGGCGGCGATCCGGTCGAGGACGGCGCCGCGCCCCCCCGCCGGAGGCGAAGGCGACGGGGCCGGCTGCGGCGCGTCCGGCGCGGCCAGAACGGCGAGAAGCGCGACGGCGATGAGCGCCGGGATCACCGCCGCATCGTAGCAAGGCAAGGGGGTTACGATGCCCGCGTGAGCGGGCGGCTCCTCGTCGTCGCGACGCCGATCGGCAACCTCGACGATCTCGCGCCCCGCGCCCGCGAGGCGCTCGCGAACGCGACGGTCGTCTACTGCGAGGACACGAGACGGACCCAGCATCTCTTCGCACGGCATGGCCTCGCGACGCCGCGCGTCTCCTGCCACGAGCACAACGAGCACCGCCGGATCGCCGAGGCGCTCGCGCGCCTGGCCGGCGGCGAGACGATCGCGCTCGTCTCGGACGCCGGGACGCCGGCCGTTTCGGACCCGGGGCAGCGCCTCGTCGCCGCCGCGGCGGCGGCCGGATACCGGGTGGAGCCGCTGCCGGGCCCCTCGGCCGTTCTCGCGATCCTCTCCGCGAGCGGGTTTCCGGCCGTGCCCTTCATCTTTCTCGGCTTTCCCCCCGCCCGCCGCGGCGAGCGCGACCGGTGGTACGTCGCCCACGCCGGACGCGCCGGCAGCGCCGTTCTCTTCGAGTCGCCGTTCCGGATCGTGGAGTCGCTCCGCGCCCTCGCGGCCGCATGGGGCGATCCGGAGATCGCCGCCGGGCGCGAGCTGACGAAGCTCCACGAAGAGATCCTCCGCGGCCGGGCCACGGCCGTGGCGTCGCGTCTCGCCGCGCGCCCCGGCATCAAGGGAGAGTTCGCGATCGCCGTGGCGCCGCCCGGCCACCCGGCCGGCGGCGCTCAGGACGCCGAGCGGTCCTCGACCTGAAGCCTCTCGTCGCCGGCGAGACGCCGTTCGAGCGCCGGCCAGCTGACGTCGGGCTGACCGACGAACGCATGAAGGTAGATCGCCGAACGCCGTGCCGGAAAGCCGGCCAGGAGGGCGTCGACGGCGGCGTCGACCTTCTTCGCGGGGGGCTCGGCGATCTCGCCCTCCACCGTCACGTGGGGCCCCTCGTGCGGCAGGCCCGCGCCCGAGAGGAACGTCGCAATCAGCTCCGGCTCGCGCCGGACGAGGGCCGCCGAGAGGACGTAGATCGCGAGCTCGGCGGCCCGCTTGTCCCGGAGAGTCCGCCGCACGTAGGCCTTCCGCGTCTCCTCGGGGAGCTTCCCGAGGCGCTTCAGGGAGATGTTCTGGTAGGTCAGGACGCCGCCGGCGATCTTGTCGGGAACGTTGTCGTCCTCGCAGGCCGACCGGACGAACGAGGTGATCTCGTCGGAGGAGAGAAGCCGGAAGAGCTCGTGGGCCTTCATCGCGGCCGAGAATAAACCCGGGATCGAAGGCCGGACCGCGAACCGTCCGCTTTCTGCGAGAATCGAGGGCTTGATCCTCGTTCACGGCACCTACGTTCCCGAACTCTCCGAGCCGCCCTATTCCGGGTTTC
>DATIWM010000288.1:0-15579 GCA_035519355.1 Thermoanaerobaculia bacterium | reverse complement strand
AGCGCTGCGGCCAGGATTTCGATCGCGGTCTTGAGGTCCTCGTCCTTCAGGACGTAGGCGATCCGCACTTCGTCCTTCCCGAGGCCCGGCGTCACGTAGAAACCGCTGGCCGGTGCGACCATCACGGTCCTCCCGTCGAGCTGGAAGTCCGAGAGGAGCCAGGAGGCAAAGTCGTCGCTGTCCCGGACGGGAAGGCGGGCCACGAAATAGAAGGCCCCTTCGGGCTTCCGGAGGAAGACGCCGGGTATTCTCGAGAGCCCCTCGAACAGCGTGTCGCGCCGTTTCTGGTACTCGCTCACGACCCCGCCGTAGTAATCCGGCCCCAGCTCCAGCGCTCCGGGAGCGATGAACTGGGCGAGGCCGGGAGGCGACAGGCGCCCCTGCGCCATCCGGTTGGCGGCGGCCCACACGGCGGCGTTCCGCGTCACGAGGGCGCCGAGGCGGATGCCGCAGGCGGAGAACCGCTTGGAGAGGGAATCGACGACGACGACCTGCTCCTCGAAGCCCGCGAACGACAGGGCGCTGACCGACTCCCGGCCGTCGTACAGGAATTCCCGGTAGACCTCGTCGCAGACGAAGAACAGCCCGTGTTCCCGGCAGAACTCCGCCACGACGAGGAGCTCCCGTCGCGAGTAGACCGTGCCCGTCGGATTGTTCGGGTTGCAGAGGAGCACGACGCGCGTCTTCGGCGTGAGGGCCTTCTCCCACTCTTCCCGCCCCGGGAGGTGGAAGCCGTCCTCGCCGCGGGTCACGATCGGGTGGAGGGTGAGGCCGGCCATCGTGGCGAAAGAGCGGTAGTTCGTATAGAAGGGCTCGACCGTCAAGATCTCCTCCCCGGCGTCTGCGCAGGCCATGAAGGCGAAGAGCAGCGCCTCGCTTCCCCCGGTGGTCGCGAGGACCTGGTCCGGCGCGAGGGAGATGCCGAGCTGGCCGTAATAGGCGTGCAGGAAGTCGAGGTACTCGGGCGTTCCGTTCGACGGCGAATAGGCGTAGACCTTGTCCGTCAGCCGGGCCAGCCGCCGCCGCATCGGCTCGGGCGTCTCGAGGTCGGGCTGCCCGATGTTCAGGTGCAGGACTTTCACGCCGCGCTTCCGGGCTTCGACGGCGAGGGGCATCAGCTTGCGAATGGGGGAGGGAGGCATTGCCTCGCCCCGGGCGGAGATCTTCGGCGCGACGGGGGTGGTGGTGGGCATGGTCGTCAGATTACAACGTCGGGGCGACACCGGTCGGCAGGGTCCGGGAGCCTACAATGGCGAGAGGAAAACCCGGGGCCGATCCATGCCTCTTTCGGCGGAGACCCGACTGGGCCCTTATGAACTGATCGGCCTGCTCGGCGCAGGCGGAATGGGGGAGGTTTACCGAGCGCGAGATTCGCGGCTCGGTCGTGAGGTGGCGATCAAGGTGCTGCCCGCCGGGCTCGCCTCCGACCCGGAGCGTCTGAAGCGCTTCGAGCGCGAGGCGCGGTCGGCGTCGGCTCTCAATCACCCCAACATCGTCACGATCCACGACATCGGTACCGCGGATTCGGTCTCCTACATCGCCATGGAGCTGGTGAAGGGGGAGCCGCTGCGGCAGCTGTTGCTCCAGGGAGCCCTGCCTGTCCGCCGTCTGCTTCAGATCGGCGTCCAGATCGCCGAAGGGCTCGCGATGGCACACGCAGCGGGCATCGTGCACCGGGATCTGAAGCCGGAGAACGCCATGCTGACCGAAGACGGCCGGGTCAAGATCCTGGACTTCGGCCTGGCGAAGCTGACGCAGCCGGAGACGAGCGGCAGCGAAGCGACGCAGGCGCCGACGATGTCGGGCGCGACCGAAGCGGGGGTCGTTCTCGGGACCGTCGGCTACATGTCGCCCGAGCAGGCCGCGGGCCGGACGATCGACTACCGGTCCGACCAGTTCTCGTTCGGATCGATTCTCTACGAGATGGCGACGGGGAAGCGGGCCTTCCAGCGCGCCTCGGCTCCGCAGACTCTTGCGGCCATCATCCAGGAGGAACCCGAGGCGATCGCGGCGGTGAACCCGAAGATCCCGGCTCCGGTTCGCTGGATCATCGAGAGGTGCCTGGCCAAGGAGCCCCGGAACCGGTACGCGTCGACGGAGGATCTCGCCCGCGAGCTCGCGACGGTTCGCGATCATCTTTCTGAGGCGATCAGCGCGGCCGAGGGCTTGCCGAGAGGGGGCGAGAGGATCCGCCGGCGGCGCTGGTGGATCGCGGCGGTCATGGCCGCGGGACTGCTCTTCCTTGCCGGCGTCGTCGTCTGGCAACTCTGGCGTAGCGATAACTTCTGGAAGAACCCTCTCGCAGGCGCCCGCTTCACGCGGCTGACGGACTGGGAAGGCTCCGAGGTCGACGCGGCCATGTCGAGCGACGGGATGTTCGTCGCCTTCCTTTCCGATCGGGACGGTCCCTTCGACGCCTGGGCGACCCAGGTGGGGAGCGACCAGTTCCTCAATCTCTCCAAGGGCCAGTTTCCGGACCTCTACCTCGATCGAGTCCGGAACGTCGGCTTCTCCGGCGATGAAGCGCACGTCTGGATGCGGATCACGCGCCAGGGCCGGAAGGGAGAGGACGCCTGGCTCGTGCCGACGATAGGCGGCAACGCGCGCCCGTTCCTGCAGGCGGCCGTCTCGATCGCGTGGTCGCCGGACCGGGCGCACATCGTCTACCACACGGGCGAGGACGGAGACCCGATCTTCGTCGCCGACCGCAGCGGCGCCAATCCCAGGCAGATCTTCATCGACAAGCCGGGGATTCACAACCACTACCCGACCTGGTCTCCCGACGGACGTTTCATCTACTTCGCCCACGGAATACCGAGCCCGTTCCACATGGACATCTGGCGAATCCCGTCGACCGGCGGCACGGCCGAGCGCCTGACGAACCATGACTCGCGCGTGGCCTACCCCACGTTCCTCGACGAGCGGACGCTGCTCTACACGGCGTCGCGCCCGGACGGCTCGGGATCGGGGCTCTACGCCATGGACATCGACCGGCGGGTTCCCCACGCCGTGAGCTTCGGTCTCGAGGAGTACGTCTCGGTCGCGGCGAGCGCCGACGGGCGGCGTCTCGTCGTGACCGTCAGGAATCCGGCATCGCATCTCTGGACGGCGCCGATCTCGGATCACGTCGTCGACGATTCGGGAGTCCGCCGTTTTTCTCTTTCGGCGGCGCGCGCGGCAGCTCCGCGATTCGGGCCCGGCTACGTGCTCTTTCTGTCGTCCAAGGGGGGCGCCGACGGACTCTGGAAGTCCAAGGACGGCTCGGACACCGAGCTCTGGAAAGGCGCCGACGGCTCCGTAACCGCCGCGCCGGCGATCTCGCCCGACGGCGCCCGGATCTGCTTCGTGGTCCGGGAGGGGAAAGAGTCCCGCCTCCGCGTGATGGCGGCGGACGGCACCGACGCCCGTCGCATCGCCGAGTCGCTCGACGTCCGCGATGCACCATCGTGGTCTCCGGACGGAAAGTGGATCGCCGTCGTCGCTTCCGAGGGAAAAGAGCAGCCGTTGTTCGAGATTCCCGTGGACGGCGGGGCTCCGGTGCAGCTGGTGGGCGGGAACAACTACGACCCGGTCTGGTCGCCCGACGGGCGGTTCATCGCGTACTCCGAACATCACGGGGGACCGGCGTACCAGCTGAAGGGGGTCACCCCGGAGAAGCAGCCCGTCCGGCTCCCGGAGGTCACGGTCGCGGCCGGAGGCAATCGCTACCGGTTTCTGCCGGACGGCAAGCGACTGGCGCTGGTCCGGGGTCATTACCGGAATCAGGATTTCTGGCTGCTGGATCTCGTGACCGGGAAGCTGAGGCAGCTGACGAGCATGCGACCGGGCTTCGACATCAAGAGCTTCGACGTCTCACCCGACAGCAGGCAGATCCTCTTCGACCGCTTCCGCGAGAACTCCGACGTCGTCCTGATCGACCGGGACCGGCGATAAGGCCCGTCAGTCGAGAGCTCGAGTCTCAGGCGACCGCCAGCCCGGCGACCTCGAGAAGACTCTTGATGTCCGACGGAACGGGCGCGCTGAAAGTCATGCTTTCGCCCGTCGCCGGATGCTTCAGTGTGAGGCGCCAGGCGTGGAGTGCCTGTCGGGGAAACGTCCGGCAGGCTTCGCGAAGAGGTTCGTCACGAAGCCCCTTCCAGCGGGCGGCGCCATAGACCGGGTCGCCGACGATCGGGAGATGGATTGCCTTCAGGTGGACGCGGATCTGGTGCGTGCGGCCCGTGACGAGCCGGCACTTCAGGAGAGAGAGACCGGAAGATTCGGAGAGAATCTCGTAGAAGGTTGTCGATGGCCGGCCGGAGCTCTTCGACGCCGCCATGCGCTTTCGATCCCGCGGATCCCGGAGAATTCCGAGATCGATGCGACCCTTTCGGACCGCCGGGCTGCCATAGACAACCGCCAGATATTCCTTTTCTAAGAATCTTTCTTTCATGGCCTTGCCGAGCTTCGCCATCGCCAGCTCGGTCTTCGCGACCACGAGGACCCCGGACGTGTCCTTGTCGAGGCGGTGGACGAGGCCGGGGCGGTCCGCGGGACCGGCCCATTCCTTCGAGCGATGGAGGAGCGCGTTCACGAGCGTTCCGTCCCCGTGGCCGACCGCGGGGTGGACCACGAGGCCGGCCGGTTTGTCGAGGACGAGGAGATGGGGATCTTCGAAAAGGACCGAGAGAGGGATGTCCTGTGCAACCAGCGCGGAGCGTGCAGGCGGTGGCGCGGGCAGCTGGACGTCGATCCGGTCTCCCGTCTTGACCTTCTCAGATGATCTCCCGGCCCTGTTCCCGTTCACCGTCACGAAGCCGTTCTGAATCCACGCCTGGATCTTCGTCCGTGTCGCCTCGGGAAGGTCGGCGAGGTGGCGGAGAAGGACGCGGTCGAGCCGCTCGCGGTCGTCGCCGCGGTCCGCGAGGACCGCCCGCGTCGGACGGCCCGTCACGCGGAAGAGTCCGCCGGCTGGCCCCGGTTCCACCACGAGATGCCGACCGCCGCGGCCAGCCCGGCGACGGCGATCAGCTGGGAGGTCGAGACGGCTCCGTCGAGCACCGAACCGCGCGGGTCGCCCCGGAAGAACTCGAGCGTTCCGCGAAGGATGGCGTACGCGCCGAGGTACCAGGCGAAGGTCTGGCCCTTCCAGCGGCGCTTCTCGAACTTCAGGAGGAGGCCGAGGATCACGACGTTTCCGAGAGCCTCGTAGAGCTGCGTCGGGTGGAGCGGGACGTTGAGCGGGACGCCGACGTTCCGCTCGGCGACCGGATCCGTGAACGTGACGGCCCACGGAAGGGAGCACTCCCGGCCCCAGCAGCACCCCGCGAGGAAACAGCCGATCCGGCCGATCGCGTGCCCGAGCGCCACGGCGGGCGCGGCCATGTCGGCGAAGGTCCAGAAGCCGATGTGGCGTTTCCGGAGGACGATCGCGAGGGCGAGCACCGCCCCGATCAGGCCGCCGTAGAAGACGCCTCCCGAGCGGAGGAACTCGACGAAGTCGCCCCACGACCTGAGGTAGCGGGGCCCCTCGACGACCAGAAGAAGAACCTTCGCGCCGAGGAGTCCCGAGAGGAGGAGCCAGATCGCCACGTCGGCCGCGTCGTCTCTCTTCACGCCGAAGGAGGGCGCCCGGCGCCGGAGAAGCCAGATCGACGCGAGAAACGCGCACGCCAGCGCGACCCCGTACGAGGGGAGGGCGAAGGAGCCGATCCGGATCAGATCGGGGTGCATCGGGCGGCGGTCAGACCGCGGCCTTTCCCGGGCTGGAGGCGGGCTCCTGCCCGGGCCGCCGCCAGATGTCCCACGCGAGGAGGAGGACGCCCGTGGTGATGGCGCTGTCGGCCATGTTGAAGGACGGCCACTCGTGGGCGCCGACGTAGAACCGGAGGAAATCGGTCACCGAGTCGAACCGGATCCGGTCGATCAGGTTGCCGACCGCGCCCCCCGAGATGAAGGCGAGAGCGGTCTGGAGGACCGTGTCCCGGGCCGGCGAGCGCCACGCGTAGATGACGACGCCGCCGAAGACGACGAGGGCGACGCCGGTCAGGAGAAGGGTCCGTCCGGACGAGGCTTCGCCCGCGAGGATTCCGAAGGCCGCGCCGGTGTTCCGGACGTGCGTCAGGTCGAAGAAGCCGGGGATGACGCTGATCGTCGCGTGCAGCGGGATCCGGGCGGCCACGACGGCCTTCGTGATCTGGTCGAGAGCGATGACGCCGATCGCGACGGCCAGATAGGCGACACGAAGGCGGAGCGATCCGTCCGCCGGCTGACTCACGTCGCCGATTCTACGGGTCACGCCGGAGCCGCGGCCCCGCGCACCACGCTCCCGCAGCGGCCGCAGATTCCCTCCGGCCCCGTGTCGCGGCGCGTCTGCCAGCAGCGAGGGCACTTCACCCCGTCGGCGGGCTGGACCGACACGGAGAGGTTCGTCGTCTGGGCGTCAGGCTCCCGGCGGAGGACGGACGGGACGCCGAAGATCTCGGCGAGGTAGGAAAAGGGGATACCGGCCCTCACGAGGCCCTCCTCGAGGGCCGGCGCTGCGGTGACGACGACCGCCGCCTGGGCGGCGCTGCCGACGATTCCGTCGCGGCGAAGCGGCTCGAGCTGAGCGACCACGCTCGCGCGGAGCTCCAGGAGCGTCCGCCACGCGTCGCGTTCGGCTTCGGACTGCTCCGGCAGCCGGACGTCGCTCCAGCTTCTGAGAAAGAGGGCCGAAGGGTCCGGGGCGTTGCCCGGGATCGCCTCCCAGATCTCCTCCGCCGTGAAGGGGCAGATCGGGGAGAGCGCGGTGGCGATCGTCTCGACGAGCCGCCAGGCGGCGGTCTGCGCCGATCGGCGGACCGGATCGGAGGGAGCGAGAACGTAGAAGGCGTCCTTCCGGACGTCGCACCAGAACGCCGACAGCTCGGTCGTGACCAGCTCCAGCAGCCGGCGGACCACCACGTGGAATTCGTATCGGTCGTAAGCCGATCTCGCCTCGGCCGCGAAGCGGGCGCCCGCGTCGAGGACCCGCCGGTCCAGCGGCTCGAGCCGGGCCTCGGGAACGGCGTCCCGGGCGGGGTCGAAGTCGAACAGGTTTCCGAGCAGGAATTTCGCGGTGTTCCGGATCTTCCGGTACGCCTCGGCCGTCCGGGCGAGGATCTCCTTCGACAGCGGGTCGTCGTTCGTGTAGTCGAGGGACGCCACCCAGAGCCGGATGACGTCCGCCCCGTCGGTCTTGAGGAGGTCCTGGGGCTCGATCGTATTGCCAACCGATTTCGACATCTTCCGGCCGTCTCCCGCGACGACGAATCCGTGGGTGAGGACGATGTCGTACGGTGCGCGTCCGGCGAGGGCGACCGAGGTCAGGAGGGACGACTGGAACCAGCCGCGGTGCTGGTCGTGCCCCTCGAGGTACATGACCGGCTCGGGCGGGTCGGCCGTGTAGGGGTCGGCGAGCCCGTAGGCGCCCGAGCGGAGGACGGCGGCGTGCGAGACGCCCGAGTCGAACCAGACGTCGAGGATGTCTCGAAGCTTTTCGAATGAACTCCCGCCACAACGAGAGCAGGCCGCAACCGACGATGAGGAAGTGGATTCTCCTAGAAAGTAAGAGGCGGGGAAGGAACTGTCGTACCACGAATCGGCGCCATGCTCCCGGAAAGTCCTTCTGACCCTTTCGAAGAATTCCTCTCTTTCCCTCATCTCCCTCTCGCCGACGTCGCCCTCGACGGTGGGGAAGTGGGAGACGAGGCCTTTCTCCGCGCACGCCGTGCAACGGAGGAACGTGATGGGCGAGCCCCAGAGGCGCTGACGCGAGATGGTCCACTCGAGGCGGTTGTCCACCATCGCGCCGATCCGGTTCTCGCTGTAGGACGGGATCCAGGCGACGCGCTGGCGGATCTCGGCGAGCGCCGTGTCGCGCAGCGCCGCGAGATCGATGAACCACTGGTGGGTCGCCCGGAAGATGACCGGGTTCTTGCAGCGCCAGCAGTGCGGGTAGCTGTGAGCGGCCTTGGAGGCCGAGAGGAGGCGGGCCCCGGACGGGTCGCCCTCCTCGAGGAGGTCGAGGACGGCACGGCTTCCGTCGTCGGAGGCGATCTTCGGCGAGACGACGCGCCGGCCGCGCAGCGCCTCCGGCGCGTGGACGTCGAAATAGCCCGCCTCATCGACCGGGCAGAGTGCCGGGTCGTCCACCTTGAAGCCGGAGCGCTTCACGACCTCGTAGTCGTCCCGGCCGTGCCCCGGGGCCGTGTGGACGAGGCCGGTGCCGTCCGAGGTCGACACGTGCTCGCCGGCGAGGAAGCCGAAGTTGTCCCAGGGATCGGACGCCAGGGGGCGCGCATAGCGAAGGGCGTGCGCCCGGTCGGCGAGGGCCGCGCCGGGTTTCTTCGAATGGGGAAGAGGTTCGGCGTCGGTCCAATGGAGAGCGGCCGTCACCTGATTCGCGAGCGTCTCCGCGACCAGATACGCGGCGCCGGGTTCCGATTTCCTGCGCAGAAGAACGTACTCGATCTCCGGTCCGAGGGCGATGGCCCGGTTGGCGGGCAGCGTCCAGGGGGTCGTCGTCCAGATGAGCGCGAAGACCTTGTCGACGTTCGGCTGAAGGAATTCCCAGTGGCTTCTCGCCACGTCGTCGACCGCGATCGGCATCGCCACGTAGATCGACCAGTCGGTCTTGTCCTCGTACTCGATTTCGGCCTCGGCGAGCGCCGTCCGGTCGTGGACGCACCAGAGGACCGCCTTGAAGCCGAACCGGACGAGGCCCTTCTCGACGAAGGTGCCGAACGCCCGCGCGATCTCCGACTGATAGGAGAAGTCCATCGTCCGGTAGGGCGCGGACCAGGCGCCGAGGACGCCGAGGCGCTTGAAGTCGGCCCGCTGGACGTCGATCCACTTCGCCGCGTACGCGCGGCATGCCCGGCGGACCGCCACGTCGCTCATCTCCCGCTTCTTCGGCCCGATCTCCCGGTCGACCTTCAGCTCGATCGGGAGCCCGTGGCAGTCCCACCCGGGGACGTAAGGGGCGTCGAAGCCCGCGAGCGTCTTCGACCTCACGACGAGATCCTTGAGGATCTTGTTCATCGAGGTCCCCATGTGGATGCTTCCGTTCGCGTACGGGGGGCCGTCGTGCAGGATGAAGCGCGGCGCGCCGGCCCGGGCCTTGCGGATCCGGCCGTACAGGTCCGTCTCTTCCCAGCGCTTCTGCCGCCCGGGCTCCCGCCTCGGGAGGTCTCCCTTCATCGGGAAGTCCGTCTTCGGGAGGAGAAGGGTCGATTTCCAGTCGCGCTCGCCCATGGAACGAAGGAAAGTAACCCGCGGCCGCGCCGCGGAGCAAGGGGGGGCTCCGTTTCGCCATGTACACTCGCCTCCCGATGAGCGGGGCGCGGATCCGGACGGGCGTCGTCGGTTGCGGCTACCTCGGCCGGCATCACGCGAGGATCCTCAGCGGAATCGAGGGGTCGGAGCCCGTCGGCTTCGTCGAGCCCGACGGCGCGAAGGCGGCCGCCATCGAGGCCGCGCACGGCGCGCAGGGGATGGTCCGGCGCGGCTCGATCCGCGAGCTGCTCGAGGCCGGAGCGACCGCCGTCGTCGTCGCCTCGCCCACCGTTTCCCATGCCGAGGTGGCGGAGGAGCTTCTCGCGGGGGGCGCCGACGTCATGGTGGAAAAGCCGGTGACGGCCACGCTCGCCGAGGCGGACCGGCTGGTCGCTCTCGCCCGGTCGACGGGTCGCATTCTCCAGGTAGGTCACATCGAGCGCTTCAACCCGGCGGTGGCGGCCATCCGGCCGCTGGTGACCGACGTGAAGTTCATCGAAGCCGACCGGCTCGGCGTCTTCGTGGCCCGCGCCCTCGACGTCGACGTGATCCTCGACCTCCTCGTCCACGACCTCGACATCGCCCTCGACCTCGTGGGGCGGCCCGTCCGGGAGATCCGCGCCGTCGGTGTTCCGATTCTGACCGGGAAGATCGACATCGCCTCCGTGCGCCTGTCCTTCGAGGGGGGATGCGTGGCGAACCTGACGGCCTCGCGCGTCTCGGCCGAGCGGACGCGGAAGTTCCGGTTCTTCCAGCCCGACTGGTACTTCTCCATCGACACGCAGAACCGCGACGTGACGGCCTTTCGGCTCGACCGGATGACGGGCCCGCCGCGCATCGTGGAGTGGCCGGTCGTCGTCACGCCGGCCGACCCGCTCACGAGCGAGGACGCGGCGTTCCTGAAGGCCTGCCGCGAGCGGTCGGAGCCGGAGGTGACGGGAGAGGCCGGGCGCGCGGCGCTGAAGCTGGCGCTCGACATCCTCGAAGAGATCGGTCGGAACCGGTGACGGCGGGGCGGGGCCGGATCGGCCTGATCGGCGGCTCGGGGCTCTACGGCCTTCCGGGGCTGGCGACGACGAGCGACGTGCGGCTCGAGACCCCGTTCGGCCCGCCTTCGGACGCCTACCTCGTGGGGGAGCTCTCCGGCGTTCCGGTTGCGTTCCTCGCCCGTCACGGACGGCAGCACCGGATCCTCCCGTCGGAGATCAACTACCGGGCGAACGTCTGGGGCTTCAAGCAGCTCGGCTGCGACGCCCTCGTCTCGGCCTCCGCCTGCGGTTCGATGAAGGAAACCTACCGGCCGACCGATCTCGTCCTGCCGGACCAGTTCATCGACCGGACGCACCGGCGGGTGGCCACGTTCTTCGGCGAAGGGTGCGTGGCCCACGTCTCCCTGGCGCATCCGGTCTGCCCGCACCTCCTCGGGACGCTCGACCGGACGGCCCGCGAGCGGGGAGCCCGCGTCCACACCGGAGGGACGTATCTCGGGATGGAAGGGCCGCAGTTCTCGACCCGGGCCGAGTCGTTTCTCTACCGCTCCTGGGGAGTGGACGTCATCGGGATGACGAACGTGCAGGAGGCGCGCCTCTGCCGCGAGGCGGAGATCTGTTACGCCACGATGGCCCTCGTGACGGATTTCGACTGCTGGCACGAGGAAGAGCAGGCGGTGTCCGTGGAGACCATCCTCGAGGTGCTCAGGACCAACGCGGGAACGGCCAACGCGATCCTCGCCGGGGCCGTCGCCCGGATCGACGCGCGGCGGACCTGCTCCTGCCGCGAGGCGCTCCGGACCGCCGTCCTGACCCGGCGCGAGGACGTTCCGGAGCCGACGCAGCGGCGCCTGTCGCTCCTGATGGAGAAATACTGGAGATGAGGGCCGGACGGATCGCCGTCACCGGATCGGTGGCCTACGACTATCTGATGACGTTTCCCGGGAGGTTCCTCGACGTCGTGGTGCCCGACCGGATGCACCGCCTTTCCGTTTCCTTCCTGGTGGACGAGATGAGACGGGTGCGCGGCGGCGTCGCCCCGAACATCGCCTACAGCCTGGCCCTGCTGGGCGAGACGCCCCTCGTCGTCGCCGCGGGAGGCCGCGATGCGGCGGACTACCGCGACTGGCTCGCCGAAGCGGGCGTGGACGTCTCGGGATTTCGCGTCTTCGACGACCTCTTCACCGCTTCGTTCTTCGTCTCGACGGACCGCGAGCAGAACCAGATCGCGACCTTCTACGCCGGCGCGATGGCGCGGGCCGGGGAGCTGCCTCTCCGCCTGTTCGACCCGGCGTCGATCGCTCTCGCCGTCGTGGCGCCGAACGATCCCGCCGCCATGGACGCCTATGCCCGCGAGTGCCGGGAGCTCGGGATTCCCTTTCTCTACGACCCGAGCCAGCAGGTGGCGCGGCTCTCGGCCGAGGACCTTCTGACCGGCCTCGACGGGGCCGCCATCCTGATCGGGAACGAGTACGAATTCGGAATCGTCGAGAAAAAGACGGGCCTGTCCGAGTCGGAGATCCTCTCCCGCGTTCCCGTCGTGATCGTCACGCGGGGGGAGGGGGGATCCACGATCGCGCTCCGGGGCGGGACGCCGGAGGCGCCGGACGGGGCCGTGACGTACCGGATCCCGCCGGCCGAGCTCCGGAAGCCGGCTCTCGACCCGACCGGCGTCGGCGACGCGTTCCGGGCCGGTCTCCTGGCCGCGCGCCGGAAGGGTCTCTCGTGGGAAGTGGCCGGGCGTGCGGGGAGCGTCGCCGCCGTCTTCGCCCTCGAGACGCTGGGGTCGCAGCCGAGGCGTTACAGCCGCGAAGAGTTCGCGGCCCGGTACGTCGAGAACTTCGGGAGCGACGGCATCCACGCGGCAATCCGCGCGTTCACGCTCCCCTGAGTCCCTGATAGACTTCCTTTTCCCATGTCATCCATCATCGAAGGAAATCTCACAGCGAAGAGCCGCCGGTTCGGCCTCGTCGCCGCCCGGACGAACGATCTCGTGGTCGATCGCCTGCTCGAGGGGGCGCTCGACGCGCTCCGTCGCCATGGCGCCGCCGACGAGGACCTCGTCGTGGTCCGGACGCCCGGGGCGTGGGAGATCCCGCTGGCGCTCCGGGACCTCGCTCGCGTCGGGCGGTTCGACGCCCTCATCGCTCTCGGTGCCGTCCTCCGGGGCGGGACCCCGCATTTCGACTACGTCGCCGCGGAAGTCTCGAAGGGCGTCTTCCAGGTCTCCCTCGAGGTGGACCTCCCCATCGCGCTCGGCGTTCTCACGTGCGACACGCTCGAGCAGGCGCTGGAGCGCTCCGGCGCCAAGGGGGGGAACAAGGGCTTCGAGGCGGCCATGGCCGCCATCGAGTCGGCCGATCTCCGCGCGCGGCTGAAAGGCTCGACGGGCCGGAAGGGCCAGTAGGCCGGCCGGGCGATCCATGAGCGGTCGCCGCCGGAAAGCCCGGGAGCTGGCGCTCCAGCTCCTCTACCAGAACGACCTCGCGGCGACGCCGCCCGAGGAGATGTTCCGTCGGACCGAAGAGTTTCTGATCGCGCGACCGGAAGTCCAGGAGTACGCGGCGCGCCTCGTCCTCGGCACGCTGAAGCGGCGCGAGGAACTGGACGAGAAGCTTTCGGAGCGCTCCGAGCACTGGCGCCTCGGCCGGATGCCGGCCGTGGACCGGAATCTCCTCCGGCTCGCCCTCTACGAGCTCCTGTTCGAGCCCGAGACCCCGGCTGCCGTCGTGATCAACGAGGCCGTCGAGATCGCGAAGAAATTCTCGACCCCGTCCTCCGGATCGTTCGTCAACGGAGTTCTCGACGGGATCCGCCGGGCCCAGGCCGCGGCCCGGGGCGGCGGAAGAGCGCTCTGTCTCGCGCTGGGCGCCCTTCTCGCGGCCGGCTCGTCGTTCGCCGCGCCCGCCGACGGCCGGGAAGAAATGCGCTACGTGCTCTCCGGACCGGCGCCCTGGCGCCAGGTCCGGCCCGTGGAGGCCCCGGGCTATCGCGTCGTCCTGTCGTCGCGGGACGGGAGAACTCTTCTGGCCGCCGTGGAGACCGACGTCAGCCCCCTCCCGGACACGGCCGCCTTCCCCCTGAAGCGGGCCGCGATTCCGGCCGACGTTCGGGCGCTCCTGGAGGCGCCCCGGACTGCGGATTCCGAGGCCGACGCCCTCGCGAGGCGGCTGACCGCCGACTGCCGGTCGGCCCTGGAGGCCGTGGAGCAGGTCATCGGCTACACGGCGGCCGAGATCCTCTACGTGATGCCGGGTTCCGAACGGGAGACCGCCGCGACGACCCGGCGCTCCGGTCGCGGTTCCTGTGTCGGGCGGTCGCTCCTGGCGGAGGACCTTCTGGTCCGAGCGGGTATCCCGGCGCGGCAGGTTTCCGGCGTCCTGGTCGCTTTCCGTCCGGAGGAGCTGTCGCCGGATTCGCGTGCGGCCTGGAACGCCGGGCTCGGCGGAGTTCGCCATCGGTGGATCGAGGCGTGGATTCCCGGCCTCGGCTGGATCGCGTCGGATCCGGGAGGCCTCGCGAACCGGCTCACCGTCCGGCACCTGGCGCTCGACGAACCGCCGGGGCGGCGATTCGGCGTCCGGCCTCTCCTCGCCGGGGAAGAGGCCGCCCGCCCGCCCCTTCCGGCCACCGGAAAAGGGAGCGTCCTCGCGCGTCCCCGGGTCGCGGCGGTCCGCTGATCGCGCTCTTCACTTCGTCTACACTCGCGCCTCGCATGAGCCGCAGCGACGAGATCCTCGCGATCGAGAAGAAATGGCAGGCGCGGTGGGCGGCCGACGGGGTCGCCACCCTCGATACCTCCGACCCGAAGCTGTCGGGGACCTACCTCCTCGTCATGCTCCCGTATCCGTCGGGGGACCGCCTCCACGTCGGGCACGCGCGGACCTACTTCCTGACGGATGCGCTCTACCGCTATCTCCGCCAGAACGGCCGGACGGTCCTCAACCCGATGGGCTGGGACGCGTTCGGCCTTCCCGCCGAGAACTACGCCATCCAGCAGGGAATCCATCCGCGGACCTCCACGCTGGCGAACATCGCGGCGATGAAGGAGCAGTTCCTGTCGTGGGGCGTCCTCTACGACTGGACGAAGGAGATCACGACCTGCGAACCCGGGTACTACCGGTGGAACCAGTGGCTCTTCCTGAAGATGCTGGAGAGGGGTCTGGCGGTCCGGAAGAAGGCGCCGGTGAACTGGTGCCCGTCGTGCCAGACGGTCCTCGCCAACGAGCAGGCCGAAGGGGGCCACTGCGAGCGGTGCGGGACGCCGGTCGTCCAGAAGGAGCTCGAGCAGTGGTTCTTCCGGATCACCGAGTACGCGGACTCGCTCCTCGAAGGACTCGGCCGTCTCGGCCAATGGCCCGAGAAGGTCCGGACCATGCAGCGAAACTGGATCGGGAAGTCGGTCGGAGCCGACCTCGACTTCGAGATCCCCTCGCTCGGGGAGAAGATCCGGGTCTTCACGACGCGGCCCGACACGATCTTCGGCGCGACGGCCCTGATCCTCGCGCCCGAGCACCCGATGGTGCCGCGCCTCCTCGACGGACACCCGAAGCGGGCCGAGGTGGAGGCCTGGGTCACGTCGGTCCGGAACCAGCAGCGGATCGAGCGGGAGGCGGAGGGCACCGAGAAGGAGGGGCGGGACACGGGCCGGACGGCGGTCAATCCCTTCACCGGGGAGACGGTCCCGATCTGGCTCGCGAACTTCGTCCTCGCCGAGTACGGGACCGGCGCGATCATGGCCGTCCCCGCGCACGACACCCGCGACCACGACTTCGCGACGAAGTACGGCCTCGCGATCCGCGAGGTGATCCCTCGCCCCGCCGGCGCGGAGGCCGCCGATGCGTGCTGGACGGGCGAGGGAACGCTGGTCGCGTCCGGTCCGTTCACCGGCCTCCCGTCCGAGGCGGCTCGCGCGGCGATCGCGGCGGACGCCGAGAAGCGCGGGATCGGCGGAGCCCGCGCCCGCTACCGGCTCCGCGACTGGCTGATCTCCCGCCAGCGCTACTGGGGGACGCCGATCCCGATGGTGGCGTGCGAGGCATGCGGCTGGGTCCCGGTCCCCGAGAAGGACCTTCCCGTCGTTCTCCCGCCGGATGCGCCCTTCACGGGCGAGGGGGGAAACCCGCTCACGAAGGTCGAGTCCTTCCTGAAGACGACGTGTCCGGCGTGTGGAGGCCCGGCCCGTCGCGAGACGGACACGATGGACACCTTCGTCGATTCGTCCTGGTACTTCTATCGCTACCTGTCTCCGCGGAAGGCCGACGGCCCGTTCGACCCGGAGGTCGTGCGCTACTGGTTCCCGATCGATCTCTAC
>DATIWM010000287.1:0-3919 GCA_035519355.1 Thermoanaerobaculia bacterium | reverse complement strand
CAGCGCTATGCCGCCCAGCACACCGCCGACAGCACGGTCAGCACGGTGGACATTCCGTCCGACGACATGAAGGGGCGGATCATCGGCCGCGAGGGGCGGAACATCCGCGCCGTCGAGGCCGCGACGGGCGTCGACATCATCATCGACGACACGCCCGAGGCCGTCATCCTCTCGTCGTTCGACCCGATCCGGCGGGAGGTGGCCCGGCGGGCCCTCGAGCGCCTCATCCAGGACGGGCGGATTCATCCGGCCCGGATCGAGGAGGTCGTCGAGAAGGTCCGCGCGGAGCTGTGGGAGACGATCAAGCAGGCGGGCGAGGCCGCGGCGTACGAATTCGGCATCCCCGACCTGCACCCCGAGGTGCTGAAGCTCCTCGGGCGCCTCAAGTTCCGGACGAGCTACGGGCAGAACGTGCTGCAGCACTCGATGGAGGTCGGGTGGGCGGCCTGCCACCTCGCGAGCGAGCTGAAGGCCAACGTGACCGTCGCCAAGCGGGCAGGGCTTCTGCACGACATCGGCAAGGCGGTCGACCGCGAGCAGGAGGGGACGCACCTCGAGCTGGGGCGGCAGATCCTCAAGAAATACGGCGAGACGGAGGCCGTCATCCACGCCATGGAGTGCCACCACGGCGACTACGAGCCGCGGACGATCGAGGCGGTCCTCGTCAACGCGGCCGACGCCATCTCGGCCGCCCGGCCCGGGGCGCGGCGGGAGATCCTCGAGACCTACGTCAAGCGGATCGAGAAGCTGGAGAAGATGACCGAGGGGATGAAGGGGGTCGAGAAGACCTTCGCCATCCAGGCGGGGCGCGAGCTGCGCGTCGTCGTCGACGCCAAGAAGGTGACGGACGACGAGTGCTTCTGGATGTCGAAGGACCTCGCCAAGCGGATCCAGTCGGAGCTGCAGTATCCCGGGCAGATCAAGATCACGGTGATCAGGGAGACGAGGGCGGTCGAAATTGCGAAGTGAGTGTTTCCGCAAGGGCGCGATCAGGATGTCATTTCTGAAGGCGGGGGAGAGCCCCCGCGCCCCCCGGCTTCTCGCATGAAGCTTCTGTTCGTCGGCGACGTGGTCGGCAAGCCGGGCCGGAAGGCGCTCGGGCTGCTCGAGAAGCTGATCGGGCGGGAGGCGATCGACTTCACGGTGGTCAATATCGAGAACGCGGCCGGCGGGTTCGGCGTGACGGCCGAGCTGTTCGCCGACCTGTCGAAGCTCCCGATCGACGTCTTCACGTCGGGAAACCACATCTGGGACAAGAAGGAATTCGTTCCGCTCCTTTCCGACATCACCAACCTCGTCCGCCCGGCCAACTACCCGCCGGGAAACCCCGGACACGGATGGGTCGTGCAGTCGACGGCGGCGGGCATTCCGGTCGGCGTCCTGAACCTGCAGGGGCAGGTCTTCATGGTGAACACCGACTCCCCGTTCCGCGTCGGTGACGCCTGCCTCGAGGAGATGAGAGGGAAGCACCCGGGGCTCAAAGTCGTCCTCGTGGACATCCACGCCGAGGCGTCCTCCGAGAAGCAGGCGGTCGGCTGGTGGTTCGACGGGCGGGTCTCGGCGGTCATCGGCAGCCATACGCACGTCCCGACCGCCGATGCACGGATCCTCCCCCGGGGGACGGCCTACCAGGGCGACGCCGGGATGACCGGCGCCTACGAGGGAATCATCGGCTTCGACCCGAAGAACATCCTCGAGCGGTTCCTCTACCAGACGCCGCGCGCCATGGAGACCGCGAGCCGCGACGTCCGCCTCTGCGGGGCGATCGTGGAGATCGACGAAGCGACGGGGAAGGCCGGCTCGATCACCCCGCTGCAGGAAAAACTGGCCTGACCCCGGCTCAGGAGTACCGGCGCCAGTCGAACTGGATGCGGAGGAACCCGAAGGGCACCGTCTGGTAGGCGGGGGGCGGCAGACCCGTCGGAACCTTGACGCTCACCTTCGTCGGGAAGTCCCAGCCGAAGCCGAGCTGGAACGAGAGGCTCGTGGCCTGCGTGGTGGCGAACTCGCGGAACGGGCGATACTCGAGCACCGGGATCTCGAGCCGGATGGAACGGAGACTGACGACGTAGAGGTGCGTCGAGTCCGGCGTCAGGGCGAGGAACTCGTCCTCGCCTCTCGCGTAGCCGTAAAAGGTCGCGGTCGCCTCGCGCCCGACCACGAACTGGAATCTCCCGACGGGCGTGGAGATCCCGCGCTGCCAGGCGATGGCGCCGCCGTTCGCGGCGCGGATCGCCATCCGCTTCAGGAGTTCGGGCGCCGTGAAGGCCAGGAACGGCGTGGCGAGGACGAGATCGCCCGGGATCAGCCAGAAGGGCATTCGGAGGCGTCCGTAGAACCCCGTCCGTGCCGGAACCTGGGGAACGAGATTGTCGAGCTGGACGGACACCGGACAGGTCGCGCCGGGCTGGCACTCGGCCGCCTGTTTCGACTCCATCCGGATTCCCCCTTCGAGGAAGATCAGGCCGTCCGCCGCGTCGGCGAGGAGCGAGTCGAGGCCGATCCCGACCCGCGCGCCGAGCGAAAGGGAGCCGTTCGCGTAGTTGCCTGAGGCCTGCGGGTCGAAGCTCTTGGAGTTCCAGTAGCCTTCGGCCCCCGCCGAGAGTCCGATGAAGGAGCCGATCTCGGAGCGGAATCGGGGGAGAGCGCCGGCGCCGCTCGCGAGGGCCGGCACGGGCGTCGTCAGGAGGACATTGGCGAGGGCCTGCCTGTCCTCCTCGGAAGCGCGCGGCCTCACGGAGACTTCCATCGTCATGGCCTTGCAGGAATCGAGGGTGGCGGGGGTGAGGGGGCTGGGCGCGCCGCCCCGGCCCACCTGGGTCAGGACGTACGCGAGGCTCGCCGAAATGGCCGCGGCGGCCCGGTCGCGGTCCTCGGGTCTCATCCGCGAGTCGCCGAGCAGGACGACCGAGGTGCCTCCCCACGTCGTCGTCGAAAGCCCGAACTCGTCGTAGTAGTCGTGCGTCCCCTTCCTCGTGGCCGTGTTGCCCCAGGTTCCGGCGACGTGCCCCGATGCGAAGTTGTCCTCCAGAAAGTGAAGGCCGTACATTTCGAGCGCGAGGATCTCGCGGGCCGCCGCCGCGCGCGCGGCGGAGTCCCCGGCGCTCGGATCGAAGGCGCGGGCGCGCTCGAGGGCGAGAAGGTGGAAGTAGATGTAGAGGCCGATGGCGTTGACCTCGGCCTCCCCGGCCACCGCCTTCTGCATATAGCCCCGGGGATCCGGGGCCCCCTCGCGCGGCAGGAGGAAGTGGGCGTTGTTGGCGCCGGCTCGCGTCGAGTATTTCGGGTCGGCCGTCTCGAACTCCAGGTTCGACCAGGCGTCGGCGTTCCGGACCTGGTCGGGGCGCTTCGCCTTCGCGAGCTTTCGCTTCAGCTCGGCCGCGACGGAGGCGACGTTCAGCGTCCAGGGCTCGTCGAGGACCTCCGAGAGGAGGTTGGCCGGTGAACAGGAGTGGTCGCCGCCGAGCGCGGGCCACGTCGCGAGGTCGAGACAGGGGACCTTGCCGGGCGGATCTGGCGCCGCCGGATCCTCGCAGAGACGCGTCTCCTTTCCGAGGCGCGCGTCGGCCCAGAGCCTGTCGAGAACGGCTCTCTCGGCCGGGGGAAGATCCTGGATCGCCTTGGCGGTGATGTCGCGGTGCTCGGGGAAGATCCAGGCGCGGGCCTCGCGCGACGCCCCCGCGCCGAGGAGCGTGAGAAGGAGGAAGACCGGGGTCCGTCGGCTCATCGTCCGGAAGAGTGCTTCAGGCCCGGCGGGATGGCAAGGGTCCGGGCGGTGTCGGGGAACGCGCACCAGACGACCCGCACACCCGGCAGCGTTATTCTCTCCGGGGAATTTCCCGGAAGAGCCTGAAAGGAGAACGACCCATGTCCATGGCTTCCGAGTTCAAGGAATTCGCCGTCAAGGGAAACGTGGTGG
>DATIWM010000286.1:0-2017 GCA_035519355.1 Thermoanaerobaculia bacterium | reverse complement strand
CTGGATGGACTGGGCGGTCTGCCCGGCGACGGCTTCCCCCTTCTTGAGCGCCTCGGCCTGCTCGAAATTCAGCGAGTAGGCCTTCTGGAGGGCGTCGGTGAACTGGTAGCCGCCGAAGGTGATGTCGCGCCAGAAGACCGTCTGGCCCTGGGCGACGACGTTCACGTTCATGACCGACGCGCCGATGTTCACGAGGGCGACCACCCGTCCCGGGTCGAGGCCGTAGTTGACCTCGTAGCAGTTCTGCAGGGCGAAGACGTCCACGTCGACCAGCGACGAGAGCCGCCCCGCCTGCGTGATGACGTTCTTCAGGTCGTCCACCTTCTCCCTCTTCGCCGCCACGAGGAGGACCGACATCGTCTCGCCGACGGCGCCCGGGTCGAGGACGACGTAGTCGAGGTAGACGTCGTTGATGTCGAACGGGACGTACTGCTCCGCCTCCCACCGGATCGACTCGGAGAGTTCCTCCTCGGGCATCATCGGAAGGAGGATCTTCTTCACGATGACGGAGTGACCGGAGACGGAGACGGCGACGTTCTGCCCCTTGACGCCGGTGGACGCCAGAAGGCGGGAGATGGCCTCCACCACGAGGGAGGAGTCCATGATGGAGCCGTCCACGATGGCCTCGGGCGACAGGGCTTCGAGACCCGCCCGGACGAGCTGGAAGGCCCCTTCCTTCCCTTCCCGGAGCTCTACCAGCTTGACGGCCGACGAGCCGATGTCGAGCCCGACGAGATTCTTGGGTTTCCGGAACAGCACGGTTCGGCTACCCTCCCTCCCGTAACGCCGATGCGGGATCGATGAATCTGGACAGAGGTCCGATGCTTATTCTCCCCTACCCCCCATGGGTGCTGTCAAGTTCTTAGAAATTCGAGATTTCCCTTGCGTCCGGCGCCCCGGGACTGTATAAAACCGCCCCGGTCGCCCGACCGGGCGAGGAAGGACTCCATGGCCCACGCGTGCGACATCTGCGGGAAGACATCCGTGGCGGGCCACCGGATCAGCCACGCCCACAACGTCTCGAACCGGCGCTTCAAGCCCAACGTCAAGTCCGTCCGGACGGCGACCCCCGGCGGCTCCAGGCGGATCAATGTCTGTACACGTTGCCTTCGCAGCGGGAAGGTCACCAAGGCCGTTCGGTAGCCCCTACCCGGCCTCCACGCCCGACAGGTTGTAACGCCGCCGCACTTCCGTGACCCCGGGCAACCCCCGGAGCATCACGAGCAGCTTCTCCAGGTGGCGCCGGTCCCGCGTCGTCACGCTCCCCTCGATCGCGGCCGTTCCGTCCCGCGAGGTCCGGGCCTCGATCGCCCTGATGTTCGAGCCCGCCGCCGAGATGACCTGCGTGATCTTCGCCAGCATTCCCGGCCGGTCCTCGGTCCGGATCTCCAGGTCGACCGTGAAGGAGGAGTCCTTCGCGCTGTGCCACTCCACCTCGATCTCCCGCGCCGGATCGAACAGGAGGTTCCGGACGTTCGGGCAGGCCGTGGCGTGGACCGACACGCCGCGCCCCCGGGTCACGTAGCCGACGATGTCGTCTCCCGGCACGGGGCGGCAGCATTCCGCGAGCGTGGCGAGGAGATCGTTCTCCCCCTTGACGCGAATTCCCGTGGCGGGCCCGAATGGCAGGACCCGGCGGACCGCCGAGCGGAGGCTCGCGACCCGCGACGGAGCGGTCGCCGGCTCGGCCGCCGCCGCGTCGGGCGGAAGGAGCTTCGCGACGACGGCCTTCGGCAGGACCTTTCCGTACCCGACGTCCGCCAGGAGGTCGTCGACCTTCGAGGCCCCGAAATCTGCCAGATGGGGGTCGAAGGCCTTCTGATCGAGGAGGCGCGGCAGACTCTTCTTGAACTTCTTCAGCTCCCGCTCGAGGAGCCGGCGGCCGATCTCGATCGACTTCTCCTTCTCGGCGGCGTGGATGAAGGCGCGGATCTTGTTCTTCGCGCGGGAGGTGACAGCAAAGCCGAGCCAGTCGCGTGACGGCTGGGCCGCCGGAGACGTCAGGATCTCCACGATG
>DATIWM010000285.1:0-12820 GCA_035519355.1 Thermoanaerobaculia bacterium | reverse complement strand
GTCCGCTCGCGCTGGAACGGCAGCGCGACGTCAGCGCGTGAGCTCGTGGTGACGCCCATCGCTTAGGCGGCCCTCGGCGCGGCGCCCACCGAGAGGTTGTAGACGGCCACACCCGGCGGGATCGCCATCGGCCCCGCCGGTTCGGACGACGGTTCCACGAGCGCCAGAGCCAGCAGGATCGCCCGCCGGTGGGCGGGCCCCGTACCCGGTGCCAGGGCCGTCCCGCCCAGGACGAGCCCGACGCGGTTCCCCCGGGCCAGGAGCCTCACGCACAATCCAGCGGCCTCCGAGACGGCGACCTCGAAGCGCCCGCCCCAGCCCGCGTCCGGTCGCGCCGGTCTGACGACGTCGAGGGCCACGACGACGTCGTGCCCCTCCTCGGCCGCCCGCTCCTTCACGATGAACTTGCCCTGGCGCGCCGTCTGCGGCCAGTGGACGTCGCGCGGATCGTCGCCGAAGACCGCGTCGCGCAGGTTCCGGATCTCCGCGCCGCGCCCCTTCCGGCGAGACCGGGGATCGCCGCTCTCCGTCTCGCGCGGGTCCGGGCGGGGCGGACGGCCGATCCGGAGGGCCGGGTAGACGATTCGCTCGTCCGCCGCCTCGTGGACCCGTCCCTTCCGGAAGAGGCCGATCGGGAAGCCGCTGTAGACGAGGAGCGACTCCGAGACCCGCCGCCCCCGGTGCGGAAAGACCAGGTCCACGCCGCGCGACTCCTCCGCCCCCGGCTCGATCCGGGGAAAGAGGATCGGGGCCGCAGCGCCGCCGATCTTCACGAGGACGGCGCGCCGCGGCAGGCGCCCGCCGTTCGTCAGGCGCACCGTGAAGCGCGAGGGCTCCCCCGCGAAGAGCTCCGCGGGTCCTTCGAGGGAGACGCGGAGTCCCTCGACGTTTCGCCGCGAAACGACGCCCGACACGACGAGCGTGCCGAGAAAGACGGAGACGAGGAGGTAGAGGCCGTTGTTCCCGGTGTTCGTGGCCCCGATCGCGACGACGAGCGTCATCAGGACGAAGCCGAGCCCCAGGTTCGTGACCCGGACGAGGATCCCCGTCTCGAAGACCCGCTTCAGGCGGCTCGCCGCCCCGGCGGGCTCGCGGAGCTCTCTAGAGGGGGACGGCAACGTCGTCGAGGATCCGCTGGATGGCGTCGCGCTCCTTCCGCCCGGCGGCCGTGGCGTCGAAGGCGCCGGGGAGGGCGGCGAGGACGCGGTGGGCCAGGACGGGGATCGCCACGCGCTTGACGTCGTCCGGGGTGGCGAAGGCGCGCCCCGAGACGAGGGCGCGCGCCTGCACGGCCCGGAAGAACCCCTGCGCGCCGCGCGGCGAGGCCCCGAGGATCAGGTCGCGGCTCTTCCGCGTCCGCGCGACGATCTCGAGAATGTAGTCCATCAGCTTGTCGACCACCGTGACCCGCTCCGTCGCCTGCTGCGCCTCCTTCAGCTCCGGCAGCGACATCTCGGGGGCGAGCGCCGCGAGGACGCGGTCGGCTCCCCCGGCGATCAGGAGGCGCCGCTCTTCCGCGCGCTCCGGATAACCGAGCGAGATCCGCATCAGGAAGCGGTCGAGCTGGGACTCCGGGAGGGGGTAGGTTCCGAGGTACTCGACCGGGTTCTGCGTCGCGAGAACGAGAAACGGCTCGGGCAGCGGCCGGGTGACCCCGTCCGACGACACGGCCCGCTCGTTCATCGCCTGCAGGAGCGCCGCCTGCGTCTTCGGCGTCGCGCGGTTGATCTCGTCGGCCAGGAGGACGGGGGTGAAGACCGGGCCCGGATGGAACTCGAACTCCTGTGTCCGCGCGTTGAAGACGGTCAATCCGAGGATGTCGGACGGCAGGGTGTCGGGCGTGAACTGGATCCGGTGGACGCCGACGCCGAGCGAGCGGCCGATCGCCGTCGCCAGCGTCGTCTTGCCGACGCCCGGGACGTCCTCGATGAGGAGGTGGCCGCGCGCGAGGAGGCAGACGACCGCGTCCTCGACGGCGGCGGCGGGCCCGCGGTAGGCCGTCCGGACGGCCGCGACGAGGCGGGCCACCGGCGTCAGGACGTGCGGGGGGACCGGGACGGCGCTCACGGCTTTCCTCCCGGCGCGCGCGACTCGACCCAGCGGCGGAGCTCGTCCGACGCGTCGCGCCGCGACACGAGGAGTCCGTCCGGCGACTCGACGACCGCGATGTCCGACAGGCCGATGACGCAGACGGGCCGGCCGCCGGAGAGGACGAGGTTGTTCGCGGCGTCGATCGAGGCGACCTCCCCCGCCGAGACGTTTCCGCGCGCGTCCCCGGTCCGGAAGGCCCAGACCGCCTCCCACGACCCGAGGTCGCTCCAGCCGCACGCGCACGGCACCGTGAGAACGCGCGGCGCTCTCTCCATGACCGCGACGTCCATCGAGACGGCGGGAGAAGAGGAAAACGATTCTTCGAAGGAAGAAAGATCGCCGGCACACCGGGCCGCATGGGCGCGCCGAGCCGCGTCGAGGATCGCGGGGCAGGATCGCTTCATCTCTTCGAAGAGAAGAGGAATCCGGAAGACGAAGATGCCGGCGTTCCAGAGGTGGCGTCCGGAAGCGACGAACTCGCGGGCCCGGCTGGCATCCGGTTTTTCCACGAAACGGACGACCGGAACGGCTCCGCCTTTCTCCCCTTTCGAAGAAAATCCCCCGGCGATCTCTTCGGACGTTTCCATGTAGCCGTAGCCCGTCTCCGGCCGGGTGGGCCGGATGCCGAGCGTGACGAAGGCGTCTCGTGCTTCGGCCGCCCCGACCGCCGTCCGGAGCGCGGCGACGAAAGCCTCCTCGTCGCGGACCGCCTGGTCGGACGGGAGGACGACGAGGACCGCTTCCGGCGCCTCGGCCTCGACCGCGAGGGCCGCCAGGGCGATCGCCGGGGCCGTATTCCGCCGCGCCGGCTCGAGGACGAGGCGCGACGCCGGCAGGTCCGGGAGCTCGCGGCGGAACAGCTCCGCGTGTGTCGTCCGGGCCGAGACGAGGACGTTCTCCCCGCCGACGAGCCGCGAAGCCCGGCGGAGGGTCTCGGTGAGGAGCGACCGTTCAGAGGCCAGCGCCAGAAACGGCTTCGGCCTCGTCTCCGTGGAGAGCGGCCAGAGCCTCGTCCCGCTCCCCCCGGCGAGGATCACGGCGCGGAGGGGAGCAGGCGACGGCATCGGTTCATTCTACGGAAGCCGGCGGCAGAACCTCGATCTCCGGGTCGAGCTCGACGCCGAACCGCTCCTTGACGGCGCGGCGCATCTCGGTCATGAGCGATCGGACGTCGCGCGCGGTCGCGCCGCCACGATTCACGATGACGTTTGCGTGGACGGCCGAGACCTCCGCGCCGCCGACCCGCCGTCCCTTCATCCCGCACGCTTCGAGAAGACGCCCGGCGAAATCGCCGGGGGGGTTCCGGAAGATCGACCCGGCGTTCGGCTGGCTCGGGAGCGCCTTCTTCCGCTTTCCCGCCACCTCCGCCATCCGGGCGCGAATCGTCTCCGGGTCGGCTTCGCGAAGCCGGAGCGTCGCCGAAGCGACGACCTCCTTCGACTCCACGAGCGCCGTCCAGCGGTAGCCATGGGGGATCTCCGACGCGGGGACGTCGCGCCGGTCTCCCGCGCGCGAGACGAGCTCGAGGGAAACCAGGAGGTCGAAGATCTCCGTTCCGTACGAGCCGGCGTTGATCCGGACGGCGCCGCCCACCGAGGAAGGAATCCCCCAGAGCCCTTCGAGCCCGGAGAGCCCTTCGCGTTCCGCCACGACGGCGAGGGACATCAGGGAGACGCCGCCTCCCGCCCCGACCTCGGTCCCCCGGACGGCCACGCTTCTGAAATCGCCGGAGAGGACGACGGCCACACCGGGGAATCCCTCGTCCGGGATCAGGACGTTTGAGCCCTTCCCGAGCAGGAGCACCGGCAGCCGTCCCCCGCGGGCCCAGCGGAGAAGCCCGGCGAGGGCCTCGGCGTCCTCGACCTCGGCGAAGAAGCGGGCGGGCCCGCCGATCCGCAGCGTCGTCCGCCCGGACAGCGGCACGTCTTCGCGAAGGACCAGCCGGAAGGCGGCGAGCTCCGGAGGGATCATCGGAGGAGGGCCAGGAAGGCGCCGAGAAGGAGGGCCACGAAGAACCCGCCGAGGAGGTCGTCCGCCATCACGCCGAGGCCTCCCGGGAGCGTCTCGGCCCTTCCGACCGGTCCCGGCTTCACGATGTCGATGACCCGGAAGAGGAAAAACGCCGCGGCGACCAGTCCCCAGAACCACGCGGAGGAGCCGCCGCGCGCGAGCGCGTAAACCGGAAGGAGCGCGATCGCCTGACCCGCGACCTCGTCGATCACGACCGGAGAGGGATCCCCCTCGCCGCGGAGCCGGGCGACGGCGCCGGCCGCCGGGATCCCCGCCGCCGACGCCGCCAGAGCGAAGGCGAGGAGGCCCGGGAACCCCCCGAGCCGGTACGCCCCCTCGACGAACGGAATCGCGAGAAGGCTCCCCCACGTTCCGGGGGCGACGGGGAGGAATCCGGCGCCGAACCAGGTCGCGAGAAGCGTGGCGCCGGGGGCGGCCCGGAAGACGTCGCTCCAGGGGCGCGCGGCGGATGACCCTTGATTTCCCCTCACGGCGGCCCTATCTTGCGCTCGTTCCTTCCGGGCTGCGTCTGCGGCGTGTCCCCATCTTCCCCACAACGGCCCCGGTCCGATACCTATAATCCGCCGTCCCGCACGAGAGCGGGAAAGAGAGGACGTCCATGGTCGAAGTCAGCAAGGAGAAGCTCAAAGCGCTCGAGCAGGCGGTCGCCCAGATCGACCGTCAGTTCGGGAAGGGAGCGCTCGTCCGCCTCGGCGACAAGCCGCACGAAACGATCCACTTCATCTCCACCGGCTCCATCGCCGTCGACTATGCCCTCGGCATCGGCGGCGTCCCCCGCGGGCGCGTCGTCGAGGTGTTCGGCCCCGAATCGTCGGGGAAGACGACCCTGACTCTGCACATCATCGCGGAGGCGCAGAAGCGCGGGGGCCTCGCCGCCTTCATCGACGCCGAGCACGCCATGGACCCCGACTACGCGAAGAAGCTCGGAGTCGACGTCGACAACCTCATGGTCTCCCAGCCCGACTCGGGCGAACAGGCCCTCGAGATCGCCGAGGCGCTCGTCCGCTCGGCCGCGGTCGACGTCGTCGTCATCGACTCCGTCGCCGCCCTCGTCCCGAAGGCCGAGCTCGAGGGCGAGATGGGCGACGCGATGGTCGGCCTGCAGGCGCGCCTCATGTCGCAGGCGCTCAGAAAGCTCACCGCCGTCGTCTCGAAATCGAAAACGACGCTCATCTTCATCAACCAGATTCGCGAAAAGATCGGCGTCATGTTCGGGAACCCCGAGACGACGACCGGCGGCCGCGCCCTGAAGTTCTACTCGTCGGTCCGGATCGACATCCGGCGGATCAACGCCATCAAGGACGGCGAGGAGGTCGTCGGCTCCCGGACGAAGGTGAAGGTCGTCAAGAACAAGGTGGCGCCCCCCTTCAAGATCGCCGAGTTCGACATCGGGTACGGCGAAGGGATCTCGAAGACCGGTGAGCTGATCGACCTCGGGCTCGAGCACAAGATCGTCGAGAAGTCCGGGGCCTGGTTCAGCTACGGCGACCTCCGGATCGGACAGGGGCGGGAGAACTCCAAGCAGTTTTTCCGCGACAACCCCGACATCGCCGGCGAGATCGAGAAGAAGATCCGGGAGAAGCTCGGCCTGCCGTCGCCCGACGTCGTGGCCGCGGCGGCGCCTCCGCCGGCGGCGCCCGCGGCGGCTCCCCCGGCGAAGGTCGGGGCCCCCGAGCGGAAGAGGTGAGATGAGGAAGGCCCGCGCCGCGGGCCTCGTCTCCCTCCTCACGGTCGCGCTCCCGGCCATCGCTGCCACTCCGTCCCCTTCGTTCGTGGGGGCCTGGGTCGTCGTCTGGCCGGGCGATCCCCGTCTGGATGGGTTGTCGGCCGCAGGCCCCGAGAGCCGCTCCCCGAACGCCCCGGGCCTCCTCCTCGCGGTCCCGGCAGCGGAGTTCGCAAGCCCGCTTTCGGAATCGTCGGCGCGGACGCTGGTCGCCGCGGCGAGACAGGCCGGATGGAAATCCGGCCTCGCCGTCGACCTTCCCGACACCGACGTCCCGAAGGACCCGCGCGCCGCAGAGGCCTGGACTCCGGAGAGACTCTATCCGGGACTTGGCCGTCTTCTGGAGGCGGCCCGGGGGGCGGATCTCTTCGTCCTCCGGTTTCCGACGCTCGAGGAGGAGGACCTTCCCGCCAGGCGGTTCGCCCTCCGGAAGATCGCCGCCTCTATCCGCGCGGAGAACCCCTCGGCCCGGATCGCCCTCGTCTTCCACCGGGTCCCCGGCGAGGCTCCCTTCCCGCCGGTCGCCCGGGCCCTGCTCGCCGACGACCTGGCCGCCTATCTCGATCTGATCGGGCTCTACGCCGAGTCCCCCCTGCCCGAGCCCGCGGAACTCCGGTCCGCGGCCGAGGCCCTCGGGATCGAGCGTCCCCTCGTCCTTCTCGCGCCTCCGCTCCCCGACGCGGCGGCGCTCCTCGATCTCGCCGCCCGCGCGGCGCCGGAAGGTATCCGGGTCGTGGCCGCGCCCGTGACGGCCCCCGGCACGGCGGATCGCCTCCTGCTTCGGTTCGGAAGAATCCTCGACGGCGATTTCGGCGCCGATGCGCGCGCCTCGAAGGTGGAAACGGCGAGCGGACAGCGGCTCTCCGCCTACCGCTTCGTCTCCGGAATCGACCTCGGCGGCGTCGTCCTCGTCCCGGGCGTCGAGCCGGCGGGCCCCCCGGTCCGGAGCGCGATCCGCCTGACGCTCGACGCCTCGACCTACTCGGCGTTCGAGGTGCACGAGCTCGCGACGGGCCGCTCCGGCCGTTTCGAGATTCCCCCGACCCGGGACGCTCCGACGCTGACCCTTTCGACGGCCGCGGGGCCGATCGCGGTGGTTCTGACGGCGCGGGAGAGATCCGCCGCCGAAGCGCCCCGCGCCCGCGTCGAGGCGACGGCGGAGCGCGGCACGACCGTCGAGGAGATCCTCGCCCGGCACCAGGTCTGGCGCGCCGCGCGGGACCTCCGGTGGACGCGTTTCCTCGCGCGGAACGAGACGTCGATCCAGTTCCGGTTCGTCGACCTCAACTCGACGCTGAACCTGACGCTCGCGGGCCCCTACTTCTTCGAAAAGGGAAAGGGCTCCGACTGGGTCTGGCACGAGGCCTACATCAACGGCGTGCGGTGGCGGGGGAAGAGGGTGCCGGAGCTCCCCCTCATCCAGCCGGAGAAGGTCTCGGAGCTGCCGCTTTCCCTCACGTTCGACGACTCGTACGTCTACGAGCTCGCCGGCCAGGAGACGGTGCTCGGGACCGCGTGCTGGGTCCTCGCCTTCACACCGAAGGCCGGAGCTTCCGACCGGCCTCTCTATGCCGGCACCGTGGAGATCTCGAAGGCCGATTTCTCCGTCGTCAGGGTCCGCTCGAAGCAGCTGAATCTCACCGGGGAGATGCTCACGGTCGACCAGGAGACGGAGTTCGGCCCCGTCCGGCCCGCCGACGGCGGTCCGCCGCTCCTTTTTCCGACGCACCAGCGCTCCCGCTGGGTCCTGAACACCTTCTCGGGAACGACGATGCTGGAGTCGGAGACGCGGCTCCTCGACGTCCGCATCGATCCTCCCGACTGGGACACGGTGCTCGCGGCCGCCTCCTCCTCGGACGACGTGATGGTGCGCGACACGGAGAAGGGGATGCGCTACCTCGAGAAAACGAAGGAGGGGGAGCGCGTGGTCGTCGAGAAGCCGAAGACCTCCCGCCTCTTCGGCCTCGCGGGGGTCTACTGGGACGCCTCCTTCAACTTTCCCCTGCCGCTCCTCGGCGTTTTCTACATCGACCTCGACTTCCGGAACAAGCAGCAGCAGCTGCAGGTCTTCTTCGGCGGGCCCCTCCTCCTCGCTTCGTTCAACGAGCCGCGCCTCTTCGGAACGAAGTTCAGCCTCGGCGCGAACGTCTTCGGCGTCGCCTTCCGCGGGAGCAACTTCTGGTACGAAAACGGCGTCGAGGACCCCTCGCAGCAGGTCAAGGACCGGAGCAGCGCCGCGAACGTCTTCCTCGGGGTGCCGGTCGTCCGTCACCTCAGGGCGACCCTGACCGTCGGCGTCTCCTACCGCGACTTCGGGGCCGCCTCCGACACCTCCCCGGACTTCGCGATTCCCTCGAACGGGGCGACGCTGAGGCTCTCGGCGGACCTCTTCTGGAACGTCTGGGGCTGGGCCGTTTCGGGGAGCTACGGCTGGTTCAAGCGAAGCGCCTGGGGGCCATGGGGCTATGCGGGGAACCCGCAGTGGGATCCCTCCAAGACCGAATACCGCCTCTACGGTGTGACGGCGGCGAAGGACTTTCCGCTCTCCGGCTTCCGCCTCGTCAAGCTCGGGGCGAGCTGGTTCGGCTCGGGCAACACGGACCGCTTCTCGGAATACACCTTCGGCAGCTTCGGCGGAACGCCGCTCGAGGGCTTCTCGACGGGAAACCTCCGGGCGCAAGAGGCGATCGTCGTCCGGGGGGCCTACGGGTACGTCTTCGGGAACACGTTCCGGATCCTCGCCGCGTACGAGCAGGCCTGGGTCACCGACGAGTACGTCGGCTACACGCGGGTCCCGTTCGCCGGCGCCGGAATCACCTCCGAGATGCCGGGACCCTGGTCGACGATCGTCCGTTTCGACGCGGGCCTCCCGGTCGTCGGCCGAAACCGGGGGACGAAGGGAGGCGTCGTGAACCTGACCTTCCTGAAGTTCTTCTGACAGAATCCGGCGCCCGTGCTCCTGGACCTGGCCCTTCCGCTGCTTCTCGCGGTCCCGTCCCCCGCGCCGCCGGCGGCGTGGCCGATTCCCGCGGAGCTCCTGATCGGGGCCGACGCCGCCGCGGACGCTCCACCCGACTTCAAGCGGCAGCTCGTGAAGCACCGCGAGCGACTGATGGCGGGCATCCGGGACGCCGCCGCGGCCGAGAAGGGAACGCGCGACGCCGCCGCCCACCGGGCCGCCGCCGCCCGGGCCGCCCGGCAGATCGCCGCCGCCATCCGGGGGCGAAGGCCGTTTTCCGACGTGGCCTACGAGGCCGGGGGCCTCGTCCACGAAGCCTCGGCGGCGGCGCTCCTCGCGTCCGGGAGGGCCGACGCGGCCGAGCTCTCGCGGGCGGCAAAGAGCGCGAACTTCCTCGGCTACACCGCCACGCCTTTCGCCGACCCCGAGGCTCTCGCCGGCGGCGCGATCGTCCCGCCCGGGGCTCCGCCGCGCGCGGTCTACGACGCCGCCGTGAGCACGGCCACGCGCCTCTTCGCCTGGGTCTGGATGACCGCCGGAGGCGACGCGTCGATCGTCCGGCGACTGCCGGAATCGGGCGGCCCGTATCTCCTCCGCGGCGACTGAAGCACGCCCCGTTCCGCACCGCCCGGACCCTCGTAGAATCCGCCCGCTGTGAACGCAACACGCCGCGCCCTTCTCTCCGTCTCCGACCGGACCGGCCTCGTCGAGTTCGCCCGCGGCCTCGCCGCCCTCGGTTTCGAGCTCGTCTCGACCGGCGGCACCGCGAAACATCTGGCCGCAAGCGGCGTCGCCGTCACGTCCGTCGCCGACGTGACCGCCTTCCCCGAGGTCTTCGGGGGCCGCGTCAAGACCCTCCATCCGAAGATCTTCGGCGGGATTCTCTTCGACCGCTCCTCGTCCCGGGACGTCCGCGAAGCCGGAGAGAACGCCGTCCACCCGATCGACGTCGTGGCCGTCAACCTCTACCCGTTCGAGGAGACCGTCGCCTCCGGCTCGGCCTCCTTCGCCGAGGTCATCGAGAAGATCGACGTCGGCGGGCCCTCGCTCCTCCGGGCGGCGGCCAAGAACCATGCCCACGTCGCCGTCCTCACCGACCCGGGCGACTACCCGGAGGTTCTGTCGGAGCTCCGCGCCACCGGCACCACGTCCGAGGCGACGCGGCGGCGGCTGGCCGCCCGGGCCTTCCGGCGGACGGCAGCCTACGACGCCGCGATCTCGCGCTGGCTGACGAGCGAGACCGGCTCCGGGGACTTCGTCGAATGGCTGACGCCGACGTTCACCCTCTCGTCCACGCTTCGCTACGGTGAGAATCCGCACCAGCGGGGCGCCCTCTACGTCGACCCGGCGGCTCCGGACGTGGCCCTCGCGCGGGCGAAGGTGCTCCAGGGAAAGGAACTCTCGTACAACAACTATCTCGACGCCGACGCCGCCCTCTTCGGCGCCCGGACGCTCGGGCCGGGCGGCCTCACGATCATCAAGCACCGGATCCCGTCGGGCGCCGCGGTGTCGCCGCGAATGGCCGAGGCCTTCGCCAACGCCTGGGCGTCCGACCCCGTGGCCGGTTTCGGAGGGGTCGTCGCCTTTGCGGGCTCCCTCGACGCCGAGGCCGCCGCCGCCCTGACGGCGAAGTTCCTCGAGGTCGTCGTGGCGTACGACGTGGCCGCCGACGCGACGCCGATTCTCGCGAAGAAGCCGAACCTCCGCGTCCTCACCGTCGCGCCAGAGGTCGGGCCCCGCCCGCGCATCGAGGTGCGCGGAGTCGACGGCGGCCTCCTCGTCGAGGACGGAGACCTCTCGGCCGACGACGAGACCTCGTGGAAGGTCGCCACGAAGCGCGCTCCGACGCCGGCCGAGCGAGCGGCCCTCCGGTTCGCGTTCCGCGTCGTGAGGGCCGTCGTCTCGAATGCCATCGTCGTCTCGGGAGAGACCGCGACGTTCGGAATCGGCGGCGGGAGGACCAGCCGGGTGGACGCCTGCCGGGACGCGGTGGGGAAAGCCGGTGCGCGCGCCCGCGGCGCCGTCGCGGCCTCCGACGCCTTCTTTCCCTTCCCCGACGGCGTCGAGGTCCTCGCCGAGGCGGGCGTGACGGCCGTCGTCCAGCCGGGCGGCTCCGTCCGCGACGCCGAGGCCATCGCCGCCGCCGACGCCGCCGGCGTCGCCATGGTCTTCACCGGCCGGCGGCATTTCAGGCATTGAGATCCGGGGAGATTCTTCGAACGTGAAGGAGGCCTCTCCCGTCCGTATCGCCGCCGGGCTCGCGCTGGCGGCGGGACTCGCTCTCACGGAGAGGCCGGCGCGGCCGGCCGGCGCGACCCCCCCCGACGCGAGAGCGGTGCTCGCCCGGGTGCAGAGAGCGTATTCGTCGGCGCCGTCGTTCACGGCGAACTTCGTCCAGACCTACGCCCCGGCCGGTTTCGCGCCGGCCGCCCCCGAGACCGGCCGCGTGACCCTGCAGGCTCCGGACAAGATCCGCTTCGACTACGACGGGCCGGAGGGAAAGCTCTTCGCGTTCGACGGGAAGGCCGCCCGACAGTACGTGGCGGCCGACCGGCAGATGATCGTCAAGACGCTGCCGGCGTCCGACCGCGAGCGGCTGCCGCTCCTCTTCTTCGAGTCCGAGGAGACGGTCCTCGCCCGGTTCGAGGCCCTCGCCGCCGACGGGGAGAACGGCCTCGCGGACGTCTCGCTGACCCCGCGGTCCGGGGGCGACCCGGCCCAGATCGTCCTGGCGGTGGCCGCCACCGGGGAGGTCAAACGCCTCGTCGTGACGGACGGCGCCGGCAACCGGACGACCTTCACCTTCTCGCAGAAAGCGGCCGGAGCGCGCCGGTCTCTCTCGGACTTCGCCCCGAAGCCTCCCGCCGGGACGAAGGTCATCTCCGAGTGAAAGGAGCCGGAACAGGGCCATGAGCGAACCGAGCTTCGACGTCGTCTCGCAGGTCAACCTTCCGGAGGTCTCGAACGCGGTCGCGCAGGCGCAGAAGGAGATCGGCCAGCGCTTCGACCTGAAAGGGACCGCCGCCGGCCTCTCCCTCGCGGGCACCGAGATGACGCTCACAGCGAACGACGACTTCGGCCTGAAGGCCGTCAACGACCTCCTGCAGGGAAAGCTCGTGAAGCGCGGCGTCCCGCTGAAGGCGCTCGACTACGGAAAGCCGGAGCCGGCCGCCAAAGGGACCGTCCGCCAGCTCGTGACCGTCCGGCAGGGGATCGAGACCGAGAAGGCGAAGGAGATCGTGAAGGCGATCAAGGACGCCAAGCTCAGGGTGCAGGCGGCCATCCAGGGGGACCAGGTCCGCGTCACGGGAAAGAAGAAGGACGACCTGCAGCAGGTGATCGCGCTCCTCAAGGGCACCGACTTCGGCATCCCCCTGCAGTTCACGAACTACCGCGGCTGAAGACGCCGGGCGTCGCCGCCCTCCCGGGCTCCCCAAAGGGGCGTAGAGCGAGGGGGGAAACGCCGCCGGGCGCGATAAGATCGCCGCCGCACCGATGAAACCGAGCACGCTCAGGGACCGCCTTCTCACCGCCACCCTCCCGGCCGAGGAGCGCGAGAACGGCCGTCGCCTTCTCCGCGCCCTCGAGCCGATCCGGACGAAGCTGGAGGAGGTCGAGGCCGAGCTCGAGCGGCGCACGAAGTCCCCGATCCCGACGATCTCCCTCATCGGGGACTACCTCGTCGAGGGGGGCGGCAAGCGGATCCGGCCGTCGCTCCTTCTCCTGTGCGCCCGGCTCCTCGGCTACGCGGGGGACCGCGACGTCCGTTACGCGGCCGTCGTCGAGTTCCTCCATACGGCCACGCTCGTCCACGACGACATCATCGACGACGCCGAGACACGGCGCGGCCGGATCAGCGTGAACCGGCGGTGGGGGAACGAGCTGACCGTTCTGTTCGGCGACTACCTCTACATCAAGTCGATGGAGATCGCCCTCGACGAGGGGGACCTCGAGATCCTGCGGCTCCTCTCCAAGGTCACGCTCGAGATGACCGAAGGGGAGATCATCGCGTCCGA
>DATIWM010000284.1:0-3179 GCA_035519355.1 Thermoanaerobaculia bacterium | reverse complement strand
TCCTTCGGCGTCCTGGAAGATGACCATCCGGTCGAGATACTCCCATCTCATGTCGCGGCTCCCCTCTTCGATTCAGCGTAGCACACGGTCTTCGAGAAATGGGGAGGCCTCAGGCCGCGGCGAGGTGTCCCGCGAGCCAGGCGGCGGCCGTTGCGCAGGCCGAGGCATTGGACTTGAGCTCGATGTGGTTGAACCAGCGCGGCAGGTACCGGATCAGGCCGCTCTCGTGCTGCACGTCGGGGCGTATGTCCTCGGTGACGAGGCGTTTCTCGGCCCGGGGCAACTGCGCCAGGAGGCCGCCGGCCCCGTCGAGAAGCCCCTGGATGTCCCGTTCGGAGTAGAGAAGGAGGCAGGGGCGGCCCTGCGGCGGTACGGGCCCCAGCTTCTCGAGCAGCTCGAGGACGTAGCCGGAGTAGGGCTCCCGGACCCCGGGACTCGGGAGGTTCTCGAACATCCACTTGCCCTGGGGCGACATCTGCATCATGACGGAGGGGGACATCGCCACCATGACGTCCGCGGACAGCATGAGCGCGAGCCGTCCTCCGAGGCTGTGGCCGATGGCGCCGGCCTTTCCGAACCGCCGGACGAAGGCGACGGCCGCCTCCAGCTCGTCGCGCATCCCCGGGCCGATCGGGGCTCTGTTCTCGCCGTGCCCGCAGAGGTCGATCGCGAGCGCGGCGGCGCCGTGTTCGGCGATGTTCGCGGCGAGCCCCAGCATGTGCTCCTTCGATCCGCCGTAGCCGTGACAGACGACCACGCCGCCGCGCGGCGACGCGGGCGCGAGAAGGAAGCCCGGAACGACGTGGCCGTCCGGGGCCTTCAGGTCGTTCAGACGCTGGAAGTCCATCTACCCCTCCGCGGCCCTGGCCTCGAGGGCCTGCAGGCGCGCCTTCAAATCCTTCTGCTGCTGCCACCGCGCGGTCACGTCCAGGAGGAGCGCGGCGGCCCCGAGTATCTCGCCGGTCGGAGCGCGGAGGAGAAGAATGTAGAACTCGACCGAAATCCGCGAGCCGTCCTTCTTCAGGGCCGGCACGGCCAGAACGTCCTTGCCGTAACGCGTGGTCCCCGTCGCCATGACGCGGTCCCAGCCTTCCCAGTGCCGGGCCCTCTGGCGCTCCGGGACGATCAGGTCCATCGACTGGCCGAGCGCCTCGTCGGCCGTGTAGCCGAAGACGGCCTCCGATCCCTTGTTCCAGAGGCGGATCCGGCCTTCGCGATCGGCGAAGAGAATGGCGATGGGGCTCTCCTCGACGATCTTCGCGCAGAGCCAGCCATGGTCAGGCGTTTCCATCATCCGATTCTCCTCCGGAGCTCTCGCTCCCGACCGGGGCCGGGGAGGCCGTTGTCGTATACCGCGCCACCTGCCCCTTCCGCGGAGGGGCCACGCGGACCTTGGCGTCGAGGATCCGGCAGCCGCGGCCGGGAGGCCCGACGAAGACGGGGCTGAGCTGAAGCTCCGCGATGTCGGGGACCTCCTCGACGAGGCGGGAGACGCGGAGAAGCAGATCGTGGATCGCCTTGAGGTCTGCCGGAGGATGTCCGCGGTACCCCTCGAGGAGCGGGTAGCCCCGGATCTCCCGGACCATGGCGGCCGCCGCCCGGTCCGTCAGCGGGGTCACGCGGACCGCCGTGTCGGCGACGAGCTCCAGATAGATCCCGCCCAATCCGAAGACGATCAGCGGCCCGAACGACGGATCTTCGCGCATGCTCACGCGGACCTCGATCTCCTTCTCGCCGGCCGTCTCGAGGAGCACGTCGTCGGAAACCGGCCCGGCGCCCGGGGCGACCCCGTCCGGCTCGACCGGAAGGCGCATGGCCAGAAGGACGGCCCGGGCCTCCGAGGCCGGCAGCCAGCCGGCCCCGCGTTCGCCGAGGGCGCGCTGGCAGATTTCGCGGGCGGTGGAGGTGGCGATGTCGTCGAAGTCCGGGATGATTCCGTGCGGGCCGGCCCGCCAGTCCGCGTAGGCCGCCACCTTGCCGAGCACCCGCGCGGCCGATTCCGGAAAGGCGTACGTGGGGACGCTCTCGCCGAAGAGAAGCATCGGCGTGCCGGCGTCCTCTTTCGCCACGAGACAGGCCAGGACGGGCTTGCCCACCCCTCCCGCCGCCCGCCCTGCCGCAACGCCCTGACGGATCGCCTCCCCGAGGGCGCTCGAGAGCTTCGCGTCGAGAAGCGAGTGGATCACGATGAGGGAATCCACTTCGGGTGCGGCGAGTAGCGTCTCGACGGCGTGCCGGTACGGGTCCGCGGTCGTGGAGAAGACCATCTCGAGCGGGTTGCCGATGGGCGTGGCCGGGGAGAGAAAGGCCCGGAGTTTCGTCGCCGTCGCCTCCGAGAGCGGCGGCACGAAGAGTCGCGCCGCCTCGCAGGCCCCCGCGCAGAGTACCCCGGGCCCGCTGCCGTCGGAGACGATCGCCACCCGGCGTCCTTTCGGCAGCGGCTGCCGATCGAGAGCGGCGGCGATGTCGAACATCTCGTCGAGGGTGTCGGCCCGGATGACGCCAGTCTGGCGGAAGAGCGCATCCACGATGGCGTCGCCCGCCGCGGGGGACGCCACCCCCGGACCCGGCGGCTCCGGCACCGGCGTCCGGCGCCCGGCCTTCACGACGACGACCGGCTTGGTGCGACTGACGCTCCGGGCGAGCCGCGCGAAGCGGCGCGGGTTTCCGAACGACTCGATGTAGAGAAGGATGACGCGCGTCGCGTCGTCCCCCTGCCAGTACTGGAGAAGGTCGTTTCCGGAGATGTCCGCCTTGTTTCCGATGCTGACGAAGGTCGAGACCCCCACGTGCCGCTGCCGCGCCAGGGCGAGCATGGCGAGGCCGAGCGCGCCGCTCTGGGACGACATCGCCACGCTCCCGCGGGGCGGCAGGTCGGGATAGACCGAGGCGTTGAGCTGCACGGCGGGATCGGTGTTCAGGAGGCCCATCGAGTTCGGCCCGACCACCCGCATCCCGTGGCCCCGGACCCTCTCCAGGAGCTTGTCCTGCAAGGCGCGGCCGCTCGCGTCGCACTCCGCGAAGCCGGCCGTCACGACGACGAGGGCGCGGATCCCGGCGGCCGCGCAGTCGTCCACGGCCGAAAGCACCGTATCGCGCGGGACCGCCACGATGGCGAGGTCGGTCCCGCGGGGAAGCTCCCGGGCCGAGGCGCAGGCCGCGATCGACCGGACGCGGGT
>DATIWM010000283.1:0-28192 GCA_035519355.1 Thermoanaerobaculia bacterium | reverse complement strand
CCGTCGCGATCCGGCGGACGCCTTCGACGAGCGCCACGAGCTCGCTCCGCGGCACGGCCACGTCGAGCTCGATCGAGACGCCGAGGTCGTGGATCGCTTCGGCGATGCCGCGGCGGACCTCCCAGAGTGTCCGCCGTTTCGCCTCGTCCGTCGCGAGGGCGACGTCGAGGGCGCCGTGTTCGAGGAGGATCTCCCCCGCCCGCGTCACGTCCCGCTCCACCTCCTCGTCGGACCCGCCGTCGAAGTCGAGGAGGATCCGCGCCTCGGCCGCCGGGAACGGCACGCCGACCCCTTTCTTCCGCGAGGACGCCTCGACCGAGGGGCGGTCGATCACCTCGCAGGCGGACGGGACCAGCCCCGCGCGGTGGATCTCCACGACGCCGCGGGCGGCCTCCTCGAGCGAGCCGAAGGGGGCGAGGACGGTGGAGAAGGCGGCCGGCTTCGTGATGAGGCGGAGCCAGGCGGCCGTCACGACGGCGAGCGTCCCCTCGCTCCCGACGAGGAGCGAGGTCAGGTCGTACCCGGCGACGTCCTTGCGCGTCTTCCCGCCGGTCACGGTGACGCGCCCGTCCGCGAAGACCGCCTCCAGCCCCAGGACCCACTTTCCCGTCACGCCGTACTTGGCCGCGTGCGGTCCTCCGGCGTTCTCGGCCACGTTGCCGCCCACGAGGCACGAGCCGCGCGAGGAGGGGTCCGGCGGGTAGAAGAGCCCTTTCTCCTCGACGGCCTCCTGGAGCGTCTGCGTGACGACGCCCGCCTCGGCGACCGCCACGAAGTTCGCGGTGTCGATCTCGCGGATCGTGTTCATCCGTTCGAGCGAGAGGGCGACCCCCCCGTGGACCGCGAGCGCGCCCCCCGACATTCCGGTGCGGCCCCCCTGCGGCGTCACCGGAATCCGGCGCCCGTCGCAGAAGCCGAGGAGCCGCGAAACCTCCTCCGTCGTCCTCGGCTTCACGACGGCGGCAGGCGCGTGAACGAGGTCGCGCGTCCAGTCCTTCGTGTAGGACGTCAACTCGTCCGCGGCCGTCACGACGTGCGCCCCCCCCACCACCTCTTCAAGGGACGAGAGCTCCTCAGGGGTCAGACCGCGCCGGATCACGGACGGATCTTAAGATCCCGGCATGATGACCGTCGCATTTCTCGGCCTCGGCGCCATGGGGCGCCCGATGGCGCGCAACATCCTCCGGAAGGGCTTTCCGCTCCGCGTCTGGAACCGGACCCAGGAGAGGGCGAAGGCCCTCACTCTCGACGGGGCCGTCGCCGCCGCCACGCCCCGGGAGGCGGCTGCCGGCGCGGAGATCGTCTGCACGATGCTCACCGACCCCGCGGCGGTCGAGGCCACGGCGGGAGGAGCCGACGGGCTTCTCGCCGGAATTTCCCCTGGGACGGTCTGGCTCGACTTCTCGACGGTCACGCCGTATGCCTCGCGCCGCTTCGCCGCGATGGCCAACGGACGGGGCGCTGCCTTCTGCGACGTCCCCGTGGCGGGAAGCGTCGGGCCGGCGGCCGACGGGACGCTCACGCTTCTCGCGGGTGGAGATCCGGAGACCCTCGAGCAGGCGCGTCCCGTCCTCGACGCCGTGGCGAAGACGACGATCCGCTTCGGCCCCGTGGGACAGGGGTCGGCCATGAAGCTCGTCAACAACCTTCTCTTCGGCGTCGGCCTCGCCGCCTTCGGCGAGGCGCTCGGCCTGGCGAGACGCCTGGGACTGGACGGCGAGCAGGCGACGGCGTGGCTTCTGGCCGTTCCCGCCCTGGCCCCCTACGTCCGGACGAAATGGGAGTTCCTCCGTCACGACCCGGACGCCGTGGCGTTCCGCCTCGCCCTGATGCAGAAGGACCTCCGGATCGCGGTCGAGAGCGGCGGCGGGGACGCCTTCTGTCCTCTGGTCGCCGCGGCCCGGGACGTCTTCGCGCGGGCAGAGGCGGCCGGTCTCGGGAACAGGGACATGTCGGCCGTCATCCCGTTCGCCACCTCGGCCGGCGCGCCCGGGAAAAAGACTCCGGCGTTCTGAGGCCTCGCTAGAATCGCGCGGAAAGAGCGGGAGGAGCCACATGAGCAGCTTCGAAGACAAGATCGTGGAAGACGCCCGGCGCGATCCGGCTTCCTTCCGCTCCATGGGAATCGACGCGCTCGTCCACTGGGCCGTTTTCGAGACCGATGTGAAGAAACGGGACGAGGCTCGACGGGCGATCCGGAGGTCCGCCGCGGCGCTCGGCATCCTTCCGGCCTCGATCCACGACCTCTACATGGCCGTCGGTCGCGGCGAGACGGGAGGGTTCACGGCGCCCGCCATCAACGTCCGGATGCTGGCCTACGACACGGCCCGGGCGATCTTTCGTGCCGCGAAGAGGCACGACGTCGGCGCCTTTCTCCTCGAGATCGCCCGGAGCGAGATGGGCTATACCGATCAGCGTCCCGCCGAGTACTCGGCCGTCATGCTCGCCGCCGCGATCAAGGAAGGGCACGAAGGGCCCGTCTTCCTCCAGGGCGACCACTTCCAGGTCAACGCGAAGAAGTTCGCCGTCGACCCGAAGCCGGAGATGACGGCGATCGAAATGCTCATCGACGAGTCGCTCGCCGCCGGCTTCTGCAACATCGACATCGATACGTCGACGCTCGTCGAGCTCGGCCGGCCGAACGTCACGGAAGAGCAGCGGAAGAACTTCGAGAGCGCCGCGCACTTCACGAAGAGAATCCGCGCGCGCGAGCCGAAGGGGATCACGGTGTCGGTCGGCGGTGAGATCGGGGAAGTCGGGAAGGGCGTCTCCTCCCCCGAGGAGTTCCGCGCCTACATGAACGGGTACCGGGCGGCCCTGCCCCCGGGGATGACCGGCGTCTCGAAGATCTCCATCAACACCGGCACTTCGCACGGCGGCGTCGTCCTGCCCGACGGGACCGTCGCCAGGGTCAGCATCGACTTCGACGCGATGCAGGCGATCTCGAAGATCGCCCGGACCGAGTTCGGCCTCGCCGGCGCCGTCCAGCACGGCGCCTCGACCCTTCCGGCCGAGATGTTCCACGAGTTCCCGAACCACGGCGCCTGCGAGGTCCACCTCGCCACCGAGTTCCAGAACATGGTCTACGAGCACGCCGCGTTCCCGAAGGCGCTGAAGGACGAGATGTACGCCTGGATCCGGGCGCACGCGGCCGACGAGCGGAAGGAGAAGGACACCGAGGAGCAGTTCCTCTACAAGTCGCGGAAAAAGGCGATCGGACCGTTCAAGAAGGCCGCCTGGGAGCTCCCCGAGGCCGCCCGGCACGAGATCGGCGTCGCCCTCGAAAGGAAATTCGAGTTCCTCTTCGGGAAACTCCGCGTTCAGGGGACGAAGAACTCCGTTGCCCGCTTCGTCCGGCCGGTCGAGCTGCAGGCGACTGCCGCCACCCACGGCTTCGTCCGCGACGACAGCGCCGGCGACTGACGACTATCGTCCGTAGCGGGCGCGGATTGCCGGAAGCAGGTAGTCGCTGAAGGCGTGCTTCAGGTCGTACTTCGGCGCGAATCCCCAGTCCTTCCGCGCCGCCGAGTCGTCCACCTCGGCCGGCCACGAGTCGACGATCCCCTGCCGCTTCAGGTCGGGGACGAACGAGATGGCCGCGCCGGGAAAAGCGTTGACGACGAGGTCGCGGATCTCCGCGGCCGACGGGCTGAAGGCCCCGACGTTGTAGACCCGCCGCGTCAGGTGATCGCCGGAGACCGCGGCGAGCTTCAGAAGGGCTTCGACGCCGTCCGGCATCGCCATGAAGGGGATCCGCGTGTCGGGGCGGACGAAGCAGTTGTACGGCTTCCCCTGCGCGGCCGCGTGGATCATCTCCGGAGCGAAGTCGGACGTGCCGCCCGACGGGATCGTCACGGCCGAAATGAGGCCGGGGAAGCGGACGCAGCGGAAGTCGATCCGCGAGACCGCCTCGGCCGAAAGCTGCTTGTAGCGCTCCGAGTAGTAGCGCCCGAGCTGCTCGCAGTAGAGCTTGTTGCAGCCGTACATCGTCGCCGGCTGGTTGTACTCGTCCTCCTTGACCTTGCCGGAACGCGCCTTCACCGACAGGTCGGGGAGCCCGAACGCGGCGACGGACGAGGGGTAGAGGAACGTCACCGGTCGCCCGTGCGAGACACGCTCGGCCTGCGCGAACTCGAGCATGAAGATCATCCCCTCGACGTTCACCTGGTGGGCCGTCACCGGCGTGAACTCGCCGCGCGTCGAGAGGAGGGCCGCGAGGTGGAAGATCAGGTCGATCTCGTATTCGGAGAGGATCCGCTCGAGAAGGTTCCTCTCGAGGACCGAGCCGACGTACTGCCGCTCGACGCGCCCGGCGAGCTCCCCCTCGAGGGGCTTCAGGTCGAGGGTGAGAATGGGACGGGAGCCGTCTTCGGAGAGGGCGGTGATCAGCCCGTGGCCGATCTCGCCGCTTGCCCCCGTGATCAGGACGACGGGCCTGCGCATGGCGCCTCCTTCGCGGGATCGTCATGTTAACCACAAGACCGCCGTTTCCGGCACGCCCTGAGTCAATGGAATCAGGCCGCTTCCCGGATTCACTTCGACCAGGACGGGGTCAGGGCGGGAACCGTTGCTCGGGGATCGTTCCCGCGTCACGGGTCGGGAGAAAGAAGACGGCGGATGCGTTGCGCGGACCCCATCGCTCGCCAGGAGTCCTCGGGCCGAACCGGGCGACGGGGAGAAACCGCCGGTCCAGCTCGGCCCGAAATGACGTCAGGTACCCCTCACCGAATGGGAGGGGGCCCGCGAGAAACGTCGGGGCTTCGACGACGAAAGCGGCGCGGACGTCTTTCGTTCGCAGGGCGTCGATCATCTGCGCCTCGGCAAGACCGTTCTGAACGCCCTGAAGGAACTGCGTGTCCCGGAACGGGGAGCGCCGACCCGTCAGGAACAGGACGAGCCCGCCTTCTGGAAATCCGGCGACGTAGGAGTCCCGTGGCGTCGTCCGCTCGACGGCGTCCACGAGGGCTGTCAGAAGCCTCGCGTCCCACTCCCTCAGAACGATCGACCCTCGCGGAAACGAGACAGCGCTCCATGGCCCCGCCCGGAAGTACTCGACGCGCGACAGCATCTGCGCCCCCGCAATTCCCGCAACGAAAGCGGCCACAATCGCCGCCTGACGGGCGCGGCGAAGGAGAAACGCGATGGCGACCGTCATCGCCAGCGGCGCCGAGAAGGCGGCGTAAACATTCACAAGAAAGAAGAATGGTTGGCGGAGAACGGCCGGCAGCATCGCAAGCCCGACGGCGAGGCACGCGACCTCCCCAGAGCGCGCGTACCTCCCGGCCCCGTTCCGAAGGAAGCGAACGAAGTCGATTCCGAACGCGACGATTCCGAGGGGCATGAGGACGTGCAGCTCCGAGGCGCCCGGTGCGCGCCAAGCGGCCAGCGCGCCGAGTCCGAAGAAGAGCCCGGTCAGCCATTTTCGAAGGCTGGGGCCGATCGAGCCTGTTACATGACCGGCAAGTCCGGCCGCTCCGAAGAGAACTCCGGACGGCCAGAGAATTCCGAGGAAGCTTCCCGAGACGAATTCCCTCGCCGTTCCGCCCCAGAAGACCTCGGCGTAAAACGTCTTCCACTCGATCGGGGTTCTGCCGGCGATCAGGGGCCCATAGACGGCCAGGTGCTCGACGGAAAGTACCGTGAAAGGAAGAAGGTACGCGGCGGCCGGAATTGCAAGGGCCAGGGCCGAGGCGCCGAGAGCTTCCCGCCGAGGCCGTCGAAGGAAAAGGGCAAGGAGCGGGCCGACGGCCGCCATGGTGTACTCGATCTTCGAGGCCGCGGCGAGTCCCACAACGGCTCCGGCTGCGAGCGTCCGTCCGTGGCTTCCGGCGCCAAGGGCGAGCTCGACCGCCCACCAGATCCCGGCGGTTCCGACCAGCGCGGCGACGCTGTACGGGAACGGATACGTACCTCCCTGCCCCTGGAAGAAGCAGGCGGCCACGACAAGGCCGGCTATGGCGGCCGATCCCGTTTCGCGGGGAGGCCCCGACAGCGGGGCGAGAAGTCGACTCGCGAGTCGGCGGATTGCCTCGGCCGCGAGAAACGAAAGTAGGACCCGCCAGAAGACGAGCGCCTCGACCGTCTTTCCGAAGATCCGCAGGATCAGTGCATCCAGGTAGGGCGCGACCGGACCGTACGGGTACGTTACGTCGCGATAGAGGACCTCCCCCTCAGCGAGGCGGAGCGCCGTCAGCAGCTCTCGCGGCGAGTCGGCGAATGGGAGGATCCACCGTTTCCACGTCGCCACGAGGAGGACAAGAAGGACGACGTGCGGGCAGAGGACGAGAAGAGCCCGCCGGTATCCGCCCGCAGGACCGCGTGGGGAAAGGTCGTCGCTTATGGCCCAGACTCCCCCGAACCGCCGTTATCTTAACGAGGACCAAGCTCTCGACCCGACGGCCGGGTGCCGTTGCCCGACTTCCGAACCGATCCGCGGATGGTGCGGCGACGAGACGATTCCCGTGGCCCGTCGTGACATTCTCGCCCCGCGGCTTGACCCGCCGCGCCGCCGACCGATACTGCCCGGGTGAGCGAGAGTCCCACGATCGTCTCCCGTCTTTCGCACCTGACGTTCGGACTCTGGTTTTCGTTCTTCCGGTGGATGGCGCGAACCCTGCCGACGGCGTGGGTCGCGAGGCTCGCGGAGGCGACCGCCGAGCGGGCGATCTGGGAGCGCGAGACGGTCCACGGCGCGATCGTGGACAACGTGGCCGCCGTTCTCGGCCTGCCGCCCGTCCACCGGCGCGTCGAGGAGACGGGGCGGGCGATGGTCTCGAATCACTCGCGCCTCTGGATCGACCTTCTCCGGTACACCTCCCGCGGCGACGTCGACCCGAACGCCCTCGTCGCCTCGCGCCGGGGCCACGAGAGGCTCGTCGAGGCGGCGCGGCGGGGAACGGGAGCGATTCTCCTGACGGCCCATGTCGGCAACTACGAGCTGGGAGGGCTCTTCCTCCGCGGCTTCGGCGCGTCGGCGGCGGTTGCCTACGTCCCGGACCCCTCCCCGGTCATCGAGCGGCACCGGACCGAGGCGCGACGGCGGATCGGGGTGGAGGGAATCCCGGTCACGTCGTCCCCCTTCGCGTTCGTCCCTCTTCTCCGGGCCCTGCGCCAGGGGCTCTTCGTCGCCATGCAGGGAGACCGCGACGTGGCCGGGACGGGGCGAACGCTCCCCTTTCTCGGCCGGACGTCCTCCTTTCCCACCGGGCCGTTCCGGCTCGCGGCCGTCGCCGGGGTGCCGATCTTTCCCGTCTTCGTCCTGATGGAGCCGGACGGGAGGTACCGGACGGTCGTGGAATCGCCGATCCGCCTCGGCGTCGCACCCGGCTCGAGGAGCGAACCGGACGACGGCGAGCTCACCTCGGCGATGGAGCGATGGGTGGCCATCCTGACGGGCGTCATCCGCGAAAACCCCGAGCAGTGGTACCTCTTCACCCGCTTCTGGGAGGCGGAAAGCCCTTCCTCCCTATAATCCGCGCTTCCCGCCGCGTGCTTCGCCCCGCCGCCTCCGGCACGGGCGTTGCTGGCGCCGGAGCGCCTGCGCCATGAAGATCGTCGTCGCCACCGACCGGAAGCAGCCGAACGAGCGCTATCGCGGCGCCCTGCTCTGCGCCGGCGCCCTCCCGGAGGAGGTGGTCTTCGCCGTTCCCGGCGAGAAGCTCCCCGAGGACTTCGACGGGCTGCTCCTCGCGGGAGGGCCCGACGTGGAGCCGTCGCGCTTCGGAGAGACGCTCTCCGCTCCGGGCGTCGAGATCCGCCCCGAGCGCGACTCGCTCGACTTCAGGCTCCTCGGGCGCGCCCTCGAGCGACAGGTTCCGGTCTTCGGCATCTGCCGCGGCCACCAGGTCCTCAACGTGTCCCTCGGCGGAACGCTCTGGCAGGACCTTCCCTCGCAGCGAAGCCGCGGCGTCGTCCACGGCGGCGAGAACGAGGACCTCGACGCGCCGGAGCATCCCATTCGCATCTCTCCGGCGGCCGGCGCCGGCTCGCCCTTCGCGCGGGCCGTCGCGGCGGTCGAAACCGTCAACTCGCGGCACCACCAGGCCGTCAAGGATCTCGCACCCTCCCTCGTGGCGCTCGCGGCCTCCCCCGACGATCTCGTCGAGGCCTTCGAGCGGCGGGAGGGCTCCTTCTGCGCCGGCGTGCAGTGGCACCCCGAGGAACTCGTTTCACGTCCCGACCAGAAGCGGCTCTTGACCGCCTTTCTCGACGCCTGCCGCGCGGGCGAAGCGGCGCGGGGCCGGCGCGAGGCCGCCGCCATCGAGGTGCTCCTCGAAGGGCTCGTCCCGGTCGTGCGGATCAACCGCCCGGCCACCCGGAACGCGTTCTCCACCGCGATGGCCGAGATGCTGGCCGGCACGGTCGAGGCGCTCGGAAAGGACCCGACCGTACCCGCCATCGTGATCACGGGGGCCGGCGGGGCCTTCTCGGCCGGCGGCGACCTGGACGTCATGCGCGCGCTGGCGGAGGCGGGCGACGTCGGCGGCTTCCGCGACCTCCTCGAGGCCGGAGGACGGGCCGTGGTCGCGATGGCCGAGATGCCGCGGCCGGTCCTGGCGGCTCTCGACGGCGCGGCGGCGGGAGGCGGCCTCTCCCTCGCCCTGGCGACCGACGTCCGGATCGCCTCGTCGGGAGCAGGTCACGCCGCGTTCTTCCTCCCCTCGTACACCGCGGTCGGCCTCGTCCCCGCCTGGGGCGCGACCTTCCACCTCCCGCTCCGCCTCGGGCACGGCGGCGCCGCGGACGCCGTCTTCGCGGCCGAGCGGATCGGCGCCGTCCGCGCGAAAGAGATCGGCCTCGTCGATCTCCTCGTCGACGAGGGCTCGAGCCTGCCCGCCGCGGTGGCCCGCGCCGGCGACTACGCCGAGCGCTCCCTCCCCGCCCTCGCCGCGGCCAAGCGCCTTCTGGGCGCCGAGCGGCTGCCGCGCCTGAAGGCCGCCCTCGCGCGGGAGGTGGAGGCCCAGATCGAGCTTTTCCGGAGCGGCGATCTCCTCCGGCGACTTCCGTCGCCGGGAGCCGACCGTTCCGATGAACAGGAGACTTCATGAACCGGTACGTCACGACGACCCTCACCGCCGCGATCGCGGCCCTGCTCCTCCCGGCGACGGCGCCCGCCCAGGTTCCCGGCACGGCGTCGCGTCCGGCGCCCGCCGCCCCGGCGCTTCCCGCCTTCGAAACGGCGCAGACGGACCCCAACTCGTGGATGGGGCGCTTCGGCCCGACGAACTGCGCGTGGTTCGATCTGGGAGACGGCGTCCTCCTCCTCGACACGGGCGCGAGCAGCACCGACGCGAAGAACCTCCTCGCCGAGGTGAAGCGGACCGTTCCCGACAAGCCCGTCCGGTGGATCGTGATGACGCACTTCCGCCCGGACTCGAACGACGGGTTTGCGGCGATGCTCCCGACCGACGTCATGCTCATCGTGAACCAGCGCGCCGTCGACGAGATGCAGGGCCTCCTTCGCGGCGCCGCGGGGAAGGCCCCCACGATCGTCGGCGTCACCGACACACTGCTCCTCAAGGGGAAGGCGAAGACGGTCGAGATCCACGCCGTCCCCGCTCCCGCGCACACGGCCTTCGACGTCTGGCTCTACGAGCCGGCGAGCGGCGTCGTGTACGCGGGAGACCTCGTCACGCCGACGCGCTGCCCGCTGACGATCGACCCGGGTGCCGATCCGAAGCAGTGGCTCAAGGTGCTCGAACGGATCGAGGCGCTCCACCCGCAGGCTCTCGTCGCGACGCGGGGACCGGCGGTCACTTCGGCGAATGCCGAAATCGAAAAGACGCGGGCCTACCTCAAGCGGGTTCTCGAGATCCTCACCGACATGAAGGCCCGGAGCGCCCCCGAGGCCCGGGTCTCGGGTGAACTCGCGGCGAGGAAGATCGGCGAGTACTGCCCGATCGCGCTCGACACGCAGAACGTGCTCGATCTCTACCGGCGGATGACGCCCGACGGCTCCTTCCCTCCCGGCAAGCCCGGCAAGCCCAACAAGCCCGCCGCGTCGGCCCCGGCCCCGAAAAAGAAATAGCGTTTCGCGCGGCGCCTATCCGGACGGAGGGGGTCCGGGGGAACCGACATGTGTCGGTTCAGCCCGGTTCAGCAACAGAAAGGTCCCGGCCCGTGAGGGCCGGGACCCGGTTGGGGGCGGTCCCTTCGACCGCCCTTCTTGAGGACCGCATCCGCGGTCCTTTTGGGGGCCGGATCGTCGTCGAGGCGCCCTCCCGGTCGGGAGACCCGGGCTCGGAGCCGGCCCTGTCCGCCTCTCCACCCCGGGCTTCGGATCCCTCGGTTACGGTTTCTCGAACTCGTGCTCGGGCCCGCTCCCGTTGTGTCGAGGCACCTTCAACATGGCTCCGCCTCCGCGTGCTGTCAAGGGCGGCGGCGCGGTCCGGATCGGGAGAGCGGCCAGCGGGCTTCCACCGTCGTCTGCAGGCCGCCCCGCGGCGTGAAGACGCCCCGCACCGTCATCCGGCGCGGCCGGGCGGCACGGGCGAGGTCCCGGAGGACGCGGTTCACCGCGTTCTCGTTGAAGATGCCGAGCGCGCGGTACGCGAGAAGGTACTCCTTCAGCGACTTGAGTTCGACGCAGCGGCGACCGGGAACGTAGGAGACCGTCAGCGTCGCGAAATCGGGCAGGCCCGTCTTCGGGCAGATCGAGGTGAACTCGGGGATCGTGATCACGACCTCGTAGTCCTCGGGGTAGGAGGACGGCCACGTCTCGAGCGGCGGGAGAGGTTCCCCCACGCCCGAGCGGGCGTGCGCGTCCGTATACCGGGGCGGACGCTTCGATGGGCCTTTCATCCCCCTCAAGGATAAACTCCCGCGCCTATGGCGTTCACAAAGGAAAAGCGGGCGGCGCTCCTCCGCGACGTCCGCCACCTCGTCCTCATGGCCGCCGTCATCCTGACGGCGCGTTCCGTCCTCGCCGACTGGTATGTCGTCCCGACCGGCTCGATGAAGCCGACGATCCTGGAGGGCGACCGGGTCTTCGTCTGGAAGTCCGCCTACCAGATCCGGCTCCCCTTCTCCCGGATCAAGCTCTTCTCGACTGGCGTACCACGCCGCGGAGACGTCGTGGTCGTCCGGAACCCCGACGGCGGCAGCATCCCGTTCGTCAAGCGGCTCATCGGCCTTCCCGGAGACGTCGTCGAGCTGAAGAACGAGATCCTCACCATCAACGGCCTGGTGGTGCCGATCCGGCTCCTCCCTCCCCTCGCGGCCGAGGACGGCGAGACGGTCCTCCTCGGGACCGAAGACCTGACGGGCCGTCCCCACCCGGTCCGGATCCTCCCCGACCGCCCGGCCTTCCGGAACTTCGGGCCGATCACCGTTCCCGACGGAGAAGTCTTCGTCATGGGCGACAATCGGGACGAAAGTCGCGACGCCCGTTTCTTCGGCACGCGTCCCTCGAGCGATCTTCTCGGCCGCGCCGTCGGCATCATGTGGAGCTGGCACCAGGACTTCTTCAAGGGTCCGCGCTGGAGCCGGTTCGGACGCACCTTCGTCACCGACGCGAAAGACGTGAAGGACCCGAAGTAGCCCTTTCTTCGCCGGGATTGCGTCCGGATCAATTTGGACTTAATCTAATCATGTGACGGATCCACGCAGCTGGGCGGCCGAACGCCTGAGGGAGAAGGGCCTCCGGGTGACGCACCCCCGGCTGGCCGTCCTCTCCTATCTCGCCGGGACCAAGCACCACCCGACCGCCGAGGAGATCGGCGACGCGGTCAACAAAGACGTTCCCACGGCGGCGCGGGCGTCCATCTACAACGTCCTCCACTCGCTCCGTGACGTCGGGCTCGTCGGCGAGCTCGTTTTCAAGGACGCCGTGGTCCGCTACGACGCCAACGTCGACCGGCACCACCACTTCGTCTGCACGGCCTGCGGCGGCCTGGAGGACATCCCCTGGGAGGCCGTTCCCCCCTTCCCGAAGCGGCGTCTCGCGGGCGGCCACACGGTCGAAAGCGTCTCGGTCACGCTCCGCGGGCACTGTCCGAACTGCCGGTAGGTCTCATTCCGCCGCACCGGCCGCGACCGGTCCCTCCCTTGCTTAGAATCGCTGCGCCGCGGGCGGCATGCCGTCCTGGCGGGAGAACCGATGAACGTCCGGCGCCATCTCCTCGAGGCCGCCACGCTTCTTCTCGTCGCGGTCGTCGTGGCCCTCGTCTCGAACGGGCTCGCTTCGCGCGAACGGAAGCTGAAGCTCCCCGGCGACTACCCGAACGCGACGACGGTGACGAAGGCGGCGCCCGCCGGGGATTCTTCTGCTCCCGAGCAGGCCGTGAAGGCGGAGTCGTCCCCTGCTACAGCGCAGCAAGGGTCAGCAAGTTCTGCTTCGAAGGTGAATAGGGAGCCGACCCCTGCCCCGGCGAAGCCGCGAGGCGCCGCCGCCGCATCCGCGGAATCTGCGCCTTCCAGGAAATCTCCGGTCTCCTTCTCCCCCGCGTCGCCCGCGTTCGATCCGGTTGCAGCCTTTCCTCCCCATCCCGACAAGCCGTACGTGGAGATCTCCGGCGAGGATGCGGCGCGACTCCACGCCGCGGGTGTTCCGTTCCTCGACGCGCGCCGGACCTCGGCTTTCGAGGAAGGGCACGTGGCCGGCGCGCGACCCGTCTCGGTCTGGGAATCCGACGTGGACGAGAAGGTGCTGGCGCTGATCGGCGAGCAGGACGGGAAGAAGCCCCTGGTTCTTTACTGCTCCGGGGGCGACTGCGAGGACTCGCACCTCCTCGCCCAGAAGCTCTGGGGCGCCGGCTTCAACAACAACCTCGTCTACCGGGACGGTTTCCCGGACTGGGTCCGGCGGGGCGGCGCCGTCCGGACGGGGACGAACCCGTGACGTCCCTTCGCCGCGGACTCAGAAGCGAATGGCTCACGACGCGCGTCCAGATCGCTCTCGGCCTTCTCTTCATCGGGGCCGCGCTCCCCAAGCTCGCCGATCCGCCCTCCTTCGCCCACATGATCTACAACTACCGCCTGCTGCCCGGCGGCCTCGTCAACCTCCCGGCCCTCGTCCTTCCCTGGTTCGAGCTGCTCTGCGGCGTGGCCCTCGTTCTCGGGATCTGGAACCGGACGGCCGCCGCGCTGCTCGGCCTGCTTCTCGTCCTCTTCGTCGCGGCCCTCGGCGTCAATCTGGCCCGCGGAAACGCCATCGAGTGCGGCTGCTTCGACGTGCGCGACGCGGGAAAGTCCGTCACCGAGAGGCTCCACGACATGCGGATGACCGTGCTCCGCGACGTCGGACTGCTCGCCCTGGTGGCCCAGATCCTCTACGCGACGCAGTATCATGAGCCACCGAGCACCGAACATGGCGTCTGACCGGACCACCGAGCTCGCGCTCCTGAAGGCGTTCGAGGGAGCGCTGAAAGAGGGCCTTCTCCTCGACGAGGCCCTCGGAGGGATCCTCGGCGCGGCCCTTCATTTCTTCGATGCCCCCGTGGTCGCGCTCCTCCCCGGGGCCGGCGTTCCCCCGATGATCCGTTCGGGCCGGTCGGCGGCCGCGCCGGCCGCCGAGACCCGGCTGGCGCAGCACCTCGAGGAGATCCTCTCCCAGGGGCGCGCGAAGAAGGCCGCGGACGGCGGCTTCGTCTACGTCGGCGCCCCGGTGAAGCTCAAGGAGCAGACGCAGGCCGCGTTCGGCGTCTCCCTCGCGGCGAGCGCCGAGGGGACGGACATCGAAGAGGCCGTCCGCCTCTTCGCCCGCACCGTGGGGCACGTCCTCGAGCGGGACCGGACGCTCTCCACGCTCATGAAGCGGCGCGAGGAGGCGGTCGCCCTGTTCGAGCTCGCCTCGGGCGCGTTCCTCTCGCTCAATCCCGAGGAGGTCATCCGCCTCACGGTCTCCTCCCTCTCCCGCGAGCTGGAGTTCGACCGCGTCCAGGCCTTCCGATTTCTCGCCGAAACGCGCGAGGTCGAGGAGCTGACGAGCCAGGGCGTGTCGACGAGCGGCGCCACGCCGATCGCGCAACCCGGGCGCCGGTCGATCGAGAGCGACGACATCCTCCTCCGCTGTCTCTCCGCCCACGGCCCCGTCTTCGAGGACGAGCCGACGCCCCGCGGGATGCCGCCGCGGCGCAAGCGGATGTCCCTCCCGCTCCACGCCGGGGACGCCGTCTTCGGATTCCTGACGATGTCCCGCCGCGGCGGGTTCGCCCTGACGGCGCAGGAACTCCGTCTCGCGCAGGAGCTCTCGAAGCTCGCGGCGGGCGCCCTGGAAAAGGCGCGCCTCCTGGAATCGCAGCGCGTAACCCACGAGCGAAGCGCGTTCGTCTCGCGCGTGCACGGGTCGCTCTCGGGCCTTTCCGACGTGGTCGGCATCGTCCGCCGGACGGTGGAGGACGTCGGGCCGCATTTCGACCTCGACCTGTGCGCCATCCGCATCCTCGCGTCGGGCGAGCTCCCCGGCGCGCAGGCGGTCGCCGTGCGGGGCGGCGGCGGCGACGCGACCGTGGAGATTCCCGACGCTCTTCTCGCCCACCTCGGGACGGAGGGGTCGCGGATCTTCCTGCCCGACGTCGGCGCCGAGTCCGTCGTCGCGGCGCTCCTGCCGCGCGGACCGGCCCTGTCACGCCTGGCGCCGCCCCTCGCCTTCGTGGCCGTGCCGATCGCCTACCGCGGCGCGCCCGTCGGCGTTCTCTGCGGCCTCGCCGCCGGACGCTCCCGGGGCATCTCCCCGTCGGTCCTCGCCGCCTTCGACGACCTCGCGGTCGAGATCTCCCTCGCCGTCGCCTCCGCACGGCTCCTGCAGCAGGAGCGCGACTCGCACCGCTTCCTCGACCGGCTCCGGGAGGCGGGCCGTTCGCTCGCGACGACCTTCGATCTTCCCCGGATCAAGCAGACCCTCTGCGAGCAGACCGTCGCCCTCCTCGGCGTCGACGCGGCGCAGTTCTGGGATGCCGACGCCGCCTCCAAGACGCTGCAGCTCTCCGCGCGGTGGGGCGCCGACGTGGGTGACGCCGCCCTGCCGCCCGTCTCGACGAGCCAGAGCGCGCACCCCGTCGTGCGGGCCCTCCTCGAGCGGACGCCGCGAGGCGCCGCGGGGCGCGAGGCCGCGGCCGTCTTCGCGGGCGCCTCGCGCGTCGCCGTCGTGCCGATGCTCTACCACGAGGAGCCGGTCGGCGTCCTGACCGTGGCCGGGCGCCGCGGCGACGACTTCACGCCGGAGTTCCGGGGCCGCCTCGAGCTGGTGGCCGACGCGGGGACCGTGGCGCTCCACAACGCGCGCCTCATGCGCCTGATCGAGCAGCAGGCCGAACGCGACGGGCAGTCGGGGCTCTGCAACCGCGTCTCCCTCGTCAAGCGGCTGGAGTCGGAGATCCGGCGCGCCGAGCGGAACGGGCAGTCCATCGCCCTGGCGCACATCCGCCTCGACGGCCTCGCCGACGCCATCGCGCGGCTCGAACCGGGCGTGGCCGACGCCCTGATGCCGAAGGTCGCCTCGCGCCTCGTCCGCTCCACGCGCGCCGTGAACCTCGTGGCCCGCGACCAGGCCGACCGCTTCTGGATCCTGATCTTCGAGGCGACGAAGGTGCAGGCGCACCGGGCCATTCGGGCCATCCAGAAAAACTTCGAGGCGCAGCTCGACGCGCGGCTCGAACCGGCGGGGATCCGTTTCGCCCTGACGACCGGCGTGGCCGTTTACCCGGACGACGCGTTCGACACCTCGGCGCTTCTCGCCCGCGGGGAGGACGCGCTGGAGGAGGCCATCCGGACGGGCTCCGGTTCCATCGTCCTCTACCACGCCCCGGCCGAGGCCGACTCGTCCGTCCGGGCCTGAGCGGCTTCGTTCCCTTCCGGCGCGGGCGGTATGCTGCCGGACGTCATGGCGCCGCAGCCCGGAACCCTTCTCGGCCGCTACCGGCTGATCGAAAAGGCGGGCGTGGGAGGGATGTCCGAGGTCTGGAAGGCCGAGGACACGACGCTCCACCGCACCGTCGCCGTCAAGGTGATCCTGACGCCCGTCGCGGAGGATCCGACCTACCGCGAGCGCTTTCTCCGCGAGGCCCGCCTCGTCGCCGGCCTCGAGCATCCGAACGTCCTGCCGGTCTACGACTTCGGCACGCAGACCGTGGAGGGAGCCGAGGTCTCGTATCTCGTCATGCCGCTCGTCCTCGGCGGCTCGCTGAAAGGCCACATCACCGGGCCGATGCCCTACGGCATCGCGGTCGCGTGGCTCCAGGCCGTGAGCGCCGCGCTCGACCACGCGCACGCCAAGGGAATCCTCCACCGCGACGTCAAGCCGGGCAACGTCCTGCTCGACTCGCAGGGGCGGCCTCTGCTGGCCGACTTCGGCCTCGCGCGGAGCTCCGAGAGCATCTCCGGGCTGACGCAGACCGGGACCGTCCTCGGGACGCCGCTCTACATGGCCCCGGAGCAGGCGATGGGGGGCACCCTCGATGGCCGCGCGGACCAGTACGCCCTGGCCGTCATCGCCTTCGAGATCCTGACGGGGCTCGTCCCCTTCCGCGCCGACTCGCCGCTCGCCGTCCTCCACCAGCACGTGTCCGTGCCGCCGCCCCCCGCGTCCTCGATCATCCCGGCGATTCCGCCGGCAGCCGACGCGGTCCTCTCGAAGGCGCTCGCCAAGAAGCCGGCCGACCGCTTCCCCTCGTGCTCGGCCTTCGTCGAGGCGCTCGCGGGCGCGCTGGGCGTCCCCCTCGTCCCGGTCTCCGGAGCGCCGGCGGCCTCGCCGGTCACCCGCCCGACGGTCGTTGGCGCGGCTGCGCCCGCCGACGAGTCGGGCGCGGCGACGGTCGTCTCGGGGGGCGGTCCCGGCGCGAAGGCCCGGCTCGCGGCCCCCGCCTCCGTGCCGCCTCCGCCTCCGGCTCCCGCGCCCGCGGCCGCCACCCCGTCACCGGCGCCGCCGACGGCGATCGCGCCTCCGCGAAAGACGAGCGGCACGCGGGTTCTTCTGCTCGCCGCGGTGGTCCTCGTCGGACTCGGACTCGTCGCGGTCGTCGTCACAAAGCTCCGCGCGCCGAAATCGGCCGAGGAGACCTCCCTCCCGCCGACGCCGCTGCCGACCGCCGTCCCCACCGCGCTGCCCCAGGCGCCCGAGCCCGCGACCGCACAGGCGGAGGCCCCTCCCCCGACGCCGGCCGCGCCGGCGGGACCGCGCGTGGCCGAGGCGCGGCCGTCCGCGCCGCGCGAGAGGGCGCGTCCCGAGGCCGCCCCGCGGCTTCCGCGTCCCGCGCCCCTCCTCGGCGGCGCCGGCCTCTCCGGCGACACGCGCCTCGAGGAGGCCTACCGGGCACTCGACAACTCGAAAAAGACGCGCCTGACGCGCGAGGACTTCGTGGACGCCATGGGGGCCGCCCGAACGGCCCTCGCCACCAACCCCTCGCGCGAGGTGAAGGTCCTCGACGCCTTCTCCCGCGCCGGCGTCTCCTTCGCCGACGGGAACAACGCGCAGGCCTGGCAGCTCCTGAACACCGCCTTCAACGAGGCGCCGGGCCTCGCCCGCGGACGGGTCCTCGGCTTCGTCGACCGGCAGATGCGGATGATCGGCCCGAACCCGGGCCTCGACGGGAACTGGGTCCTCGCGCTGGCCTTCTGCGACGTCCGGGGGGACCTCGGCGAGGAGCTGGAGAAGGCGACGCAGCGCGCCCCGGGAAACGCCCGCGTCCGTTATGCGCGGGCGCTCGCCGCCTGGCAGCAGGGGCACGCCGCCGAGGCGGTCCGGGAGGCGCGGACCGCCTGCGACGCCGGGCTCTCCGAAGCCTGCGACCTCCTGAAATAGGGAAGGTCGCCTCTCACCCCTTGATCGCGTCGCCCGCCTTGAATTCCTTCCCGGAGACCGGCCGGGCCGTCGAGAGGCGCGGCCCCATGATCTTGTCGATCTTCACGCGGCCGACCTTCGTCTCGTTCTGCCCGAGCACCTCGCCCGTGTCCGGGTCCTTGATCGGATTCCCCATCCGGACGACGTTGAACTCGTCCCCCTCCTTCACGCCGGCCTCGGAGCCGACGTTCAGGTAGATCACCCCGCCGTCCACGCGCGCGATCTTCCCGGCGACACCCGACGCGTCGCCGGCGCCGCCGACGCCGCTCGTGGAGAGCGTCTTCTTCGAGAGGGAATCGGCGAGCTTGACGACGACCGGGCGGATCAGGTGGTCGAGCTTGCGCTGGTCGTCCACGCCGCCGCCGGCGCCCGCCACGTACACCTTGGTGTCGGAGCTTTCCTCCTTGGCCGAGTCCGCCCAGACGATCTCCCCCGTCGTCGTCGAAAAGGCCCGCGCGTCGATGGCGCAGTCCATCTTCGAGGAGCCGACGTTCACGGAGGGCTGGAAGCGGCCGAGGATGCCGCCGGGGACGTTGACGCCCGACTTCTGGGCCCCGAGCTCGGTCAGCGCGCCCGTGATGATGTACTCGACGCCGAGGAGCTTGCCGACCTTCATCGCCGTTTTCGGGTCGAGATCGCCGGAGAGCGCCAGCCCCTTCTCCTGCATGATGGCCTTCAGCTGCTCGCGCTCGATGACGCGGTAGGACCCGCGCTTGACGAGCTCGGTCACGAACATGTCCTGGGTCTGCTCGCCGGCGTGGTACCAGCCCCAGCTCCAGCCCGAGACTTTGTTCTTGAACTCGATGACCGCCACCCGCGGCTTGGCCTGCGCGGCGGCCGGGCCCGCGGCGGCGATCAGGGCGGCGACGACGGCGAGAGCGGCGATCCGGAACGGTTTCATCTGTCTCCTCCTGGCGTCTTGTTGATGGACATTCTAGCCGTCCTAGACTCCGCGGGATGTCCGAAGACGGCGGACGCGGCCCGGAAGGGCCGCCCGTCCCGATTCCGATCGAGGAGGTTCTCGACCTCCACCCCTTCCGTCCCGGAGAGACGGCGGCCGTCGTGGCCGACTACGTCGAGGCGGCCGCCGCGAAGGGGCTCTCCGAGGTGAGGCTCGTCCACGGACGCGGCACGGGCCTCCAGCGCGCCATCGTCCGCGCGGCCCTGTCGCGGTCGCCGCACGTTCTCTCGTTCGCCGACGCGCCGCCGGACCGGGGCGGCTGGGGGGCTACGGTCGCCGTCCTCGCGCCCGCCGGAGCGGGCGTTGACCCGTCTGGGGAGGGTTAGACTCCGCCCGTGAAAAATCTGACGCCACCGCCGAAGAACCGGACGACCGTCATCCGGGGCTCCGGGATGTACGTCCCGCCGCAGGTCGTCACCAACGAGATGATGTCCCGGATCATGGACACTTCGGACGAGTGGATCGTTCCCCGGACGGGGATCCGTGAGCGTCGCTTCGTCACGCAGGGGACCGGCTCCGCCGACCTCGGTGCCGAGGCCGCGCGAGCCGCCCTCGCCGAGACGGGGCTGGACACCGACGACATCGACTTCATCATCTTCGCCACGATGACCCCCGACTACTACTTTCCGGGGAACGGCGGCCTCCTCGCCGATCGCCTCGGCATGAAGAGGACGCACGCCCTCGACATCCGGATGCAGTGCGCCGGATTCCTGTCGGGGCTCCAGACCGCCGACGCCTTCATCCGGTCGGGGATGTACGACCGGATCCTCCTCGTGGGCGCCGAGGTTCACAGCGCCCTGATGCCGTGGCCCGAGCCGGTCTGGGACGTCATGCTCGGGAAGGCGCCCGGCCCCTGCGATCCCGAGTGGTATCAGGTGGCCACGGGAATGCGCGACCGGGCGGTCCTGTTCGGCGACGGCGCGGGGGCTTTCGTCCTCGAGGCGAACGAGTCGGGGGACGGGCGCGGCTTCCTGTCGTTTGCGATGTATACGGACGGCGCGCACTGGGACAAGCTCCACGTCCCGGGCGTCGGCAGCCGGTTCCGGCCCTACGTCAATCTCGAGATGGTCCGGCACCTCGACGGAATCCCCATCGTCGAGGGACGGCAGGTCTTCCGTCTCGCGACGCAGCTGATGCCGGCGGCCGTACTCGAAGTCCTCTCCTCGCGCGGCCGGACGCTCGCCGACCTCGACCTCCTCCTGATGCACCAGGCCAACCTCCGGATCAACGAGGCGGCCCAGAAGGCCCTCGGCCTTCCGGACGGGAAGGTCTTCAACAACATCGAGAAGTACGGCAACACGACGGCCGCCACCCTGCCGATGGCCTTTCACGAGGCGAAGCAGGCGGGACGGATGAAGCGCGGCGACCTCGTCGGCTTCGCCGCGCTCGGCGCCGGCCTCCACTGGGGGGCCGGGCTTGCGGTGGTCTGAAGGGGCGGCTCCTCTTCAGGCCCCTTCCGGCCGCAGAGCCACCGACGAGCCGACCCAGGTGAAGTCCTTGTTGAAGTCGACCCCGAGCATCTTGCCGCGCGACAGGCGGCAGAGGTTCAGCCCGAGGACGAGCCGGCCCTCCCCCGCGGGCCGGTAGAACATCATCCGGATCTCCACCTTGACGCCGCCGCCATCGCCGGCGGCGAGGCAGGGCGCGTAGGCGATCTTTTCCTGCAGGCACCAGGCGTAGCGCTCGGACGCCGGGATCCGCGCCAGGTCCTCGCGGGTCGGCTCCACGCTCACGCCGCCCCCCGCGAAGGAGAAGAGAGGCTTCAGGACGTAGCGCTCCGCGAGGTCGCCCGGGATCTCCGACAGGTCCGAGAGGTAGGTCGCTTTCGGAACGTCGGGGTGGGAGAGAAGCGGAAGGCAGGCCTTCGACCAGGCCCAGTACCAGTTCGGGTGGGGCACCCACGCGACGTCGAGGTCGTCGCGGAAGTCGAACGGCAAGGACGCCTTCGTCCGGATCAGCTCGTCGAAGACGATCCGGTTGTAGATCCGCGTCACCGGGATCCGCTTTCCCGATACGACCCGCAGCAGCCGCCGCCCTTCCACGACGAGGTCGCGCGGGTCGGCCGACACGACGCCGAGGAGCCGCTCCGTCGCCGCGAAGTCGATGTAGGTCTTCTGCTCCTTCGGATGGAGGTCGAGGAGGACGACGTTCTCGGGGTCTTCTCCGGCCACGATCGTCCGCCGGAAGAGGTCGAGGTAGGAGTCGCGCGAGAGCCCCGAGAAGTAAGGGCTCCAGGTCGCCGTCGGGAGCCCCGGGATCCCCTGCAGGCACTCGTTCCAGACGTCGGCCTGGAGCACCTCGAAGGCCGAGAGCGACGGGAAGCCCTGCAATTCGATGAGTCGCGGGACGAGACGGCCGTCCGGACCCGCCACGACGGCGAGGTCCACCTGGGCCATCTCGGGGAGCTCTCCCATCCCGGGCGCGTGCCACGCGGGAGGGATCGCCGCCACCATCCGCGACCGAAGGGCCGGGTCGGAGACCTGCGCCACGATCGCCCGGGCCGTCGACGCGAGCCGCTCTGCGAGGTCTTCAGTCAGGAAGACCGGCGTCTCGGCCAGACGGTACCCCGCGGGGGCTCCCGCGCGTCGCACGAGCTCCTCCCTCTGCCGACGCCAGAGCGCCTCCGTGAAGGCCGCGTTGTACGCCTTCCGGAATTCCGGATGCATGGGGGCGGAGTCTAACCTCCGCGCGGAAGGAATCTGCGCGGCCGCGCCGGACGGCGGCGCCGTTTGCGCTTAAGCTTCCGCCATGACCAAGAGCGGAAAGCCCCTCGTGGGCGTCGTGATGGGAAGCCAGTCCGACTGGGAGACGATGAAATTCGCGGACGAGATCCTGACCCGATTCGGCGTGCCGCACGAGTGCCGGGTCCTCTCCGCCCACCGAAGTCCGAGGCTGACGTCGGCCTGGGCGGCGGCGGCCGAGAGGCGCGGTCTCGCGGTGATCCTCGCGGCGGCGGGGGGCGCGGCGCATCTCGCCGGCGTCCTCGCCGCTCACACGCTGGTGCCGGTCCTCGGCGTCCCGATGGAGAGCCCGTCGCTCAAGGGACTCGATTCGCTCCTCTCGACCGTCCAGATGCCCGGCGGCGTGCCGGTCGGGACGCTCGGCATCGGAAAATCCGGAGCCACGAACGCCGCGCTCCTCGCCGTCGCGATCCTCGCGCGGACGGACGGCTCGCTCCGGGCGAAGCTCCGGCGGTTCCGGGCCCGCCAGGAGAGGGCCATCGGAGCGCTGACGCTCCCCTGAAAGGGAAAGAGGACGACCGATGAAGACCTCCCTTCCGCTCGCGCTGCTCCTCGCCGCCGCTCTCGCGGCAACGGCCGCCGAGATCCCCGCCTCGGTGGATCCGGCCGAGATCCCGAACTACCGGAAGCTCGGCCCCGGCCTCGCCGTGGCGGGCGAGCCGGCGCCCGACGCCCTGAAGAAACTCGGGACGATGGGGTTCAGGACCGTCATCTCGCTGCGGGCTTCCTCGGAAGGGTTCGGAAGGGACCGGGTCGTCGTGGAGGAGCAGGGCCTCCGCTGGGTCAACGTCCCCGTTTCGCCCGCCACCTTCACGGCGAGGGACGCGGAGGCCGTGGCGAAGGTCCTCGACGATCCGGCGGCCGGTCCGACGTTTCTCTACTGCGCCTCGGCCAACCGCGTCGGCGGCGTCTGGGCGGTCTACCAGGCGATGAAGGGAAAGAGCCTCGACGAGGCGCTGGCGGAAGGGAAGAAGGCCGGCCTCAGGAGCCAGCAGATGATCGAGGCCGTCGAGAAGGTGATCCGGACGCCCTGAGCGTCCCGCCTCAGTCGGGGGGAGCCGCGAGCGCCTCGACGACGCGCTCGAGCCTCATGCCGCGGCTTCCCTTCACGAGGACGGTGTCTCCGGGGCGGAGACGCGGCTTCAGCCACGAAAGGAGCGGGTCGACCTCCGTGAAGTGCGCCGCCCGTCCCTCTCCGAGCCCCGTGGCGGCAGCCGTTCCGAAGGCCTCCGCTGACCGGGGTCCGAAGAAGGCGGCGAGGTCCGCGCGGCGGGCCGCCCGTTCGCCGAGGGCACGGTGTTCCCGCGCTTCGGCCTCTCCCAGCTCCAGCATGTCCCCGAGGACGGCCACGCGCCGGCCCGGTCCGGCAAGGGTCCCGAGCGTGTCGAGCGCCGCGGCCATCGAGGAGGGGTTCGCGTTGTAGCAGTCGTCGAGGATCGTGAGGCCGTGCGCCGCGAGGAGGCGCGACCGGTGGGCGAACGGACGCGCCGCCGAGAGACCGGAAGAAATCTCTTCAAATGAGAAAGAGAGAGCCCGTGCGAGAGCGGCCGCAGCGGTCGCATTCATGGCGTTGTGTTCCCCCACGAACGAAAGGCGAATGGAGCGTTGCACCCTGCTGCGCTGTAGGTTCTCACCGAGCCGCGATCGGCCTGTTCCCTCGCCTCCCTCTTCCCCCTCTAAGAGAATCTCCTGCCCTTCCCTCCCGAGCGGCGTCACCCGCAGCAGACGGACATCCACCCCCGGACTCTTCCCAAAAGAGATTCTCCTGACGCCGGGACCCACCCGCTCCGCCTGCGCCACGCAGCGCGGGTCGTCCGCGTTCACGACGGCCGTCGTCCCTTCCGGAAGGCCGCGGTAGAGCTCTCCTTCCGCCTCGGCCACGCCGTCGAGATCCCCGAGGAACTCGAGATGCTCCGCGGCCACGACCGTGACGATCCCCGCCGTCGGCCGGACGATCGCGGTCAGGCGGGCGAGTTCGCCGGGGCCCGACATCCCCACCTCCACGACGCCCGCCCGATGCGACGGCTCGAGCCGGAGGAGCGTCAGCGGCACGCCGATCTCGTTGTTGAGATTCCCCTCCGTGGCGAGCGCGTCGCCGCGCGTCCGGAGGATGGCGGCGACCATCTCCTTCGTCGTCGTCTTTCCGTTCGAGCCGGCCACGGCGCCGAGGGGTATCGCGAAGCGGTCCCGGTGGAACCGGGCGAGCGCCCCGAGCGCGGCTCGCGTCTCCTCCACCTCGAAGAGGGACAGGCGGGGCGCCGCGCCGGGCGGAAGTTCCGTTCCGCGCCGCACGACCGCCCCCGCCGCCCCCCTCTCCGCCGCGTCGGGGAGAAAATCGTGCGCGTCGAAGCGATCGCCCTTGAGGGCGACGAAGAGCGAGCCGGGCCGGATCGACCGCGTGTCGGTCGAGACCCCGTCGAAGACCCCGCCGGCGCCGGCCGCGAGGAGCCGCGCGCCGCAGGCTCCGAGGACTTCGGCGGTCGAGAAGCGGGCCGTCAAGCCGTTGCGAGGCCGAGCGCCCGGGGCCACGAGCCGGTGGGCTCGAACGGCCGCGGGTTCCGGGCTCGCTCCATCAGGTCCTCGGCCATCGCGCGGACGATCCAGCGGAAATTCTCCTCGCCGACCGAATGAACGTCGGCGTCGGGGGCGCAGTTCATGAAGTCGATGGCATAGGGGATCCCGTCCTTGACGGCGAACTCGACCGTGTTCAGGTCGTAACCGAGGGCGTCGCAGAGGGCCAGGGCGTCCCGCGTGACGCGCTCGACCCGAGCCGCCGGCACGGCCTTCCCCTTCGCCGCGGCGTAGCGAAGCTGGTGCGGCTGCTCCGGGGCGTAGCCCATGATCCGCACCCGCTTCCGGCCGACGACGTAGCACCGGTAGTACTCCGTGAAGGCGATGGCTTCCTGCGCCATCATCGTCAGGTCCCGCGTCTGGTCGTAGGCCGCGAAGAACGCTTCCCGGTCGTCGCACTTGTAGACGTCCTTCCAGCCGCCGCCGTACGCCGGTTTCAGGAAGATCGGGAAGCCGAGATGGGCGAAAACGGCGTCCCAGTCGACCATCTCCATGTTGCGGAACGACTTCGAGGTCGTGTTGGGAGGGTGCTCCTTGTGCGGCAGGAGGACGGTCTTCGGGACGGCCACGTTCATCGCCAGCGCCACCACGTTGTCGAAGAACTTGTCGTCGGCCGACCACCACATCGGGTTGTTGACGACCTGGGTCCCGCCGGCGACCGCGCACTTCAGGTAGGTCCGGTAGAAGGGGACCTCGTGGCTGATCCGGTCGAGGATGACGTCGTAGGCGGGAAAGACGTCCTGTCGCACCGCCCCCGTCTTCAGGGCGGAAGCTTCGATGGCCTCGCCGCCCGCGCGCGCCCGCTCGTTGATCTCGCTGATGAGAGCCCACGGGAAGGTGTCCTCCATCCCGAACAGGACGCCGATCTTCTTGGTGGTCATCTGTCTTTCTCTCTCCGATCTTCCGGCTGGGCGCGGATCCTAACAGGGGCGGCGGTAGACTCCGCCGCCATGAAACGCACCTACGGCTCCTGGGAGAGCCCTGCGCTCGGCCGCAAGATGGAGTTCCTCTGGTTCGGCCAGCGGGGCCGTCCCCTCCTCCTCTTCCCCACCTCGATGGGGCGCTTCTACCAGAACGAGGACTTCGGCCTCGTCGGGGCTCTCGCCGACAAGGTGGACGCCGGCCACATACAGGTCGTCTGCGTCGACTCCGTCGATGCGGAGAGCTGGTACAACCTGGCGGTCTCCCCGCGCGACCGCGTCCTCCGGCACGACGCCTACGACCGGTACCTGAGCCAGGAGATGCTCCCCTTCATCGAGAGCCGGACCGGCGGCAACGTCGCCGTGGGCGGGGCCTCGTTCGGCGCTTACCACGCCGCGAACGTCGCGGCGCGCTATCCCGGGCGGGTCACGAAGGCCATCTGCTTCTCCGGCCTCTACCACATCGGACGGTACCTGGACGGATACTGGGACGAGCTGGCCTACTTCCACTCGCCCGCGGCATCCATCGCCAACATGGACGCGGCGTGGTGCGCGCGGCTCCGTCAGGTGGAGTGGATCGTGGCGACGGGCGAATACGATTCGCTGATCCAGTCGAACCGCGACTTCGCGGCTCTCCTCGAGAGCAAGGGAATTCCCTGCCACGCCGAGTTCTGGCCCGGCGTCTTCGGCCACGACTGGCCCTTCTGGATCGAGGCGATCCGGCGCTTCATCTAGCGGCGGCGGGGAAGCCGCCGGGCCCCCCGCCGGAGACGGCTTTCGCCACGGCTTCCCTCGCATCGTGCCAGGCGGCCGCGAGCTCACGCAGGGCATCCTCGGCGCGGCGGAGGGCCGCCTCTTCCTCCGCCTTCCGGCCGAGCGTGCTCCGGACCGCCGCGAGCGCGTGCCAGGCCTCGGGGCGGTACGGCGCGGTCCGCGTCGCCTCCTCGGCCGCGGTGAGGGCCCGGTCGAAGTGGCCGTCCCGCTCCAGCGCCTCCGCGAACGCCACGAGAATGCGCCACTCGCCGGGGAGCGTCGCGTGCCCCCCCTCGAGAAGGTCGAGCGCCATTCTGCGATGGCCCTTCCACTCGCAATAGCGTGCGAGGGCGAGGAGGACGTCGGGGTCCGGCGACTCGCGGAGCGACGCCTCGAGGGCGCTCCGCGCCGCCTCGCCCGCCGCCTCGCCGCCGGGGATCGAGAGTCCCGAGGCGAGGCCGGTCGCGAGCGACCGCGCGGCGGCCCGCCGGAGAACTCCGCTCTGCGGCCAGGCTTTCAGCCACGACTCGCAGCGGGAGAGGCACTCGTCCCAGCGGTCCGCCGCCAGGAGACAGTCCGCCGTCAGCTCGGCTCGCGACTGTCCCGCCTCTCCCTCCGCCGGCGCCGCCGCGTTGTCCAGCTCGCCGAGGGCCTCGTCCCATCGGCCGGCGAGCGCGAGCGCGCGGACGGTCGTCTCGAGCGCCTCCGCCGGGGCGGTTTCCAGGACGTTCGGGTCCGTCAGACGCGCCACCGCCTCGGCGAGACGCCGCATCGCCTCCGGCCGCTCGCTCTCGGGAAGGCTCCCCGCCGTCCGGACGAGAAGCTCCGCGAGCATTCCGGTCGTCGCCGGGTCCGGGCCTTCGGCCTTGAGAAGGCGCCGGATGGTCTCGAGCGCCTTCTCGTCCTGTCCGAGGGCGAGCTGCGCCTGCAGCAGGACGTCCAGGAGGTCGGGGTCGTCGGGGTGGCCCGCCAGCGCCGCGAAGGCGATCCGCTCGGCCTGCTCGGCGTCGCCGAGCTGAAGGCTCGCCTCCGCGGCGATCCGTGTCGCCTCGGGGGGGCGGACCGACGCCCCGGCGAGGATGTCGAGGCTCCGGAGCGCCTCGTCCGGCCGCCCGAGCTTCAGGAGCGTCCGGGCGAGTCCGAGGGCGAGCGTCTGCTGCAGCGGGTCGTCGGGGAGATCGCGCGCGAGGGACGGCATGAAGAAGTGTGCGTAGTGCTCGTGGGCCTCGGCCCAGTTCTCCTCGCGCTCCAGGATCTGGGCCTTCTCGACCGCTTCCCGGGCGCGTTCCCAGTTCACACCGGCCCGTCGGCCGTCGGTCCCCACGACCGAGACGTAGCCGTGAACCGCCATTCGTCCCTTCAGGGCGTCCGCGTCGAGAAGCTCGGTCTGGTAGCGCATCCGGGGGACGTGCCGCGCCGCCGTGACGCCGCGCTCCGCGGCGGCGGCCACGAGCGCCTCCGAAAAGACCCGGTAGTCGTCGAAACGGTTGCCGGGCTCGCGGGCGAGGCACTTCGCGATGATCTCCTCGGCGCCGAACGTCGTCCGGCGGAGGAAGCCGCCGAGGGGCCGGGGTTCCTCGAAGAGCTTCCGTTTCCGGAGCTCCTCCCACGAGCCGCCCGTGAAGGGGGGCTCGCCCGCTTCCCACTCGTACATGATCGTGCCGAGCGAGTAGATGTCCGTCCGGTGGTCGACGGCGACGCCGCCGAGCAGCTGTTCGGGCGAGGCATACGTGACGGTCCCCAGGATGAGGCGCGCCTTGACCCCCTTTCCCTTCAGCGGGGCGCCGGCGGGGGCGTGCTTCCGGCCGTCGGTCCCCTCCTCGAGAAAGTCGGCGATTCCCCAGTCGGAGAGATGGGCCCGGCCGAGGTCGTCGAAGAGGACGTTCTCGGGCTTGATGTCCCGGTGAAGGACGCCACGGCGCCGCACCGCCCAATCCAGTGCGCCCGCGACCCGGAGGATCGTCGCGTAGAAGAACTCCGGGTCCCGGCGGCCGAGCTTGTGGCGGAGGCTCCCGCCGTCCATCCAGCGCGAGACGACGGCCGGCCGTTCCTGGTACCGGAAGACGCAGAGAGCCTCGACGATGCCGTCACAGGCCGAGAGGGTGAGCCAGACGCGGAGCTCGTCCAGGAAGCGCTCGAGGGCGCCGGGATCCGTCATCAGGTCGGCGGCCGGGACCTTCAGGGCGTAGCTTCCGCCCGGACCGCGGGGTTTCACGAGCGCGCAGAGGCTCATCCCCCCGCGGATCACCTTCTCCACGACGAAGCGCGGATCGCCCAGCCCCTGCTGCCGGGCGAGCTCGGGAAGGACGACCTCGTCGCCGACGCGGAACGATTCCACGACGCCCCATGATGCGACGGACCGGGCCGATTCGCTCACCTCTTTGAAACAACCCCCGCCGCCCGGCCGTACACTCCCCCCGGCTCTGCCGAGCCCGAGGTGCTTATGAGCCCCACCGTTCCCCGCCCCCCG
>DATIWM010000282.1:0-5720 GCA_035519355.1 Thermoanaerobaculia bacterium | reverse complement strand
CGCAAACGACGTCGCGCACGTGGACCGAGAGCTCCAGCGGAAGCAGCGGCCCGAGGTTGAGCACGATGATCCGCTGCTCCGGATAGAAGAAGGCCCGGCCGGGCGGCTGCCGGTCGATGATCTTCCGGAGGACCCAGTTCGGGATCGGGACGAAACCGAAAACCGTCAGGTCGGCGATGGCGAAGCCGAGGAAGCCGTCCTTGAACCGGAGCGACGTGAGATGGCTCTTGAAGAGGACCCGGATTCTCTTCCGGACCCGCACCGAAAGGCCGAGGCGGCCGTCCTCCGGCTCGACCAGGATCTCGTCGATCTCCGGCACGTTCCGGATGGCCTTCCGCGCGATGGTGTTCAGCGTCGTGGCGTCGATCGCCACGACGAGGCCGTCCCACCGGACGGTGAGCGACGGCAGGTCCGCGGTCGGAGGCGCCGGAATCGGCTGGGGTCTCACGGCGTCATGAGAACCCGCGGGCGGCCCGCCGTCAAGTCGCCGGCGTCAGCGGACGAGATAGGCCACACCAAATCCGATCTGGGCCGTCATCAGCATCAGGTACATGTGGGTCCAGGACGGGTGGTTCTCGGTGGACGACAACTCGTCGGGATTCCGCATCAGGAGCCAGACCGTGTACCCGCCCCACAGGGCGAGGAAGAAGCCGAGAATCGAGAGAAGCACCGGGTTCCCGGTCAGGAGGCGTCGGGTCGGCTCCGCCGGATCGGAGAGCGTCGTCAGGAACGGGAGGGCGAGCCAGGGAAGGATGAAGAACGGCGCGATGATCCGGACGGCCGTCCGGTTTCCGTACCGGACCGGCAGCGTTCCGCAGCCCCCCGCGCGGTCTCCCGCGACGTCGGAGAAGTCCTTCGTCGAGGTCGCGCCGACGAGGAAGAACGCGAAGAGGAGCCCGATCACCCACGGCTCCCAGCAGCCCGCCGAGGCGACGAGCGTCCACCCGGCGACCTTCAGCCAGCAGCCCCGCGGGAGCGCGATCGTGATGTTGGCCCAGAGGCCGAATCGCTTCGTCCGTCCGAAGGACGGGACGGAGTAGACGAGCGTCGCGAGGAAGCCGCCCAGAAAGAGGAAGAAGCACTGGTGCCGCGAAAGGGGCGCCAGAAGGCGCGAGAGAAGGCCCCCTTCGGAGGGAACCACGATCCACCAGACGGGAACGAGCGCGAGGACGTAGAGCCTCGCCGCGAGGCGCCAGGCGTCCCGGATCGGGACCTCGCCCGTCACCAGGGGCCGGTCGGGCTTGTTGATCCGGTCCACCTCAAGATCGGTGATCTGGTTCAGGACGTTCGAAGCGGCGTTCAGGAGCGAGGCGCAGAGGGACCCGAAGGCCACAACCAGGAGGAGGCCGGCCGTGACGCGCCGCTCCGGGTCGGGGTTGTGCGCGCTCCCGAACGCGCAGACCGCCCCCGAGAGGATTCCGAGAAGCGGCGGCAGGAGCGTGAAGGGGCGCACCAGCCGGATGGCCATGGCGAGCGTCATCCGAGCCCCCCCGGCCGGCCGAGCAGAAGAGCGACCCCCGCGCCGGAAAGCGTATTGATGAAATTGAGGACGTGGCCGTTCGAGACGCGCCACCAGGCCCCGGCACGCCCCAGGAGGCTTTCGACGACGGTCCCCGCCACGGCGGCGAGGGCGGCGACGGCGACCCCCCGGGGCGCGATCCAGCCCATCGCCAGCGCCGATCCCGCGAGGAGAAGCGCCCCGAGGAGGCCCGCGAGCGTCCCGACGACGGACACCGCGCCGTCCGTTCCCGGCGCCACGCGGCGAAAGTCCGGAAGGAGGACCGTCGCCGAGCGGACCGCCTGTCCGACTTCCGTTCCGATCGTGTCCATGAGCGCCGTGGCGAAGGCGGCCGTCGCGGCGACGCGGAAGACCGCCGACGACGCCGGAGCGAGCGCTCCGGCCGCGACGAAGAACGCGGCGACCGACACGTTCGCGAGGACGTTGGCCGCGCCGCGTCGTCCCCCCGCCTCTTCGGCCTTCCCCATCGCCTCCTTCCTCTTCCGGCCGAACCGCGTGGCGAGGGTCCCGGCCGCGAAGAGGATCCAGAGCAGCGCGTAGGCGGGCGCGCCCCCGAAGGCCCAGACGATCGTTCCGAAGACGAAGCCGGCGGCCACGCCCGAAGGGCGGACGATCCCGAGGCCGCCCGCGGCCGCGGCGACGAGGAGATTCGCGACGGCGCCGAGCGCGGCGTTCCCGAGCCAGGCCGGCTCCGCGAGCAGCCGCCAGCCCGGAATCGTCACGAGGAGGATCGAGAGAGCGGCCGCGCCGACGAGCGGCGGCAGGAGGTTGTCGTCGAGCTCGGACGGAAGGCTCTCGACCGCGGCGCCGACGGCCGCCGCCAGGAGGACGGCGAGAGCCTCTTCGGGGGACGCCGGCGCCCGGCGGACGAGGCCGAACAGGAGGACGCCCGTCGACGCCCCCGCGAGGACGAAGGTGATCGAGCCCGCGACGCTTTTCGCCGGGTTCCACGGCAGGCGCTCTCCGCCGAGCGCCAGGCCCGCCAGCGTGGCGCCGCCGTCGCCGAACGCGAGCAGGGCCCAGCCGAACGCGGCGATCTCGAGGCGCTCCCTGAAGAGGAGGACCAGCGCGAGGACGACGAGCGGGTAGAGGACGATCCCCGTGGAATGCCTCCGCCCCGCCTCGCCCTGGCGGTGAAGGGCCGCCCCGCCGAGCCGCGGCAGGGCGAGAAGGTTGAAGAGGAAGGCGGCCGCGGCCGCCGCCGCCGCCGCCGGCCAGGCCAGGAACGGAAGGAGGAACGCGAAGAGGCCCGAGCCGACGTGGACCGTCTTCCGCCTCCATTCGGCGGCCGGAACCGTCACCGGGAAAGGCTCCCGGTGAAGTCGAGGAAGCTGCCGACGTTCTTGAGGTTCAACGCGATCCGGAAGTCGCGCGACGGAAGCGTCCCCACGCGGATGTCCCGGTACTCGAAGAGCACCTTGTAGCAGGAGCCCTGGAAGGTGAGAAGCGTCCGCGATTCGAGCATCTTCCCGTTCGTCAGGTCGTAGTTTGCCGAAAGATCGAGGCGCAGGAGGCGCCGGATGACGGGCGAGCCGCCGAAGAAGCGAATCTGGGACGACGACACCGACGGGAACGTGACGCCCGGAGGCGGCGGCGGGGTGACGGGATTGCTGTAGAAGTAGGAGACCGCGGCCACCGACTCCCCCGCGGTCCAGTTGGCCGTGACACTCGACGACGTGAGCTGGCTCGCCTTCAGGTCCCACGACGCCCGCCCGTCGAGGTTCACCCCGGGGGCCGCAACGACCCGGAGCGTCGTGTCGAGCGTGCCGACGTGCGACGCCTGGGGGCCCGGGCCGAAGTTCGTGCCGGCGCCGGGCAGCGAAAAGTAGTAGGTCGAGCCGATCTCGAGCGACGCGATCTCGCGCGCGCTCCCCTGCGCCCCCTTCGCGAGGAGACGCTGGACGATGGCGTAGCGGACCGCATTCGTCGCCACGACGGCGTCGATCTCGTCGAAGAGCGGCGTCTTCCAGAGGTTGCCGGGGTCGCCCTGCCAGTCGTAGTCGACGCGGGGCTCGATCACGTGCTTCAGCTTCGTGAGGTCGCCCCACGACACGTCGAAGATCCGGGAGAAGGACGGACCGGTCAGCTCGAGGCCGGCCAGTCCGTAGACGCGGGTGTAGGGCTCCGGGACGAGCGCGGTGCCCGCGAGGTTCTGCGACATCCCGTAGGAGGTGATCCGACCGCCGCCGGTCGCCTGGACCGAGAGCCACGGCGCAACCGGGAGCGGGATCGCGAGGCGTGGAAAGAGGTCGAACCGGCCGTAGGTGCCGGAGGGCTGGACCGGGCCGCGGTCGGCCGACAGGAGGCCGGCCTGTCCCGACGCCTCGAGGAAGGCGGTCTCCGAGAAGAGGGGAATCGACCGGAGCGACGCTTCCAGCGCCGGCTCGCGCCGGAGGACGACGTTCGTGGCGCCAAGGATCGCGGTCTCGTTGCTCCCCCGGAGGTTGAGCGACAGCGGATCGGGGTTCCAGGTCAGGAAACCCTGCGAACCGACGCTCCGGACCGACGCGAGGTTGAAGCTGTTCTCGTAACCCTGCCAGAAGTTCACGTCCGAGTACTGGAGCCAGGTGACGACCCCCCGGACGCGCGGCGCGAGGTCATCGCTCACGAGCGTCCCCGCCGTCTTCCACTCCCACGTCTTCACCTGCGGGTCCCAGACGGTGTAGAAGAGCCCCGCGGCGCGGGTCCCGACCGTGGGACGGACGCGGAGCTCGGTGCCGACGCCGTACCACCCGTGCGTGTAGAGGTCGGAGACGAAGGTCGCGTCGGCCGACCGCGAGATCGCCCAGTAGTACGCGAGACCGAGGTACCCGCCCCTCACGGAGTTGTACCCGAGTCCCGGGATCAGGAATCCCGAGGCCCGTTCGCGGAGGACGGGCCAGAGAAGGTACGGCAGGTAGAGGAGCGGGACGCCGCCGAGCCGGAAGGTCGCGTCGGTCAGGCGCGCGTACTCCTCCAGCGTGAAGCGTCCCCTCGTCATCGAGAACTCCCAGGCCGGCTTCTCCCCTTCGCAGCCGGTCAGCCTCCCGTCGGTCAGGGTGAAGCTCCGGGGACCGACCTTGGAGAGCAGAGCGCCCCGGAGGTGGATGCCTCCCTCGAGATCGACCTGTCCGTTCGTCACGACGCCGACCTTCTCGACGAGGTCGAAGTCGAGCCGCTGGCCGCGGAGTCGGGAGAGTCCCTGGACGAGAAGGACATCCCCTTCCGCGATGACCGTCTTCTTCTGGAGGTTCGCCCGGACCTTCCGCGCCGAGAGCTGGATGTCCTGGTAGGTGACCGTGAGGACCTTTCCCGGGGGGGCCTCGGCCTCCCAGGTCGACTCGCCGACCAGGGACTGGCGTCCCGGAGGGTCGCCCGGCTCGGCCGCCGGTATGACGACGTTGATCTCGTGCCCCTTTTCGGGCGGCCGGAACTTCAGGTCGAAGTTCGCCCGCTCGCGGAAGCGCGCCGCGAACGGGTCGGTGTCGAAGGAGGTCTGGGCCGAAAGAGGCAGGGTCCCCGCCGCGATAAGCAAGAGCCCGGCGCGGCGAAGGGCCCGTCCGATCAGAGACGCATCTCCGGCACGTCGCCCCGGACCTCGAGCGGCGGCTCGGTCGCGGCGCGGATCTCGCCGGCGGAGACGCCCGGCGCGCGCTCGACGAGGACGAGGCCTCCTCCCGCCTTCACGTCGATCACGGAGAGGTCCGTGATGATCCGGTGGACGCAGCTCCGCCCCGTCAGCGGCAGCGTGCAGCGCGTGAGGATCTTCCTCTCCCCCGACTTCGCCACGTGCTCCATCGTCACCACGACGCGCCGCGCGGACGCCACGAGGTCCATGGCGCCCCCCATGCCCTTCACGAGGCGGCCGGGGATCATCCAGTTGGCGAGCGAGCCCTCCGCATCCACCTGCATCGCTCCGAGGATGCAGAGGTCGACGTGGCCGCCCCGGATCATCGCGAAGGACTCCGCCGAAGAGAAGAACGAGGCGCCGGGGACGACGGTCACGGTCTCCTTCCCCGCGTTGATCAGGTCGGGGTCGATCTCGGCCTCGGTCGGGTAGGGCCCCATCCCGAGGATCCCGTTCTCCGACTGGAGGATGACCTCCATCCCGGCGGGGATCACGTTGGAAACGAGCGTCGGCATCCCGATGCCGAGATTCACGTACATCCCGTCGCGCAGCTCCTGCGCGGCGCGCTTCACGATCCCGTCGCGGTCCAGCTTC
>DATIWM010000281.1:0-5996 GCA_035519355.1 Thermoanaerobaculia bacterium | reverse complement strand
AAGGTCCGCCTCGAGCGGGTCCTGCCCCCCCTGATGCGTAAGCACGGAATCCCGATGTGGATCGTCGCGAACCGGGAATACAACGAAGACCCGGCCTTCCTCTCGCTCGTCTCCCCGTCCGCGATGGCCGCGCGGCGGAGGACGATTCTCGTCTTCTTCGACCGCGGGCCGGAGAAGGGGGTGGAGCGTCTCGCCCTCGGCGGCGGGGGGAGCGGCGGCCTCTACACCGTCTTCCGCGACCCGGAAATCGAAGGGCGCGAGCTGTGGGGCGAGTCGCAGTGGGCCCTTCTCCGGAAGATCGTGGAGGAGCGGAAGCCGGAGAAGATCGCCGTCGACATCTCGCGGACGCACGCCTTCTCCGACGGCCTTTCGGCCGGGGAACGCGAGGCGCTGGAGGCCGCGCTGGGGCCCTGGACGGCGAAGCTCGTCCGGGCCGAGCTGCTGCCGCTCGAGTATCTCGAAACGCGCCCTCCGGAGATGCTCCCGACGTACCGGACGATGCAGCAGATCGCCCACGCGATCATCGCACGCGCCTTCTCGTCGGAGGTGATCACGCCGGGGAAGACGACGACCGAGGACGTCGTCTGGTGGATGCGCCAGACGGTGAACGATCTCGGCCTCGGCGAGTGGTTTCCACCCGACGTCGACCTCCAGAGGCCCGGTATGCCGTTCGGCAGCCCGCTCGGCGACCGGAAGGGAATCGTCATCGAGCGGGGCGACGTCCTCCACTGTGACTTCGGAATCCGGGCGCTCGGCCTGGTCACGGACACCCAGCACATGGCCTACGTCCTGAAGGAGGGCGAGACCGACGCGCCGGAGGGGCTGAAGGCGGCGCTCCGGAACTCGAACCGGCTGCAGGACCTTCTCCTTTCGCGGATGAAGCCCGGGAAGACGGGGAACGAGGTCCTCGCCGGGACGCTCGCCGCGATGAAGGACGAAGGGATCGACGGCAGCGTCTACTCCCACCCGATCGGGGACCACGGGCACGGCGCGGGGCCGCTCATCGGCCTCTGGGACCGCCAGCAGGGGGTGCCGGGGCGTGGCGACGTGCCGCTCGTCCCGAACTCGTGGTTCGCCATCGAGCTCCAGGCGACAACGCCGGTCCCGGAGTGGAAGGGGCAGACGGTACGGTCCGCGCAGGAAGAGGACGCCGTCCTCGGCGAGGACGGGACCGTTCGCTGGGCGCTCGAGCGCCAGACGAAGTTCCACCTCGTCCGCTGAGGCGGGCCGGCGCCGTCAGCCCGTTTCGGAGGGCGGGGCCAGTCCGGGAGGCGGTCCCACGGAGGCCGCCCGCGTCTTCTCCTCGCGCGAGAGGTTCCAGAGGATGAGGACGAAGGCGACGATCGCGAGGTCGACCAGCGAGAAGCCGAGCAGGAGCTGCCCGAAGACGAGCTTTCCGATCCCGAAGAGAGCCGAATAGACGAGGACGATTCCGAGAAGCCAGTTCGCGAACGACATCGCCCCGCCCGGGATCTCCTCCCGCCCGAGGCCGAGCCGCTTCGAGACCGTCGCCCAACCCGGTCCGCCCGGCCGGACCCGCCGGTAGAAGGCGTCGAGCGTGGCGTCCGTCTCCGGCTTCGTCAGAAAGGTCACGGCCACCCAGACGACCGTCGACACGCCCACCGTCACGAGCATGACGAGCGCCTGCACGCGGAACTCCTCGGCGTCGAAGAGGGCGTGGCCGCGCGGGTAGGGGTTCGTGACGAGGGACATCGCGGTGAGCGAGACGATCATCGAGGAGAGCATCGCGCTGATCTCGCTCCACGCGTTGATCCGCCACCAGTACCACCGCAGGATCAGGACGAGACCGGTTCCGCTCCCGAGGGCGAGGAGGAAGCGCCACGCCTTCTCGATCGTCGTCAGGTTCATCGTGACGACGACGGAGGCGAGGAAGAGGAAGACCGTCGCGAGGCGCCCGACGAGGACGTAGTGCTTCTCATCCTTTCCTTTCCTCAGGAAGCGCTTGTAGATGTCGCCGACGAGGTAGCTCGCCCCCCAGTTCAGGTGCGTCCCGACGGTGGACATGTAGGCCGCCGCGAAACCGGCCAGCATGAAGCCCTTCCAACCGTCCGGCATCAGGTCGACCATCGCCTGAACGTACGCCGCTTCGCGGTCCATCCGGCCTCCGACGAGGACGCCGCCGGGGTAGAGGAGGACCGTGCAGAGGCCGGTCACGATCCAGGGCCACGGCCGGAGGGCGTAGTGGCCCACGTTGAAGAAGAGGGTCGCGAGGACGCCGTCCTTCTCCGTCCGCGCCGAGAAGATCCGCTGGGCCACGTAGCCGCCGCCCCCCGGCTCGGCGCCGGGGTACCACGCGGCCCACCACTGGACGGCGAGGAACGTCAGCATGGCCAGTGCGGGCATCCAGACCGAACCGGCGGGGGGGACGACGGAGAGGGCGGCGTCGGCCGACCCGAAGTGGCCGGCGAGCCCGTCCCGGAGCGCGACCAGGCCGCCCACCTTCTTCACGGCGAAGACCGCCAGCGCAATGACGGCCGACATCTTGATGACGAGCTGGACGAGATCGGTCCAGAGGACGGCCCACATTCCGGCCGCGGCCGAGTACGCCACGGTGATGACGAAGCAGAGCCCGACGGCCCAGACGGGATCGATCCCGAGGGAGACCTGCAGGATCTTCACCATGGCCAGCGTGACCCAGCCGAGGATGATCAGGTTGATCGGCAGGGCGAGGTAGAGCGCGCGAAAAGCGCGGAGAAAGGACGCGGGTGCGCCGCCATAGCGGATCTCGGCGAACTCCACGTCGGTCATGACGCCCGCCCGCCGCCAGAGCCGCGCGTAGAGGAAGACGGTCAGCGTCCCGCTCATGACCATGTTCCACCAGAGCCAGTTCCCCGCCACGCCGTGGGCCGCCACGAGCCCCGTCACGACGAGGGGCGTGTCGGCGGCGAAGGTCGTGGCGATCATCGCGGCGCCCGCCAGCCACCAGGGAACGGCTCGCCCCGCCACGAAGTACTCGGAGAGCGATTCGCCCCCCTTCTTCGTGAACCGGATCCCGACGCCGATCGAGAGGGCGAAATAGGCCACGACGATGCCCCAGTCGAGGAGCGTGAGCGTCATGGCCGGATGTTAAGCGGGTGGGGCGTCCTGCACTGTAGAATCAGTCTCAAAACGAAGGAAAGGAGAGACCCCGATGAGACCCCGAACGACCCGAACGCTCGCGCTGGCCGCCGCTTTTCTGATCGCCCCCGTTCTCCGCGCCGAGGACAAGCCGATGGCGCCGCCGAAGCCGGCGCCGGAGATGTCCCAGCTGAAGTATTTCGCGGGAAACTGGAACTGCGCGGGCAAGACCTTCCCGACTCCGATGGGGCCCGAGCACGCGACGGAAGGAACCGTCCACGCGGCGCTCGGCCTCGGGGGGTTCTGGTACGTCGTCCACTACGACGAGAAGAAGGCGGACGCGAATCCGATGCCCTACCACGCGGGGATCTTCTGGGGCTACGACGCGGCCCAGAAGGTCTTCGTCCTCCGCTGCGCCGACAGCTTCGGCGGGTACTGCGCCGAGACGGGCAAGGGATGGTCCGGCGACAGCTTCGTGATGGAGGGTCCGGCCGGGGGGATGGGGCCGGTGACGGCCTCCCGCGACACGTTCACGAAGAAGAGCGCCACGGAGATGGTCCACGCGGGAGAGATGCAGGGTCCGGACGGCAAGTGGATGAAGACCGACGAGGAGACCTGCACGAAGGCGGCGGCGAAGAAGTAGGCGGTCCGGGCGCTCCCCGCGACGGGGGGAGCGCCCTTTTCCGGCCCGAAGGGTCGAAGAGTCGGCGCTGGACGCGGTGCTACCATGCGTCGCGTTGCCGGCATCCGGCGGCTCCATGCCGCAATCTTGTTGAACAGAGAGATGATGATGAAGCTGTTCCTCCGTCTGGCGTCCGCCCCGGTTCTTTTCGCGCTTCCCCTTCTCGCCGCGGCGTCCCCCGCGACGGGGTCGCCCGAGGGGAAGAAGCCGCCGGCCACGCTGTCGGAGCAGCTCGGCGGGATGAAGTTCCGCCCCATCGGGCCGTTCCGCGGCGGACGCGTCACGGCCGTGGCGGGCGTGCGCGGAGCGCCGATGGTCTTCTACTTCGGCGGGACCGGCGGCGGCGTCTTCAAGACGACCGACGGCGGGGCGACGTGGGAGGCGGTCTCCGACAAGGACTTCCGGACCGGCTCCATTGGCGCCGTCGCGGTTTCCGAAACCGACCCGAACGTCGTGTACGTCGGGACGGGCGAGTCGTGCATCCGCGGCAACACGTCGGCCGGGGACGGCGTCTACAAGTCGGTCGACGCCGGAAAGACGTGGAGGAACGTCGGTCTCGCCGACTCCCGTCAGATCTCGCAGGTGATCGTCCACCCGAAGGATCCGGAGACTGTCTGGGTCGCGGCGCAGGGGCACGCGTGGGGTCCGAACGCCGAACGCGGCGTCTTCAAGTCGACGGACGGCGGGCGGAGCTGGCGGAAGGTCCTCTACGTGGACGACAGGACCGGCGCGGGTGATCTGGCCCTCGACCCGGGGAACCCGCGGGTCCTCTACGCGGCGATGTGGCAGCACGTCCGCCGCCCCTGGACGATGGAGAGCGGCGGCCCCGCCTCGGGACTCTGGAAGTCGACCGACGGCGGCGAAACGTGGGCGAAGCTCGGCGGGGGACTTCCCGAGGGGATCGTCGGCAAGATCGGCGTCGCGGTGTCGGCCTCGCGCCCGGAACGGGTCTTCGCCCTCGTGGAGGCGGAGAAGGGCGGACTCTTCCGCTCCGACGACGGCGGCGAGAAGTGGACGCGCGTCTCGGAAAACCGGAACCTGATCCAGCGGGCCTGGTACTACACGCACGTCTTCGCCCACCCGAAGAACGCCGACGTCGTCTATGTCCTCAACGTGAGCGCGTGGCGGTCGGGAGACGGCGGCCGCAGTTTCCAGAAGATGAAGATCCGCCACGGCGACCACCACGATCTCTGGATCGACCCGGACGACCCGAACCGGATGATCGAGGGGGACGACGGCGGGGCGACGATCACGTTCAACGGCGGGAAGAGCTGGTCGACCCAGGACAACCAGCCGACCGCGCAGATCTACCGCCTCGCGACGGACGACCGGATCCCGTACTGGCTCTACGGCGCCCAGCAGGACAACTCCGACATCGCCATCCCGAGCGCCGTCCCCGGCCGGAGCATCGACCGGAGCGAGTGGTACCCGGCCGGCGGCGGCGAGAGCGGCTGGACGCAGCCCGACCCGCGGAACCCCGAGGTCATCTGGGGCGGGAGCTACGGCGGCGAGATCACGCGGTACGACCGCAAGACGAGGCAGTCGCGGGTGGTCACGGCCTGGCCGCAGCCCATCGACGGACAGGCGACGCGCGACCTGAAGTACCGCTTCAACTGGAACGCCCCGATCCTCGTCTCGCGTCACGACCCGAAGGTCGTCTACCACGCGGCGCAGAAGATCCTCCGCTCGACGGACGAGGGGACGACGTGGGAGGAGGTGAGCCCGGACCTGACCCGGAACGACCTGTCGAAGCAGGGCTTCCCGGGCGGGCCGATCACCCGCGAGATCACGGGCGTCGAGACGTACCCGACCATCTTCTACCTCATCGAATCGCCGCGGGAGAAGGACACTCTCTGGGCCGGGACCGACGACGGTCTCGTCTGGGTCACGCGCGACGGAACGAAGACGTGGCAGAACGTCACGCCCCGGGGGATGCCGGAGACGGTGCAGGTCAACGCCATCGAGGTTTCGCCCCACGACCCGGGGACGGCATACGTGGCGGCCGTGAACTACAAATACGACGACGACCGGCCGTACGTCTACCGGACGACGGATGGGGGAAAGAGCTGGACCCGCATCGTGAACGGCCTTCCGGCGTCGTCGTTCGTCCGGGTCGTGCGCGAGGACCCGGGGCGGAAGGGACTCCTGTTCGCGGGAGCGGAGACGGGGCTTTTCGTTTCGTTCGACGGCGGCGCGAACTGGCAGCCCTTCCAGCGGAACCTGCCGGCCGTCCCGA
>DATIWM010000280.1:0-3703 GCA_035519355.1 Thermoanaerobaculia bacterium | reverse complement strand
AGCTTCACCTCGCGGGTGATGGCCGTGACGATCTCGTTCTCGAGCGAAAGGATGTCCTTGAGAGGACGCTCGTAGCTCGAGGCCCAGACCTGGGCTTCCGTCTTCGGGTTGACGAGCTGGGCGGTGACCCTCACCCGGTCCCCCGACCGCAGGACGGCTCCCGTGATGAGACCGGCCACCTTCAGCTCCGCTGCAATCGTCCCGAGCGCCGCGGTCGTCCCCTTGAAGCGCAGGACGGAGCCGCGTGCCACCACGCGCTTCAGCCCCGTGAGCCGGGAGAGATCGGTGATCAGCGCGTCGTGGATACCGTCCGCCAGGTACCCCTGCTCGGCGTCCCCCGAGAGGTTCTCCAGTGGCAGGACGGCCAGCGAGTCGATTCCGGACATTGCCCCGCCGCCGAAGAACCGGCTCCGAAGGCCGAAGGCGTTCAGCCCCGCGAGCAGGGCGACGGCCGCCACCAGCGCCGCCGTGAAGAGAAGCCACAGGCGGCGCCACATCGAGTCCTTCAGCCGGGACCACCGTGAGATCCTCCGGCCCGATTGCACGGTCTCCAGCGCCGCCCGCACCTCGCTCCCCCTCTGGTAGCGAGCCCCCGGCTCCTTGGCCAGACACCGCTCGATCACGCCCTTGAGCTCGCCCGGCACCGACGCCGGCAGCGGCCGAGGTGGCCGGCCGAGAATCTCCGAACTCAGCTCGAAGCCCGTATTTCCCTGGAACGGCCGCTTCCCCGCGGCCATCTCGTAGAGGACGACTCCGAGCGCCCAGACGTCGCTCCGTTCATCGGCCGGAAGTCCGCGGAACTGCTCGGGAGACATGTACGCCGGCGTCCCGGCGATCGTCCCCGCCTCGGTCAGCGTGGCGCGAGATAGCGTCGTGGCGTCCTCGGCGTCCTTCAGGCTGACTTTCCTGGCCAGCCCGAAATCGAGCACCTTGACCCGTCCCTCCGGAGTCAGGATGACGTTGGCGCTCTTGAAGTCCCGGTGGACGACGCCGTGCTCGTGGGCATGCGCCAACGCGTCGGCCAGCTGCTGGCCGAGACGGAGGACCTCCTCGGCCGACAGGGCGTGGCTCGAGAGCCGCTCCCACAGCGTCTGCCCGGTCACGAGCTCCATCGCGACGTAGACCTGCCCGTCCGCCTCGCCCACCTCGTGGATCGTGCAGACGTTCGGATGGTTCAGCTTCGAGGCGAGACGCGCCTCGCGCAGAAGCCGCGCCCGCGCCGTCTCGTCGGCCAGATCGGCGGCTGGGAGGACCTTGAGCGCCACGTCGCGCTCGAGCCGCGTGTCGCGCGCCCGCCAGACTTCGCCCATCCCCCCGGCGCCGATCCGGGCCACGATCTCGTACGGACCCAGGCGGACGCCCGGTTCCATTGGGACGGTCCTTCTGAAGAGAGATTCTAGTCCCGCGCCCTCACGACCCGGTGCCGGTCGAACCAGCCGGCCCAGACGGGGATCAGGAAGCCCGAAAACGCCACGACGTTCAACGCCGCGACGCTCGGAGGGGGCGGGCCGAAGACGTTGCCGAGGTACAGCACGACGAGAAGGACCGCGAAGGCCGCGAACGACCATCGTCCCGTCGCGTCCTGCGCTCTGGTCACCCGCGCATAGAGAACGACGCCGAAAGCGAAGAGAGACCCCTCGACGGCGAGCGTCGCCGGGACCGAGTTCCAGAGGCCGAGTCCGACCTTCGTTCCCGGCCACGGCGTGAGGGGCATGTCGGGGCGGTGGGAGATCCAGTCCAGGACCCAGTGCGACACGACGAGGGCGCCGACGACGGCCGCTCCCGTCCGGTCGTTTCGCGCGGCGAAATAGAAGCCGGCGGCGAGGAGCCCCCAGACGACCGAAAGGAGAAGACTGTGCGAGATCGGGTAGCGCACGAAGTCGAGGGGCGTGACGGCCGTGATCCCCGGAACGATCCGGACCTCCTCCAGCCCGACCGCGAGGAAGACGGGCCAGAGCAGGTCCAGGAGCCCCGGCGCCGCGACGAGCCAGACGAGCGACGCCTTCGGAGCGACCTTCTTCGCGGCGAGGCCGACGGCGACGTGTCCGAGAAACATGCGGGGATTCTCCTGCAGGAGGCGCAGCCGGCGTCCTCCCCCCAAGCAGGACGCCAGCTGCGACCGAGTCTTATTCTATGCCGTGCGCGCGCACCAAGGTCAAGAGGTCGAGTCAGACCTGTCCCGTCCACCCCTTCGACGCGACGGCCTTCCAGCGGGACCGGATGGCGTCGTACTCCCCCGGCGGGAGCGGGCCGGCCGAAACGAGCGCCGCGTTCTCCTCCCAGCGCCCGGGAGTCTTCGTCCCGACGAGGGCCGTCGCGACGCCGGGGACGGCGAGCGTGAATCGCAGCGCCGTGGCGATCGAGCCGGCGAGCGGCCCCTTCAGGAACGGGTAATCGAGCTTCCCGAGCCGCTCCCAGTAAGGATGGTGATAGGCGTCCGCCGGGCGGCTCCGGCTCCGCCAGGCGGCATTCGCGATGGAGCGCTTGGTGATGACCCCGAGGCCCCTCTCGCGCGCCTCGGGGAGGACGAGATCGATCGCCTCCTGGTCCGCGACCGAGATCGAGATCTGGAGCGCGTCGAACCGCCCCGTCCGGACGGCGGCGAGGGCATCGCTCCCGTCGCCGCTGTAGCCGATGAAGCGCGTCTTTCCGGCGGACCGGAGCCTTTCCAGCGTCTCGATCACGTCCCCTTTCTCCAGGACCTTCTCACGGCAGGAGTGGAGCTGCAGGAGGTCGACGCGGTCGGTCCGGAGGAGTCGGAGGCTCCGCTCCACGGTCGCCTCGATCAGCCGGGGGGTCCATTCGGGGAGGCCGAAGCCCTGGTCGTGACCGCACTTCGTGAAAAGGAAGAACTCCGCCCGCCGGGGCGAGGCCGCGCGCCCGATCAGCCGCTCGCTTCCGAAATAGCACTCGGCCGTATCGATCACGTTGAGCCCCGCGTCGAGGGCGGCGGCGAGCAGCCTCTCGACGTCCCGAAGGCTCGCGTTCTCGTAGCCGATCTCCGACCCGCCGAAGCCGAGGGCGGAGACCCGCAGCCCGGTTCTCCCCAGCACCCGCCGCTCCATCCGCCGGAATCTACCCCGCTTCAAGCCGGATCCGGAGGCGGGCCCCGCGCCCGGGCGAGCCCGGTACACTTCCCCGCCTGATGAGACAGCTGCTCAAAGCGACCGTCCCGCGCGTCGTCCTCGCCGTCCTCCTGACGCTTCCGGTCCGCCTCCTCGCCGCCCTGCCGGCGGAGGCGATGAACGCCGCCGAGATCAGGCTCGCCCTGAAGAAGCTGAACGTCGTCGGGAGCGTCCTCTACATCGCCGCGCATCCCGATGACGAGAACACGGCTTTCCTCGCCTGGGGCGCGAAGGGGCAGCTCGTCTCGACGGCCTACCTGGCCATCACGCGGGGCGACGGCGGGCAGAACCTGATCGGCCCCGAGGCCGCCGAGCTGCTCGGCCTCCTCCGGACGCAGGAGCTCCTCGCGGCGCGGCGGATCGACGGAGCGCAGCAGTTCTTCACGCGCGCCATCGACTTCGGCTACTCGAAGAGCCCCGAGGAGACGCTGGCGGTCTGGGACCGCGAGAAGGTCCTGTCCGACGTCGTCCGCGTCATCCGGACCACCCGCCCCGACGTCGTCGTCAACCGCTTCCCGACGACGGGCGAGGGGGGGCACGGCCACCACACGGCGTCCGCCATCCTTTCGGTCGAGGCG
>DATIWM010000279.1:0-2788 GCA_035519355.1 Thermoanaerobaculia bacterium | reverse complement strand
GGCCGAGCAGGACCTGCTGCGGGAGGCGTCCAGGATCTCCGCCGACGCGCACGTCGCCGCGATGGCCCAGGTCGGGCCGGGGCGCAACGAGCGGGATCTGAAGGCCGCGATGGTGGGCCTGTGCCTCGAGAGGGGCGCGGCCCGGATGGCGTATCCCCCGATCGTCGGCTCGGGCCGCAACTCCGTCATCCTGCACTACGAGGACGACGACAAGCGCCTCGAGGCGGGCGAGATGATCGTCAACGACACCGCCTGCGAGTACGACATGTACGCCTCCGACGTGACGCGGAGCTATCCGGTCTCGGGACGCTTCTCGCCGGAGCAACGCAAGATCTACGAGATCGTGCTCGCGGCCCAGAAGGCGGGGTTTGCGGCCGTCAAGCCCGGAGTCGCGTTCCATGAGGTGCACGACGCCACGGTCCGCGTCATCGTGGACGGCCTTCTGGCGCTCGGGATCCTCTCGGGCGACCGCGCCGAGATCCTTCGCACCCGCGCGTACCAGAAGTTCTACCCCCACGGATCGAGCCACTGGGTCGGCCTGAACGTGCACGACGTCGGGAGCTACCAGTACCCGACCGGGGTCGACCGCCTGGCGCGCTACGGGCAGGCGGAAACGAAGCTCGAGCCGGGCATGGTGCTCACGGTCGAGCCGGGGATCTACATCACCGAGAGCGCAACCTCCGATCCCAGGTGGTGGAACCTCGGGGTGCGCGTCGAAGACGTCGTCCTCGTGACGCCGGGGGGGATGGACTGCCTCTCGTGCTCCGCGCCGCGCGAGATCGCCGACGTCGAGAAGGCCGTCGCGGTCGGGCAGGCGAAGCGGAGCGCGTCGGCGAAGACTCGGTAGACGTCCCCGGGCCTCCGGCCGAGGCGCTATTCGACCCGGAGCGCCTCGACCGGGTCGATCTTCATGGCGCGCCGCGCCGGAATCCAGCACGCGAGGAGCGCCGCTGCCAGGAGCAGCAGGGCAACTCCCCCGTACGTCGCCACGTCCAGCCGGCTGACGTCGAAGAGCAGGCTCGCGAGAAAGCGGGTCAGGACGGCCGCCCCGGCGGCCCCGACCGCGAGGCCCACGACGGCCAACCCGAACCCCTGGCGGAGAATCAATTGCAGGACGTCCGCCCGACTCGCCCCGAGCGCGAGGCGAATCCCGACCTCGCGGGTCCGCCGCCCGACGCTGTACGAGATCACGCCGTAGATCCCGACGACGGCGAGCAGCAGAGCGGCCGCGGCGAAGAGGCCGATGAGACTCGTCCGGAAGCGCGGCTGCGCCACCGACTCGTAGACGATCTGCGTCATCGGCTGGACGCCGTCGATCGGCAGGCTCGGCGCGAGAGCGCGGACTTCGTTGCGGAGGTCGGCCGAGAGCCTCACCGGATCGCCCGTCGTGCGGATCACGACATACGCCGCCCACCAGGGCTCCTGCCCGAACGGGGCGTACATCTCCGGCTTCGCGGCCACGGCGAGGCCGTCGCGGCGGACGTCTCCGGCGACGCCGACGATTTCCCGCGGCACGGCGTCCTGGAACCCGAAAATCAGCCGCCGGCCGACGGGGCTCTCTCCCGGAAAATTCTGCCTGGCGTTGGCGCCGAGATGAGGCAGACCTTCGGCGCGCCGGCGGTATCGTTCGGCGAGAACAGGCGGCCCTGGAGCAGCGGCATGGCGAGGGCGCGGAAGTAGCCGGGCGTCAGGGCCGTGTAGTTCGCCGTGAGATCGGATCCCTCCTTTTCCGGAGCCCTGCCTTCGATCTGGAATCCGAAGTTGAGCCCTCCACCGTACAGGGGCAACGGCAGGGAGGCGGCCACCGCCTCGACTCCCGGCCGGCGACTTCCGAGGCGGAGCCCGGAGGCGGCGGCGTAAGCTTTCTCCCGGGGGTCTCCCGATGAAAAGGCTGATCGGCCTCGCTCTGCTCGTCGTCCTCTCGCTCTTCGGCTATCGGTCGTTCAGCGGCTGGAAGGCCTACCAGGCTTACGAAAGATTTGCCGAAGCGTGGGTCCGCGGCGACGAGGCCGAGGCCGGCAAGTACGGCGACGCGGCGGCCGTGCGGCATGCCCTCGAGGAACGATCTCTGCGCGGCACGCCGAGCGGGTCGATCCTCGAGGCCTTCCGGGGCACTCGCTATTCGGTGGAGTCGAGATCCCGGACCGCCGGGGGAGAGGTGGAGTTCGAGGTCCAGCAGACGATCCACTTCGACCCGCCCGGCACGACGACGGCGATCGGTGGTGCGATGTACACCCACTTCCGGCACAGGGCGATCGTGCGAGAGACGCCGGAGGGCTGGCGCGTCGTCTCGTTCGAGCCGACCTATCTGGACATGGGGGAGATCCGCCACCGGCCGTAGTCGCGTTCGCTTCGCCCTCCCGCTCCCGATCTCTCGATATGCTTGCAGCCAAAGCCAGGAGGACTCGATGACGTTGCTGCGGTCCGGCCCCTTCCTCGTGCTCATCGTCTTTGCCGCGGCGGCGCTGATCGGCGCCGGCGGCCCGTCCTCCGCGGTCCCGCGCTTCGTCGTCACTTACGGCGCGGACAAGAGCCCGGGGCCTCTCGACGGCCGCCTGCTGCTTCTCCTGTCGACCGACAAGAAGGAGGAGCCGCGTTTCCAGATCAGCGACATCAGCCTCGACAGCCAGCAGGTCTTCGGCGTCGAGGTGGACGGATGGAAGCCCGGCGTCGAAGCGGCGTTTCCGGCGGACGCTCTCGGCTATCCGGTCGAGAGCCTGGCGAGCGTCCCCGCGGGCACCTACCAGGTGCAGGCTCTGCTCCACCGCTACGAAACCTTCCATCGCTC
>DATIWM010000278.1:0-5151 GCA_035519355.1 Thermoanaerobaculia bacterium | reverse complement strand
GTCGACGAAGGACCCGGAGACCCTGAATGCCCTGGGTCTGTTCCGCGCCTGCCTCGGAAGGAAGCAGGAGGCGATCGGCTTTTTCGAGCGTTCGCTGGTTCTCAAGCCCGGCCAGGAAGGCGTGATCCGCTCCTTGAGGCTCCTGCGCGGCGATCAAGCGCCGCCGCACTCGTGAGAATGTTATGAGCCCGGGCCGACGGCCGCCGCCGTCCCGCCCAATCGAAAACGGGAGAGTGATGAGACGAAAAGCGACTGTTCTTGGAATCTGCGTTCTGCTTTCGGCCGGAGCCCCGGCCTTCGGCCAGGCGCCGGCCGCGGAGAAGCCTCCGGCCAGGACGCCCTCGGCAGCGCCTTCGGGCGCCGCCGAGAAGGCGCTCGAGGCGTACCTCCTGAAGTACCTGCCCTGGGATCCCGAGACTCAGATCACGGTCGCGAGGACGACCGAGAGGGTCGTGCCCGGATTCCGGGCCTACAAGGCGCACCGGACCGGCCGTTACGCAAAATTGAACGGCGACAAGGTCGTCTTCGTCTCGGAGGACGGCAAATGGTTCTTCGCCGGAGACACGCTTCCCAACAAGGTTCCGAAGCCGATTCGATCGAACGATGATCTCGGCTGGCTCTCGTCCTATCTGAACAACGTGTTTCACACCGCGGCGCCCGCGACCCTGGTGCCCGAGCGCGACCGCGCGGGACTCAAGGGCGTGCTGGTCACGCTCGAGACGGGTTATGGCCGGGTTCACCTTCCGGGTTACGTGACGCCGGACGGGCGCGTCTTCCTGCAGGGAACGATTTTCGACTACTCCGAAGACCCCCGGGCGGAGCGGCGTCGGATGATCGACCTCTCGGCGAACCGCGCCTCGGGGCCCGCGGACGCCCGCGTCAACGTCGTCGAGTACGCCGACATGGAGTGCGGGTACTGCAAGTACCGCGGCCTGCAGATGGACCGCCTGATCGAGGCGAACGCCGGCGCCGTGTCGGTGAGGCGCTTTTACAAGTTCTTTCCCCTGTGGCTGGCGCACGTGTGGGCGATGAAGGCGGCGTCGGCGGGGGATTGCATTTTTCGGCTCGCCGGCGCGCCCGCCCTGTTCCGCTTCAAGCAGGGCGTCTACGCTGTGCAGGAGTCCCTGTCGGTCGGCGGGATCGATCAGCTCGCCGTGTCGACCGCCGAGGCCGAAGGGATCAGCTCGGCCGACTTCCTCTCCTGCTATCTTCGGGACGACAGCTTCGCCCGGGTCCTCAAGGACATGGACGAGGGCTATCGCCTGAGCGTCAATTCGACGCCGACCTACTTCGTGGATGGAACGGAGATTACCTGGATCGAAGACAAGATCATGGAGGACTACCTCCGCACCCTGTTCCCGAAGGTCAAGACCATCGAGTACGAACAGCGGAAGTAGCGGGCCGGGGCTCTACGGCTCGAAGGGGATCGGCACGGTCGTCCAGGCGCGCACGGGCGTCTCGCCCCGGCGGGCGGGGGTGAACGTCCATCGCTTGACGGCGGCGATCGCCGCCTCCGTCAGGCCGGCCCTGCCCGCCCGTGAGACCTCGATCTCGAGGGGCTGGCCCGTCTCGGAGACGAGAACCTTCAGGATCACGACGCCGCCGATGTGCGCCTGGAGCGCCAGCGGGGGATAGGCGGGTTTGACGACCTTCAGGATGGTCGGCGGCACCTCCTGCACCGGCACCGGCGTCGCGGTGGGCGGCGGCGGACGGGTCGGTTCCGGGGCCTGGGCGATGGCGACCTCCGTCGGAGCCGGCGTCGGGGCGGCGGCGGTGATGGCCGCGATCGCCGTGGCCGTCGCCGCGAGGTCCGCGCGCCGCGAGGCTTCCTCGGCCTCTTTCTGGTGCTTGGTGTCGTCGTCGAGCTTCTTCATTTCCTCGGCCAGCCGCCGGGAGACTTCTTCCTTGAACTCGACGGCGTTCATGGCGGCGGTCGAGGGCGCCGCGTCGGGCGTCGCCGTCAAGGCGGGCGCCGCCGTCGGCGGGGGCGGGAGCGGCGGGGGAAGCGACGGCGCGGCGCGGCTCGAAATCACGAACCAGGTCCCTGCGGCGGCGACGGCGAGGAGCACGGCGCCCACGAGGGCGAACGGAGGCCTTCGTCGAGGGGACGGGTCCGGGATGAACCGCGGCGCCGTCGTCGGAGTCGGAGGCTTCGGCTTCGCCGGGGTCGAGGTCTTGGCCGCGCCGGCGGCGGGCTTGGGCGCCGGCGCAACGGCCGCCGGCGGCACGCTCTCGCGGATCGTCGTCAGGTCGAGCGCCGCCTCCTTCTCTCTGGCGCGGGTCTCGGCCTCGATCACGGGCGCGAAGACGTTGTTGAGGAAGTAGGCGAGATTGAAGGTCGATGGCGAATAGGGTCCCGAGAAGAGCAGCTTCCCGAGCTCCCGCCGCAGCTCGCCGCTCGACTGATACCGCGTCGCGGATTCGGAAAGGCACATCTTCAGGACCGCCGTGACCTCCGGCGGAAGCGGCGAGGGACCGCGCGCCACGGCAAAGAGGTCCGCGACGGGCCCGCCGGCGGCGGGGAGGCGCCCGGTCAATAGCTCGAACAGGATGACGCCGACGGAATAGACGTCGGAGTTCTTGCCGATCTTTCCTTCCGAGCGCTCCTCGGGCGCGAGGTAGGGTGCGATTTCACGGGCGAACCGCGGGCGGCCCCTAGACCCGAGCAGCCCCGCCGCGAGGCCGAATCCCGTCAGGCACGTTTCGCCGTCATCCGAGAGGGAGACGAACCCGGGCCACACGAGGCCGTGCAGCGTGCGGTCGCCCTCGATCGTGGTGTTGTAGGCGTGATCGAGAGCGGTGGCGATCTTTTCGGCGATCAGGAGCGAGTGCTCGAGCGGGATTCGGCCCTGCAACGTCGGCGCCCGCGAGATCAGCGCGTCGAGCGTGCGTCCGCTCTCCTCCTCCCAGGCGAGGAAGGGAACGCCCTCGACGGAATCCATCTGCACGCCGCGCGCGATCGCGGGGTTCTTCAGAAAGGAATGGATCTCCCCGTTCTCCTGGATCGCGTCGAGCACCGCGTCCTCGGCGATCTCCGGAGACTCCAGGATGCGGAGCCGGACGAATCCTCGCTCCGGAGCGATCCGCAGGGCCCGGTACACGCGGCCCAGGGCGTCCTCGCCGAGGGCCGCCGTCAGGACGTACGAGCCGAAGCGGCGCGGCAACGTTTCGTTTACAGGCATCGGCCGAGAAACGCCCTTCGAGAAGCGTTCAAATTTCGAACTCCGTGGAGTGCTCCCTGATTGTCGGCCTCCGAACGCCGCGGGTCAAGACCGATCGGCCGCAAAGGGATCAGTTCGTCGATGGCGAGGGCGTTTCCGGCGGCCCCGCGGCGGCGCCCGTCCCTTCGCGCAGCCGACGATTCGTCGCGATCGCCTGAAGGTGCTGCTCGAAGGTCCGTGAGAAGGTGTGACCGCCGCTCGCGTCGGCCACGAAGTAGAAGAACTCGGTTCGCTGTGGCGTGACGGCAGCGGTCAGCGCCGCCATGCCCGGGTTGCAGATCGGGCCGGGGGGCAGGCCCTCGTACAGGTAGGTGTTGTACGGCGATTCGTAGGTGTAGTCCGAGCGGTGCAGCACCCCCGTCCACCGGCCGTCGCGGGTCAAGGCGTATTGGACGGTCGGGTCGGCCTGCAGGCGCATCCCGCGGTTGAGTCGGTTCAGGTAGACGCCGGCGACGACCGGGGCTTCCCGTCGGAGCGCCGTCTCCTTCTCCACGATCGAGGCGAGCGTGACCGCCTGGCGCGGCGAGAGGCCGAGAGTCCGGGCACGATCCCAGAGCTCCGGCGTGAAGTGCTGGCGAAATTGCGCGAGCATGCGCTCGACGACGTGCCGCGCGGAAATGGACCGGGTCACGCGGTAGGTCTCGGGGAACAGGAATCCCTCCAGATCCGGGGCGCCGGCCGCGAGCCCCGGCAAGAGACTCGTGTCGGAGAGCGCCGCGCGAAATCCCTCCGGCGTGCCGATGCCCTGATCGAGGAAGAGCCGGAAGGTCTCCGGCGCCGTCAGCCCCTCCGGCACGACGACGGTGTGTTGCACGACGTCTCCGCGCGCCATGCGGCGAATGACCTCGTCGATCGCCAGCGGCCGCTCGAACCGGTACTCGCCGGCCTGCAGGGGTGTCGCGCCGTGGCGGACACGGTAGTAGATCTCCGCGAGGCGGGCGTTGCCGACGACACCCTCGGCGCTCAGGCGTCGGAAGATCGCGTTGGTCGAAGTGCCGGGCGGAAAGTACACGTCGACCTGCGAGGGAGGCCCGGGCCGGGAGGGGGGGCGCTGGAGACGGTCGACGAACCACAGCGTCACCGTGAGCGCCAGCAGGAGCAGCAGCAGACCGAGGCGCGCCAGGCGTCGGCCGGCGCTCATGGCCGCGCCTTTCCGTGACGCAGGAAGTCCTCTAGGAGGACGGCGGCGGCGGTCCGGTCCAACTGCTCCCTCGGGGCTCCCGGCGGAAGGCGAGCGGCGGCTTCGTGAGAAGTCAGGGTCTCCTCGTGGAAGGCGACCGGGAGGCCGCTCGACCGCCCGAACTTCTCGGCGAAGGACCTTATCCGGGAGGCGAACGGGGACTCGACGCCCGCCGGGGAGCGGGGCACGCCGAAGACGACCCTCTCGACTTCCTCTTCCCGGCAGAAGCGGACGATCGCCTGGACCGCCGCGGCGTCGTCCCGGCGGAGGAGGGTCCGCCGCGGCGTCGCGATTTGCCCGGAGGCGTCCGACGTCGCCAACCCGATCCGTTTTTCCCCGAAGTCGACGGCCAGGATCCGCATCGGGAAAAGAGTAGCGCGGTCAGGGACCGGATCGGGGGACGAGACGCCGACCGAGCGGGCGGCGCGATCCAAGATCAAGGGGATCAATGGATTCGGAGGCCGTCCGTCGTCCGGAATCCGGACGGCGGGGAAGATCGACTCTCGGCCAGACGTTAGAATCCCCGCCATGAAAGAGATCGTCGTCCTCTCCGCCGTCCGCACACCCATCGGCTCGTTTCTCGGAAAGCTCTCGTCGCTGCCCGCCCCGGCGCTCGGTTCGGCGGCGATCCGGGGGGCGCTCGCGCGGGCGTCGGTCCCCGCCTCCGAGGTCGAGCAAGTGATCCTCGGCAACGTCCTTCAGGCGGGCCAGGGGCAGGCCCCGGCGCGCCAGGCCGCGCTCGGCGCCGGA
>DATIWM010000277.1:0-2079 GCA_035519355.1 Thermoanaerobaculia bacterium | reverse complement strand
CCCGCCGCGAACGTGGTCCGGCCCTGCTCCATCGCGGTCTTCTCTATCGGCAAGGTCGGAGCGCCGATCCGCTCCACCCGCGGGGGGAGGTCCCCTTCACGGGCCGCCACGACGAAGTCCCCCTTGACCTCGTCGGCGAGGTACACGATGAACTCGGCGGCGCCGATCAGGTTGATGGCGATCTCGGCGATGCACTGGACGACGGCCTTCGGGTCGAGCGTGGAATGGAGCTGGAACGTCGCCGCGTAGAGGTTCGCGAGGCTCGTGGAGCGGTCCTCGAGCTCCACATAGCGCTGGGCGAAGTCCCGGTTCTCGGCGGCGAGCTTCAGAACCTCCAGCCGGAGGCGGTCCCGCTCGCTCTTGATGTCGTCCCAGTCCTTGGCCAGCAGCAGATCTGCCGCCGCCACGTCGGACTCCAGCTCCTGGATCCGTACCCGGAGCCGCTCGGTCTCGTGCACCATGTCCTCGCGCAGGCTCCGGCTCCTCGCCAGGAGACTGCCAAAGAAGCCGCTCAGCGAGTCGATCCCCTTCTCGTGCGACGGGTCGGTCACAGGGGCCGCTCCTTGCGCGGTCTGAGGGGCCGTCCGGCTGCGGCGGCCCCCAGGTTCTCGGCGATCTCCGAGAGCGTCCAGACCGCTTGCGCCAGACCCGCCGTGACGATGGCCTTCGGCATGCCGTACACGGCGCAGCTCTCCGGGGCCTCGGCGACGACGAAGGCACCGCGTCTCGCGAGGGCACGCGCCCCCTCCCTGCCGTCCGACCCCATCCCCGACAGGACGATGCCAACGGCGGTCCTCCCGAAGACCTCCGCGGCGGAGCTGAAGAGAACGTCGACGGAGGGGATGTGGGAGGCGTCCGACGGCTCACCGGTCAGGCCGGCAGTCACGCCCTTTCGTCCCTCCCGCAGGACGAGGTGCCGCCCGGCAGGGGCGATGAGGACGCAGCCCGGACGGCAGAAGGTCCCCTCGTCGGCCTCCCTGACCTCCAGCCGCGACGTGTGGTTGAGCCTTTCCGCAAAGGCGCCGGTGAACCCCATCGGCATATGTTGAACGATCACGACCGGGAACGGAAACGACCTCGGAAGTCGGTCCAGGACGATCTGGATCGCCTGGGGCCCGCCCGTCGAGGCGCCGATGCAGACGATCTGGACGTCTCCCGGCACACCTCCCGTGACGGGGCGGTGGGCCGGAGGCACGGAGGGCTCGGCCGGCAGCACCCCTCTCCGTCCCAGGAGCGCCGCCGTGACCTTCTCGATGATCTCGGTGCCGAGGAGGTGGAGGTCCATCGAGCTGCAACGCGACTTGTCGATGAACTCGATCGCTCCGAGGCTGAGGGCCTCGATCGCCGCGCCCGCGCCGATGCGGGTGGCGGAGGCCAGGACGACGACCGGGAGATCGGGCCAGCGCGCCTTGATCTCCCGGAGAGCCGCGAGGCCGTCCATCCCCGGCATCTGGATGTCGAGGGTCACGAGGTCCGGCGCGAGCTCGGCGATCTTCTCGATCGCCTCCGCGCCGTCGCCGGCCTCCCCCACCACCGAGAGTCCCGGCGCATCCCGGAAGATCCTCCGGAGCGTCCTTCGGACGAACGTCGAATCATCGACGACCACCAGGCGCGCCGGCCCGCCGGAGCCGGCCGGCTCCGGGCGCTCGGCGGGAGGGGCGGACGGATGCGGGTCCCTCATGGCTCGAGACGAACGTAGTAGATGAAGTCGGAGGCGCGCTGGGGACGGAAGAGGTGGGTCCGGCCCAGGAGCGACTCCGAGTGGCCGAGGAAGAGGGCGCCTTCCCGCGCGAGCAGCTTGTGGAAGAGCCCGCAGATCCGGTAGACCATGGCATCGCCGAAGTAGATCAGGACGTTGCGACAGAAGACCGCGTCGAAGAAGCCGGGGGTGTAGGCCTCTCCGATGTCGAGCAGGTTCAGGACGCGGAAGTGGACCGGGATCCCGAACCAGCTCTTGACCTTGAACCTGGATCCGACCGGGGCGAAGTAGCGTTCCTTCAGGGCCGGCGGGAGCACCCGAAAGGATGGGGCGTCGTATTCGGCCCTCTCGGCGTGCCGGATCCGGGCCTCGACGAGGTC
>DATIWM010000276.1:0-9952 GCA_035519355.1 Thermoanaerobaculia bacterium | reverse complement strand
CAGCGGCCCCCTCCCGGACCCGAAGGACGAGCTCTCTCTTCTCCGAGAGCTTCATCGGGCCACGTCTCTCTTCCTGGACAGAAAGTTCGTCGAGGCCATCGCCGGTTTCAAGGCTCTGCACGAGAAGAACCCCCGGATGAAGGACATCTCGGTTCTCTACGCCCAGGCGCTCAAGGCCCTGGACCGGAACGAGGAGGCTCTCGAGATCCTCCGGCAGGGGGCCGCGGTGTCGCCCGACGGTGTATCCCACTTCGCCCTCTCCATCGCGGAGGTCTGCCTGAAGCTCGGGAAGCTCGACGAGGCCGAGGGGGCCGCCGCGGCCGCCCAGAAGGGCGGCGATCCCCGCGCCAACGACGTGCTGGCGCGCGTCTACCTCGCTCAGAAGAGATGGGACGACGCCGAGCGGGCGGCGAAAGAGTCCCTGGCGGCCCGCCCGAAGGCGCGGGCGCCGTACCTCGTCCTGGCCCGCGTCCGGCTCGAGCGGAACGACCTCCAGGCGGCGCTCGAGTTCGTCGACCGGGTCCGCGTTCCCGGCGAAGAACTCCCACCGGAAGAAGTCCGGAACCTGCACTTCGTCCGCGGGGAGATCCTCCGCCGGCTGGGTCGCCTCATCGAGGCCGAGGCGGAGCTTCGCGAGGAGATCCGCGTCTCTCCCGGAAACCCCGACGCCTGGGCGGCTCTCGCGGCCGTCTGCGCGGCCGAGGGGCGGCTGGCGGACGCCGATTCGGTCCGGCGGGCGGCGGCGTCGAAATTCCCGTCCGACAGGCGGTTTGCCAGGTGAACGTGAACGGCCGCCGGGCCCTTTTTTCCCGCCGCGATCAGGAGTAGCGTAAAGGGTCTGGGGGGATGGTCCATGCAGCGAATTCAGCGTTCTCTGGCCGCCCTTCTTCTGGCCGCCGCCCTTCCGACGACGGCGGCCGCTCCCGGCGAGATGACCCGGGGAGACCGGAAGGGGGACGTCAAGGCGTCCACGGACGTCACCCTCGTCGAGGTGCCCGTCTGGGTGGCCGGAAAGGACGGCCATCCGGTCCGCGGCCTGACGAAGGACGACTTCGAGCTCTATGACGAGGGAAAACGCGTCGATACCTGGGACCTCGAGGTCATCGACCTCGAGGATTTCGCCCGGAAGACCGTCACGCCGGACGTGTCCCTCCCCCCGGCGGCCCAGCGGCACTTTCTCTTTCTCTTCGACCTGAGCTTCTCGCAGCCGCTCAACATCGCCAAGGCCCGGAGCGCCGCGCTCGCCTTCGCCAAGAACGGCATGAAGAACGGGGACCTCGGCGCCGTGGCGACGGTGGACGTCGAGAAGGGGCTCAAGCTCGTCCTCTCCTTCACGCCCGACCACGACCAGATCGTGACGGCCCTGACGACGCTCGGCCTTCCGAGCCTGACGCAACCCACCGCCGATCCCCTCTCCCTGACGGTCTACCTGCCGACGCCCGGCTCCGCGGTCGCGTTGTCGCCCATCCGGAGCGCCGGGGCGGGCTCCCCCGACGCCGAGTTCGCCGACATTCTCTCCGCGTTCACGCAGATGCAGGAGAAGGTCTTCGACACCTACGTGCAGGGCCGGGTCCGATCGCTGTCGCGCTTCCTGTCCGACCTCGCCAGAACCCTCAACTCGGTCCGGGGGCGGAAGAACGTCGTGCTCTTCTCGGAAGGCTTCGACTCGAAGCTCCTTTCGGGCCTCACGGGGCCCAACGCGGGCCAGGTCGAAGGCGACCGGATCGTCAGCGGCGAACTCTGGAGGGTCGAGTCGGAGGACCGGTACGGCCGGAGCGAGGTCCGGCAGGCCATGGACAAGATGTACGAGATCTTCCGGAAGACCGACACGGTGATCCACGCCGTGGACGTCTCCGGCCTGACGACGGGTATCACCGCCGAAGGGATCACTTCGGGCGACACGGCCACGTCGAACAACCGGCTCGGGAGCCGGGGCCGCGGGCGGGATACCCTCTATGCCATGTCCAGCGAGACCGGCGGGGAGCTCTTCAAGAACTCCAACGAGGTCGGCGAGCATCTCGCGCGCCTCCAGGAAGAGACCGCGCTCGTCTACCTCCTGACCTACTCGCCCCCGGACCTCAAGGATCCCGGGCGATATCACACGTTGAAGGTCAAGGTGAAGGCTTCCGGCGTCCACCCCTCCTTCCGCGCGGGCTACTACGAACCGACGGCCTACTCCAAGCTGACGCCGGTCGAGCGGCGACTCCTGGCGGCCCAGCAGATCGCCTATGGCCTTCCCCGAAGCGACATCCCCGCGAGCGCCCTCGCGACGCCGCTTCTCGCGGAGGGGCGCGACGGGGCCCTCGTACCGGTCATCATCGAGATTCCCGGAGCGCCGCTCGTGAAGAACGCCGTGGGCGACGCGCTGAACGTCGAGATCTACGCCTACGCGACGAATCAGGCCCTGAAAATCAAGGATTTCCTCTCACAGACGGTCTCGCTGGACCTCGAGCGCGTCGGCAAGCAGCTTGCGGCCACGGGCATCAAGTTCTACGGCGAGCTCTTCCTGCCGCCCGGAACCTACTGGCTGAAGATCCTGATCCGGATCGCCGAGACGGGCCGGAGCGGGCTCCTCATCGTCCCGGTCACCGTCCCGACGGCCGAGAACCGGCAGCTCTTCGCCCTCGCTCCCCTCTTCCACGATCCGCCCGCCAACTGGGTGATGGTCAAGGCCGTCCCGCGACCGAACGCGCCGCGCCGGCCGGCCTACCCGTTCGTCTCGAACGGGGAGTCATTCATTCCCTCGGCCGGCCCCGTCCTCGATCCGTTGGAGAACACGGACCTGTCCGTCTTCCTGTACAACGCTCCCGACGGCGGGGACTTCGAGGTGAGCGGCGAGATCCGCGGAAAGGGTGGGGTCCGCCTCGGGCCGGCCGCGATCCGGAAGGTGGGAGTCTCCCGGGCGGGGGCCCGGGCCCCGCTCAACGTCCTCTGCTCCTTCACCCCGGAGAGGCTTGAAAAGGGGAGCTACACGCTCTGGGTCAGCGTGAAGGACCGTTCCTCCGGCGCGGAGGGGGAGACTCTGGGATTCTTCGAGGTGCGGTAACCCGCACCCATGACAAAGGGCGGCGACGCCGCCCCAGCAGGGAGTCGAAATGACGAAACGCCTGGTTTCTCTTGTGGGGTCTCTTCTTGCCCTTTTCATCCTTCTGGCGGCTTTTCCGGCCGCCGCGCAGGACTGGAAGGGAAAGGGTCGCGTCGAGGGACGCGTCACCGACCCCGACGGCAAGCCGATCGTCGGCGCCACGATCAAGCTGCGGGTCCCGAACCGGCCGAATGACGGACCCGACGTCAAGACCGATTCCCGGGGACGCTGGGCGTGCGGGGGAATCCGGGGCGGCGACTGGAAGATCACGATCGAGTCACCGGGCTACCTGCCCGGCGACATCGTCATCCCCGTGAGCGAGGTGCAGCGCCTGAACCCGGTCGAGTACAAGATGGCTCCCGCTCCCAAGGGGGCTCCCGAGCAGGCGTCGTCTTCGGGGCTGCCGCCCGAGGTTCTGGAGGCGGTCAAGACCGGCAATGACGCCCTGGCGGAGAAAAGGTGGGCCGACGCGGCGGCCGCGTTCGAGAAGGTCCTTCCCTCGGCTCCCGACAACGTCGGCCTCCTGATGGCGCTGGCGCGGGCGTATTCGGGCGCGGGAGATAACGAAAAGGCCGTCGAGATGATCCGGAAGGTGACGGACAAGGATCCCTCGAACTGGGCCGCCTGGATGCTGATGGCGAACCTGCTTCTCGACAAGGGGAAGCTCGACGAAGCGCGCGCCGCGCTGGAGCACGTTCCGCCTCAGGCCGTCACGGACCCGAACATCTTCATCAACGTCGGCATCCTCTTCCTGAACCAGAAGAGGACCGACGAGGCCGAGGGGTACTTCACCAAGGCCGTCGACATCGCCCCCGGGCAGTTCGACGGGTACTACTACCGCGGCCTCGCCCGGGTCACCCTCGGCAAGAACGCCGAGGCGAAGGAGGACTTCCAGAAGGTCGTCGCCCTGGCGCCCCCCGATTCGAACGAGGCCAAGGAAGCCAATCAGCTTCTCGAGGCTCTGAAGGGCACGAAGAAGTAGGGAGCCTCGCGATTCGACCGTCTCGCCTCCGCGCGGCGGTCCTCGCCGCCGCGCTTCTCGCCCTCGCCGCCTGTCGGCGCGCGGAGTCACCGTCCCGCCCTCCCGCCGCCGGTCTCGACGTCGTCCTCGTCACGGTCGACACGTGGCGGGCCGACGCGGCCGGCTTCGCGGGACACCCGCGCCTGAAGACGCCGGCCTTCGACCGGTTCGCCGCGGCGGGACGCCTCTTCACGGCGGCCCGGGCGCACAACGTCGTCACGCTCCCCTCCCACGCGAACATCCTCACCGGCCTCCTCCCGTTCGAGCACGGCCTCAGGGACAACTCGGGCGCCAAGCTGGCGGCGGACGTTCCGACGCTCGCCACGCGGCTCAAGGCGCGTGGCTATGTCGCGGGCGCGTTCGTGTCGGCGTTTCCCCTCGACGCCCGCTGGGGGCTGGGACGCGGGTTCGACGTCTACGACGACCGGTATCCCAAGGGGATCGACTCGGGCAGCTTCCGGCTCCCGGAGCGGCGCGGCACCGACACGGTCGGGGCGGCGCTCGACTGGTGGCGGAAGCAGCCGCCCGGGAAGCGGTTCCTCTGGGTCCACGTCTTCGAGCCGCACGCGCCCTATCAGCCGCCTCCCCCCTTCGACGCCGAATACGCCGACGCTCCCTACCTCGGCGAGGTGGCGGCGGCCGACGCGGCCCTGGCGCCCCTTCTCGACGAGATCCTCGCCGCGCGGGAACCGCGGGTCATCGCCTTCCTCACCGGCGATCACGGTGAGTCGCTGGGCGAGCACGGCGAGGCGACGCACGGCCTCTTCGCCTACGACGCCACGCTCCGGATTCCGCTCGTCGCCGTCGGACCCGGCCTTCCCGCCGGCCGGGACCCGCGCCCCGCGGGCCACGTCGACATCGTCCCGACGGTTCTCGAGGCGCTCGGTCTCCCCGCCGACCCGAAGCTGCCCGGACGCTCGCTCCTCTCCCCCGAGGATCGGGCGGCCGACGCGGGGCGGGTCCACTACTTCGAGGCGCTGTCGGCCAGCCTGAATCGCGGCTGGGCGCCCCTCGTCGGCGTCGTCCGCGGCGACTTGAAGTACGTCGACCTTCCGATCCGGGAGCTCTACGACCTGCCGCCGGATCCCGGCGAGAGCCGGAACCTCGCCTCCGCCCGGGACGAGGAGGTCCGAAGCCTCGCCCGCGCCGTTCCGCCGGCGGCGAGGGAGCCCGTGCGGCGAAGGGCGCCCACGAGCGAGGAGGCGGCGAAGCTCCGCTCCCTCGGCTACGTCACGGGCTCCGCTTCCACGCGGCGGGCCTACACGGCCGACGACGATCCGAAGCGCCTCCTCGTCATCGACCAGGCGATCCACGGGATCATCGACCTCTATCAGCGAGGGAAGCGCGGCGAGGCGATGGCCGCCGGCGAACGGCTCGTCCGGGAGCGCCCCCACCTCTCGATCGCCGTCGAGCATTTGGCCTTCCTCTACCAGCAGGCCGATCGCCTGAAGGACGCCGAGCGGGTCCTGAAGGCCTACTTCGCGTCTCTCCAAGATCCCGGCGACGCGCCGGAGTCGCTCAGAGTCCGGCTCGGCTTGGTTCTCGCCGAGAGGGGGAAGGCGAAGGAGGCGGCGAGGCTTCTCGCGCCGCTCGGGACGAGCACCGATCCCGACTCGCTGAACGCCCTCGGCATCGCGCTGGCGGACGAGGGAGAGTACGGCCGGTCGCGGGAGGTCTTCTCGCGCTCGCTCGCGGAGGACCCGGGCAACCCGTCGACGCTGGAGGCCCTCGGGATCGTCGATCTGAGGGACCGGAAATGGGACGCCGCGCGCGACGGGTTCCGGAAGGCGCTCGCCATCAACCCCGCCCTCCCGACCTCGCTCGCCGGCCTCGCCACGGCCGAGACGGAGCTGGGAAACCTCCCGGCCGCGATCGAGGCCTGGCAGGCCGCGGTCCGCGTCGACCCCGGCAACCTCGGCGCCCTCTTCGGGCTCGGGACCACGGCCGCCCGCGCCGGCCGGTCCGACGTGGCGGCCGCCGCCCTCGACGCCTACCTCGTCCGAGCCTCCCCGGAGCGCTACCCACGCGAGCGCGCCGAGGCGGCGGCCGTCCTGCGCTCCCTCGCTCCGGCCGCACCGGGCGCGCGATAATCACCCCCGGGGAGGCCGACCATGAGACCGTTTCGGATCGTCGCCTTGGTGCTGGCCCTGGCCGCTCCGGCCGCGGCGGCCGGATTCTCGAAATACAAGGACTGGGCCGACTCGCCGCAGGCCTATTTCCTCTCGAAGGCCGAGAGAGAGCAGTGGGGGTCGATCAATTCGGACGAGGCGGCGGAAAAGTTCATCGCCGAGTACCAGGCGGCCCGCGGGAAGGGGTTCGCGGCCGCCATCCAGAGCCGCATCGACGTGGCGGACAAGACCTACAAGAACGGGAAACCCAAGGGCGCAAGGTCTCCGCAGGGAAAGACCCTCGTCCTCCTCGGGAACCCGAACTTCACCGAGATGAAGTCGGGAAAGGAAAAGACCGTGGCGGATCCCTCCGGAGCCGCCGGTCTGTCCTACTCGGGAGAGGGCAGCAAGGGCGGCGGCGGGGGGGGAACGGCGAATCCCCTTTCGAATACGGGCGGCCCCGGGCCGAACACCCTCCGCGGCATGGAGAAGCCGGAGCCGGCCGTCATCCGGTGGACTTACCAGGGATCGAGCGCTCCGCCCGGCACCGGCCTCAAGGAGTACGTCGTGACCTTCGACCAGGACGCGGCGGGAAACGTCACCTTCCAGGACCCCCAGAATGTCGAGGAGGTGTTCCAGAAGGTCATTGCGTACTGGGCCCCGAAGCCGAAGCGGTAGAACTCACTCTTCTTCGGCCAGGAGACGCGTCCGGCGCACCGCCTTGACGCCGGCGTCGCGCTTCTTTGCGCGAAGCCGCCGCTCGCGGGCGGCCGCCGTCGGCTCCGAGGGGCGACGGAGCTTCGGGACGACGAGGGCGCGGGCGACGAGTTGACGCACCTTCTCCCGAGCCGCTTCGAGGTTCCGGAAGCGGTCGCGGCTCTCCCCCGCCGTCACCTGCAGCCGGCCGTCGGCGGTGATCCGTCGGCCGGCGATCGAGAGCAAGCGCCGCCGGGACGCTTCGTCGAGCCCCTCGATGCCCGCCAGGTCGACGAAGAGGAGGATCTTCGACGAGACCTTGTTGACGTTCTGTCCGCCCGGCCCCGAGGAGCGGATCGCGTGGACCTCGAGGGCGGCGGGAAGGATGCGGACGCGGGGGGTCACCTCGATCGGATCGGCCATGGCCGGATGTTACGGCCGGCCGGGCCGCGATATCTTCGGCCCGTGGCCGGCGGCGGGCGAATCGTCTATTCGACCGAAAAGGGTTCGGTCTGTCCGGGTTGCGGGTGGCCCCGCGGCGACTGCCGATGTTCGAAGGCGGCCGAGGAGCCCGTTCCCGAGAGGCCCGTCGCCAAGCTCCGGCTCGAGGCGAAGGGGCGCGGCGGAAAGTGCGTCACGGTCGTGGACGGGCTTCCCCGGAACGCCGCCTTCACGGCCGACCTCGCCCGGACGCTCAAGAGCGCGCTCGGCACCGGGGGGACGGCGAAGGAGGGGTGCGTCGAGATCCAGGGGGACCACCGGGAGCGCCTGCGGGAGCTGCTTCGTCAGCGGGGCTTTCTCGTCAAGGGCTGAATCGCCTCGCCGCGGCCTCGCCGGCCGTCCGGCCGGTGGCCCAGGCCCACTGGAAGTTGAAGCCGCCGATCGGACCGAACGCGTCGAGGATCTCCCCGGCGAAGTAGAGCCCCGGCACCAGGCGGCTTTCCCCGCTTCCGGGGTCCACCTCTTCGAGCGCCACGCCGCCCCCTGTCACCTCCGCCGTCCGGTAGCCTTCCGTCCCCGTCGCGGGGATCGGGAAGGCCGTCAGAGAGTCGACGACGCGGCGGCGCGCCTCACGCGTGAGGCGGGAGAGAGAGACGTCGGCCACCCCGGCGGTCGCGAGGATCAGCTGGACCAGACGGTCGGGGAGCGAAGAGATTCTCAGAGAGGAAGAAAGCGAACCGCGGGAGCCCGGGCGACCGCGAAGCTCTTCCTCCCACGCCGTGCCCGGGACGAAGGCCACCCGGACGTCCGCCCGGCGCGCGGCGCGTGACGCACGCTCCACGACGTGGGAGACGTCGAGGACGGCGGGCCCGCTCCAGCCGCGGTGCGTGAAGAGAAAGCCTCCTTCGGAGACGGCGGCGTCGGCCGAGGGGCCGGATCCGGCTCGCGCCGTCACGCGGCCCTTAGTCGAGACGCCGGCGAGGGCGTGGTGTGAGGGCGCGTCGCCCACCAGCGGCGCGAGGGCCGGGTAGGTCGGCCGCACCGTGTGGCCGAGCGCCGCGGCCCACTCGGTTCCGCCGGCGTCGGCGCCGGGGGCGAGGACGGACCGGCCGCCGGTCGCGACGACGACCGCAGCGGCAGGAATCGTCTCTCCGTCGAGCCGGACGTGAAACCCGCCCGGGACACCGACGAGTTCGCGGACGGGGCATCCCGACCGGAGAACCGCCCCGGCCCGACGCGCAGCCCCCTGGAGCGCGTCGCGCACGTCCCGGGCCCGGTTCGTCGGGGGAAAGAGCTTCCCCGACTCCGTCTCCTCGCGAAGCGGCCCGCCGAGGAGCTCCTCGAAGAATTCCCGCTGCGCCGCCAGGGGCCAGCGATCGAGAAAGCGGCGGACGAGCCGGCCCGGCGAGGCCGAGACGAAGCGCTCCGGCGACTCTTCGGCCGGCAGGACGTTGCACCGGCCCCCTCCCGAGACGAGGATCTTTCGCCCGGATTCGCGCGCGCCCTCGACGAGGAGAACGGCGCCCGGGCGCCCGATCTGCTCCCCGGCCGAACGCGCCGCCATCAGCCCGGCGGCCCCGGCCCCGACGACGACGATTCCGCGCTCCATGCCACGATAATGGCGTATGTCCGAAGCGAGCGGCGAGACCGGCGGCTTTCTGCGCCGCCTCCGTTACCGGATCCATTTCGCGGCGGCCTGTCTCGTCGGAGGGTTCTTCTTCGTCGCCTTCTCGCTCTGGGCGGTCTTCAAGATCGCCGTCCTGAAGCGGGACCGGCAGGACGTGATGGACGGCTGGATCCATCCGTGGTACCGGATCATGAGCGCGACGCTCGGCTGGGAGATGCCCGTCGACGGAGAGGAACGGTTCGAGACGTCGCGCCCCGCCGTCATCGTCATCAACCACCAGTCGAACCTGGACATCGTCCTCTGGGCGCGCTTCTTTCCGGCCGCGACGGTCATCGTCGGGAAGAAGCAGATCCGGAAGATCCCGATCTTCGGCTACATCTTCCAGGGAACGCGGAACATCCTGATCGACCGTGAGAACGCCGAGCGGGCCCGCCGGTCGCTCGAGGACGCCGCGCGGCGGATCCGCACAGAGCGCCTGAACGTCTGGATGGCGCCCGAAGGGCACCGGAATCTCGGCGCCGAGATGCTCCCATTCAAGAAGGGGGCGTTTCACCTCGCCGTGGAGGCGCAGGTTCCGGTGCTCCCCGTCGTGGTCGGTCCGGTCTGGAGCGTCTTCGACGGCCGGCGCCTGCTCAACCGGCCCGGGGAGATCCGGACGCGGATCCTCCCGCCGATCCCGACCGAGGGGCTCTCCGAGAAGGACATCGATCCCCTCGTGACGAGGGTCCGCGCGGCGATGGACGAGGTCCGGCGTGAGCTGATGGCCTCGGCCGGGCCCCGGATCGGTTGACTACACCCGGAACGTGTCGGGCCGCCAGACCTTGACCCGCTTCTTGATCTCCTCGCGGGGGAGTCTCTCGTCGAGCGACTGCCGGACCAGCTCGGGCACTTCCGCGTCGGAGGCGAAGCGCAGCCCGATGAGCTGGTCCTCCGTCAGTTCGCCGATCCGCGACGTCAGCGGCTCGGCAAGAAGT
>DATIWM010000275.1:0-9401 GCA_035519355.1 Thermoanaerobaculia bacterium | reverse complement strand
TTCCACCTCGTCGACGACGTGGACGAAGTGGTCCGCCTGACGCTCGAGGGAGCGCCGTCGCCGATGATGCCGAAAGGGGTCTCGGCGGAGGCCGGGACGACGCCTCCGTCCGACCTTCCTCATTAGGAGTCGGCTAACCTTTCTTTCCCGAGTTTCGTACAATAGGCGGCGCCGGGGGTCCCTTGCCCGGTCCTCCGACGGCGGCAGGCGCCGCACCTTCCGAAGAGAAACGATCAACTCGACCTCGATCCCGCACCCTCGCGGCCCGCTTCGGGCCGCTTCAAGGTCCGATGAATTCCCTCCTCACCCCCCCGATCCGCACCGCCGGGCGACACGCCGGACGGCCCCGGTCCGGCCCGAAAGGCCGGCTGGGCGCCTCCGTCCGCCTCGCGCTGGCCGGACACCGTCCGGGTGAGCGGCCGAACGGGGCGGGCGTTCCGGCTCTGGCCGTCCTCGGCCGGTCGAACGTAGGGAAGTCGAGCCTCCTGAACGCGCTCCTCGGCGTCCCGGTCGCCCGCGTCTCGCAGACGCCCGGGAGGACGCAGGCCCTCTACTGGTACCGGGTGGACGAAGCCTTCGACCTCGTCGATTGCCCGGGCTACGGCTTCGCGAAGGCGTCCCGCGAGGTCCGCGACCTCCTGGCGCGGCTGATCGAGGGGTTCCTCGCTGGAACGCCCGGTCCCGAGACGGCGCTCCTCCTCGTGGACGGCCGCCACGCGCCGCAGGAGTCGGACCGCTCGATGGCCCTCTTCCTCTCGAACGCCGGCATCCCGACCGTCGTCGTCGCGACGAAGTGGGACGCCGTGAAGGCCTCCGCCCGGGCCCGGCAGCTTCGCACGCTCGGCGCCGAGTTCGGGCGCGACCACCGCCCCCTCCTGCCCGTCTCGTCCGAGACGGGCGAAAACCTCCACGCCCTGGTCCGGCTCCTCTTGGAGCGGGTCGGGGCCCTTCCCCGCGGCCACGTCCCCTCCGGCGTGCCCGCCCTTCCCTCCTGAAGGAGGCCACCATGCCCCGCCGCAAGGTTCCCGGCGCCGACTACGCCACCCCCGTCATCGACCCCCGCGAGCTCCCGAACGACGTCGAGGATCCGACGGCCGTTCTTCCCGCCGAGGGAGAGATGCTCGACATCCGGGCGCTCCACAACCAGACGATGCCGCAGCTCCTGAAGATCGCGGCGGAGCTGGAAGTCGAGGGGGCGCCGGCCCTCCGGAAGCAGGAGCTGATCTTCAAGATCCTGCAGGCCCAGACCGAGCGGATGGGGCTCATCTTCTCCGAAGGGGTCCTCGAGGTCCTGCCGGACGGTTTCGGGTTCCTTCGCGCCCCCGAATACAACTACCTCGCCGGTCCGGACGACATCTACGTCTCCCCGTCCCAGATCCGGAAGTTCGGCCTGAGGACCGGCGACACGATCTCGGGTCAGATCCGTCCGCCGAAGGAGGGGGAGCGCTACTTCGCGCTCATCAAGGTCGAGGCGGTCAACTTCGAGCATCCCGACGTCGCCCGCGAGAAGATCCTCTTCGACAACCTGACGCCGCTCTATCCGGAAGAGCGGATCCGCCTCGAGACGCCGAATCTCTCGTCGCGCGTCCTCGACCTGATCTCGCCCATCGGGAAGGGGCAGCGCGGCCTCATCGTGGCCCCGCCGCGGACCGGCAAGACGATGCTCCTGCAGGCCCTCGCGAACTCGGTCACGACGAACCACCCCGAGGTCACGCTCATCGTCCTTCTGATCGACGAGCGGCCCGAGGAGGTCACCGACATGCAGCGGTCGGTGAAGGGCGAGGTCATCAGCTCGACGTTCGACGAGCCCGCCACGCGGCACGTGCAGGTGGCGGAAATGGTCATTGAAAAAGCCAAGCGTCTCGTCGAGCACAAACGCGACGTCGTGATCCTCCTCGACTCGATCACCCGCCTCGCGCGCGCCTACAACACGACCTGCCCGCCTTCGGGCAAGGTCCTCTCGGGCGGCGTCGACGCCAACGCGCTCCAGAAGCCCAAACGCTTCTTCGGCGCCGCGCGGAACGTGGAGGAGGGGGGCTCGCTCACGATCATCGCGACGGCCCTCATCGACACGGGCTCCCGGATGGACGACGTCATCTTCGAGGAGTTCAAGGGGACCGGCAACATGGAGGTCCACCTCGACCGGAAGCTCGTCGACCGGCGCGTCTTCCCGGCCATCGAGCTCAACAAGTCCGGCACGCGGAAGGAAGAGCTGCTCCTCGACAAGCAGGAGCTCAACCGGGTCTGGATCCTCCGGAAGGTGCTCAACCCGCTCTCCACGGTGGAGGCGATGGAGCTCCTCATCGAACGTCTCGACAAGACGAAAAACAACGCGGAATTCCTCGGCTCGATGTCGGCCGGGTGAAGGCGATCATGAGAACGCTGCGGGCGGCGCTGGTCCTTTCCCTGGTCGCGCTGGCCGGCCGCGCCGCGGCGAAGCAGCCCGTCCTCGTGGTTTCCGTCGACGGGATGGACCAGCGCTATCTGAGCGACTGCGACAGGCTGGGACTGAAGATCCCGAACCTTCGCCGGTTGATACGGGAAGGACAGTGGTCGGCCGGAGTGGTCGGCGTCATTCCGACCGTCACCTGGCCGTCGCACACGACGATCATCACGGGCGTCGAGCCGGCTCAGCACGGAATCCTGGCCAACAGGCGGCCCGCGACGGAGGGCGGCACTCCCTACTGGTCGGTCGATTTCCTCAAGGTCCAGACGCTGCTGGATGCCGCTCACCAGGCGGGGTTGAAGACCGCCTCCATCCACTGGCCGGTGACGGTCGGCGCCGCGAGCGACTTCAATCTCCCGGAGTATTTCCTGAAGTGGCGCGGCGGCCAGGTAGACCTTCGCGCTGTCTCGAGCAAGGCCAATCCTCCTGACCTCGTCGCCCGGATCAACGGGATGTTTCCGTCGTTTCGCCAGGAATGGATGGGCGACCGCACGCGCGCGCTGGCAGCCCGATATCTGCTCAGGACGGAGCGCCCGGACCTGTTGCTTCTCCACTTCGGCGAGCACGACGCCGAGGCGCATGACAACGGGCCTTTTACCCCCGAGGCGCTCGCCGTCCTGGAATACACGGACGAGCTGCTCGGGACTCTGCTTCAGGATGCGCCGCCAGGCTATGCGGTCGTGGTCGTCTCAGATCATGGATTCGAGAAGCTCGAGCGGGAGGTCCATCTCAACGTCGTCGCGAATGAAAAGGGCGTGAAGGGGCTGCGGCCCATGGGCGGAATCATCGTCGCCGACGATGCCGAGGCCGCAAAGCGGCTCGGCGAGTTGCGGGCGGACCCGCAGTACGGAATCGGGCGCGAGGTACCGAGGGACGAGATCAGCCGGTTCTCACCCGATCTCCTCGATTCCTCGGCCGTATTCGAGTCGGCACCCGGGGTCTGGTTCGGCTCGGCTTCCTCGGGCGAGCTGGTCACGAAACCTTCCGAAGCGGGAAGACACGGTCACTGGCCCACGCGATACCGTGCGGTTTACCTGGCCTGGGGCTCCGGCATCCGCCCGCAGCGCATTCCCGAGATCTCGATCAAGGATGTCGCGGGGCGCCTCGCGGCTCTGCTGGGGATTCCGTTCGAACCGGGTGCTGCGAGAGACATGAAGGTCGGAGGGGCGATCCAGGAAGGAAAGACCGCCGACCCGAACTGACGGGCCGCCCGTCGGGCCCTCTCAGGTATGCAGCTCCACCACGTCCCGGTCGACGAGGACGTGGTGGCGGTCCACCTGCTGGCCGTCGAACTTCGCGTGCCCCCAGATCCGGGCGAACTTGAGCCGCTCGGCGATCTCGTGGTGGACGTGCGTGGCGAAGTCGTGGATCGTCGCCCCCTCGGCGAGGACGAAGGGCCGGTCCCTGTCGGGCTTGTGTCCCGGCTCCTTGCCGTAGACGCGGATCTTCTTCAGCTCTCGGAAGAGGTATTCGCGGAGCGGGTCGAGCCCGGCGCCGGTCGCCGCCGAGACCGCGAAGAAAGGGAGATCCTCGCCGATCGCCTCGCGCGCGAGGGCTGCGAACGTCCCGTCGTCCACGTCGCTCTTGTTGCCGACGACGCCGACGGGCCGTGCCATGAGGAAGGGGGGCGCGTCCGCGGGGAGGGGGCGACTGCGGGGCCAGACGCGCGCCCGGGCGAGAAGATCGAAGAGGAGGCTCGACGCGTCGGCCGTGTCGTCCGCCGCGACGTCGAAGACGAGGAGGAGGCCGTCCGCGTTGTGCGCGAGATTCACGAGGTAGGGCTCGGTGTGGTCGGCGGAGACGGGCGGCGTGTCGACGAGCTGGATCGGCACGTCCTCGAACGCCGCCATCCCGGGGAGAGGGGCGCGCGTCGTGTACGGGTAGTCGCCGATCTCGGGGCGGGCGTGCGTCAGGGCGGCCAGGAGCGACGACTTTCCGCTGTTCGGCGGACCGAGGAGGACCCACTGTCCGGCCCCCTCGCGACGGACGTGCCCCGGGTCGGCGCGCCGGGGGCCGCTCCGCGCGACGCTGGCCTCCTCGTCCTCCAGCCGGGCGAGACGCCGCTTCAGGTCGGCCTGGAGTTTCTCGGTCCCCTTGTGCTTCGGAATGACGGCGAGCATCTCGCGGAGCGCCTCGATCTTCCCGGCGTGGGAGGCCGCCGCCTTGAACCGCTCCTCGGCGTCGTGGTACTGCGGCGTCAGGTTGGCGGGCACCCCTCCATTATCCGTGGTCGGAACCTCCGGGCGAGGGACACCGTCGTATAGTCGGGCGGGACCAGGGAACGTGACCGCGCCGCAGATCCTCCGCGTCTCGCTCATCGACTACGTCAACACGTGGCCGCTGACGTGGGGTTTTCTGCAGGGCGCCGGCGAACGGGTCGAGCTGCTCCACGACACGCCCGCCGCCTGCGCGGCGCGGCTCGCCCGCGGGGAGGTGGACGCCGGGCTGGTTCCCGCCGTGGAGGCGGCACGGATTCCCGGCGTGCGGCTCGTGCGCGGGGTCGGCATCGCGGCGCGCGAACGGGTCCGGAGCGTCGTCCTGGTGTCCCGGCGGCCTCTCGTCGGCGAGGCGGCGACGATCCGGTCCGTCGCGCTCGACGTGTCGTCTCGCTCCTCGGCGGCGATGGTGCGCATCCTTCTCCGCGATCTCTGCGGGCTCGAGCCGGAGTACCACGAGGCGGTGCCCGACCTCGCCGAGATGCTGCGCCACTACGACGCGGCGCTCCTGATCGGCGACCCGGCGCTCACGGCGAACCTCGAGGGGCTGCACGTGCTCGACCTCGCCGAGGGGTGGCGCCGGCTGACGGGGCTGCCGTTCGTCTTCGCGGTCTGGGCCGTCCGTCCGTCCGTCCCGCCCGAGCCGTTCCTCTGGTCGCGCGACTACGGGAAGCGGCACGTGCCGGAGCTGATCGACGCGGCCGTCCGCCGGACCGGGCTCCCGCGCGAGCTCCTCGCTACGTACCTCGAAGGAAACCTCCACCACGACCTCGACGAGACCGACGAGAAGGGGCTCGCCGAGTTCTACCTCCGGGCGCACCGCCACGGGCTCATTCCGTCTCCCGACGTTCCGCCTTTCGCCGGCGTGCCGCTCGTTCCCCTCCGGGAAATCTGAACGGCGGCGTCGATCGGTTAGAGTTCGGGCTTCATGTCCGTCGCCGAAACCGATGCCCCCGCCGTCCTCCCCGCCCCGGCGGCGCCAGGGCTCGGTGGCTCGCCCCGCGTCTCGGCGATTCTCGAGCGGTCGGCGGCCGGCGAGCGGCTGACGGTGGACGACGCCCTCGTCCTCTTCCGGGAGGCGACGCTCCTCGAGCTGGGGGCCGCGGCGGACGGCGTGCGCCGGAGGATGAACCCGCCGGATCGCGCGACGTTCCAGATCGACCGGAACATCAATTACACGAACGTCTGCATCTATCGCTGCACGTTCTGCGCCTTCTACCGGAAGGCGGGGGACGCGGAGGCCTACGTCCTGCCGCTCCCGGAGATCGGCCGGAAGATCGAAGAGACGCTCGCCCTCGGCGGGACGGGCGTCCTCCTGCAGGGCGGCGTCCACGCCGAGCTGCCGTTCGCCTATTACGAGGAGCTGCTCGGTTTCCTGCGCCGAAGCTACCCGCGGATCCACCGGCACGCCTTCTCGGCTCCGGAGATCTACTTCCTCGCGAAGAAGGAGAGGATCTCGATTGCGGCGGCGCTGAAGCGCCTGAAGGCCGCCGGGCTGATGTCGGTCCCGGGGGGCGGAGCCGAGATTCTCGACGACGAGGTGCGGCAGCGGATCTGGGCCCTGACGAAGTCGCCGACGCCGAAGTGGGCCGAGGTCCACCGGGAGGCGCACCGCCTCGGGATGCCGACGACGGCCACCATGATGTTCGGCATCGGCGAGAGCTTCGAGCAGCGGCTGAACCACTTCGACGTCGTCCGGCGGCTCCAGGACGAGTCGCTCGCGGCGGGCGTCGAGTCGTTCACGGCGTTCATCCCGTGGACCTTCCAGGAGGAGAACACCGCACTCGACGGGCAGGTCGAGACGGCGGGGGGGTACGACTACCTCCGGACGCTCGCTCTCGCGCGCCTCTACCTCGACAACGTCCCGCACGTGCAGGGCTCGTGGGTGACGCAGGGAAAGAAGATCGGGCAGGTCTCGCTCGCCTTCGGGGCCGACGACCTCGGGTCGATCATGATCGAGGAGAACGTCGTCGCCGCCGCCGGCGCGCACAACCGGATGACGCGGGACGACATGACGGCGCTGATCCGGGACGCGGGCTACACCCCCGTCCAGCGCGGCTCGGTGTACGAGCGGTGCCGGGAGGCCTGCTGCGCGGAGCTCCCGCCTCTCCGACCTACTTGTTGAGGAACTTCTCCGAAACAGACTTGGCCTGGAGGAAGAGGCCGAGGTAGTCGCGGCCGCCCGCCTTGCTGTCGGTCCCCGACATGTTGAAGCCGCCGAACGGGTGGACGCCCACGAGCGCTCCCGTGCATTTCCGGTTGATGTAGAGGTTGCCGCAGAAGAGGCGGCGCTTCGCCTCGGCGATCCGGTACCGGTCGCGCCCGAAGTACGAGCCGGTCAGGCCGTATTCGCTGGCGTTGGCCAGCTGGATCGCATGGCCGAAGTCCCGCGCCTCGGTGATGCCGAGAACGGGCCCGAAGATCTCCTCCTTGAAGATCCGGTGCGACGGCTTCACGTCGTAGAAGACGGTCGGCTGGACGAAATTCCCGGTCTTCCCGTTCCACGTCCCGCCAGTCCCCAGCCGGGCTTCGCGCCGGCCGATCCGGATGTAGTCGCAGACCGTCTTGAGCTGCCGCGCGGAGGCGACGGGGCCGACGTTCACCTTCCAGTCGCGCGGCGAGCCCAGAACGAGCTTCTTCGTCCGCGCAATGACAGCATCGACGAAGCGTCTGTACAGCCGGCGGTGGACGATGGCGCGCGAGCAGGCGGAGCACTTCTGGCCCTGGAAACCGAAGGCGGAGGCGACGACCTGCGTCGCGGCGAAGTCGAAATCGGCGTCCTCGTCGACGACGATGAAATCCTTTCCGCCCATCTCGAGGAGGGTCCGTTTGATCCAGAGCTGACCGGCCGCCTGCTGGGCGGCCTTCTGGTTGATCCGGAGGCCGACTTCCTTCGAGCCCGTGAAGGCGATGAACCGGATGAGCGGGTGCTCGACGATGAAGTCGCCGATTTCCGCGCCCGATCCGGGGATGTAGTTGAGGACGCCGTCGGGGACTCCGGACTCCACGAGGAGCTCGAAGACCTTCCAGCCGATGAGCGGCGTGTCGGACGCCGGCTTGAGGAGCACGGAGTTGCCCGTGACGACCGCCGCCGTGGTCATGCCGGTCAGGATGGCGTTGGGGAAGTTCCACGGCGGGATGACCGCCCCGGTCCCCAGCGGGAGGTAGAGCGTTTCGGGCATCTCGCCGCGGTAGGGCGTCACCGGGATCTCGCCGCCCCAGCGCAGGATCTCCCGGGCGTAGAACTCGAGGAAGTCGATCGCCTCGGCCGTCTCGACGTCGGCTTCCGGCCACGTCTTGCCGATTTCGAGGACCATCGTCGCCGAGAACTCGTGCTTCCTCTCGCGCATGCGGGCCGCGGCCCGAAGGAGGATGCTGGCGCGCTCGCGTGGCGACAATCCCTGCCAGGCGACCTGGGCCCTCACGCCGGCGCGGATCGCCTTCTCCGCCGTGGCCCGGTCGGCGAGGTGATGCCGGGAGAGGACGTGCGAACGGTCCGACGGGTCGGTATTCGCGAGGAGGTTCTTGCCCCGGAGGCGCCGCCCGCCGACGACGACGGGGATCTCGGCGCCGGCGACCCGCTCCACCTTGGCCAGGGCCGCCTCGAAGGTGGAACGGGTTTCGGCGTTCTGGAAGTCGGAGAACGGTTCGTTGCGGAATTCTTCAAGCATGGCGGCCCATCATAGCTCTGCTACCCTCGGTCAGAGGCGGGCCGCGGGCCGCCTCGGGGAGAAGGAAGACGCATGACCGTCGACGAACTGAAGGCCCTTCTCGACGCGGGACAGAGTCCCGTGGTCCTCGACGTCCGGGAAGCCCCGGAGCTCCGGATCGCTCACTTTCCGTTCCCGGTCGTCCACATTCCGATGAGCCAGCTGGCGGCTCGCGCCGGGGAGCTGCCGCGCGACCGGACGGTCGTCTGTGCGTGCCGGAGCGGCGCGCGGAGCGCCCAGGCGGCGGGATGGCTGAAACGACAGGGGGTCGACGCCGTCAACCTCGAGGGGGGCATTCTGGCGTGGTCCCGGCAGATCGATCCGTCGATTCCCCAATATTGATTGTTGGGTCCTCGTCTGTTCTAATTTGGAAGGTCGGAAACATCCGGCCTTTGGCAGAAAGGAAAAGCAAGATGGCTCTGGACATGGAGAAGGTCCGTGCGTACGTCGCCGGTCTCCTGAAGAAGAACAAGGCGCTCACGGAGCGAGAGGTGAAGGCACTGATCGGGAAGGCGTTTCGCGTGAACCCGAAGTCGGTCGGTGCGGCGGTCATCCGCGACGTCCGCGCGGCGCTCGGGATCGACCGGCCGGGCGCCCTGGCGCATGCCCGGAAGATGCTCGCCGAAAACCCCGCTCTCGAGGCAAAGAAGGTGATCCGGACGATCGGCGAGAAGTTCGGCATCCGGCTCGGACCGCCGGACGTCTCCCGCCTTCGCCCGAAGCAGAAAGGGACTGCGGTCCGGCGCGGCCGGCCCCCCAAGAGCGCAAAGCGCGGACCGGGCCGTCCCCCGAAGGCCGCTACGGCGAAGGCGGGCGCGGGAAAGACGCGGCGGGCCGGCCGTCCGGCGAAGGCTCCGGCGCGGGGGAAGGGGATCATCTCCGTGACGTACCAGGGGAAGGGCCTTCCGGAAGCCCTGGCGGCCTTCTTCAGGTCGCTCTCCGGCTAGGGCCCCTCCTTGCAGCTGATTTGACCTGCTCCGGAGGGACGCTGATAATCCGCGTCCCTTCGGTTCTCTGGGGGGTCGTCCA
>DATIWM010000274.1:0-5393 GCA_035519355.1 Thermoanaerobaculia bacterium | reverse complement strand
GGTCGGGCCCGAAGGCTGCGGCTTGCCGGAGGCCCGCCGGGGAAGGGCCTTTCCGGTCACCTTTTCGATGATGTTGTAGATCTCTTCGCCGTCCAGCGACTCCCTCTCCAGGAGCTGCTGCGCGATCTCCTCCAGCGCCGCGCGGTGTTCCAGGATGATCCGCTTCCCGCGGCTGTACGCGGACGTGACGATCCGGTTCACCTCGGCGTCGATCTTCCGGGCGGTGTCCTCCGAGTAGTCGGGCTGGCGGGCGAAGTCGCGCCCGAGGAAGATCTCCCCCTCGCCACGGCCGAAGGAGAGCGGCCCCAGGTCGCTCATGCCCCATTCGCAGACCATCCGGCGGGCCATCTCGGTCGCCTTCTCGAAATCGTTGGCGGCGCCCGTCGTCACCTTCCCGATGGCGATCTCCTCGGCGAGACGGCCGCCCATCATGACGGCCAGCTCGGCCTCGATGTACTCCTTGGAATACGTGTACTTGTCCTCGAGCGGCAGCTGCTGGGTCACGCCGAGGGCGCGGCCGCGCGGGATGATGGTGACCTTGTGGAGGGGGTCGGTGTGTTCCTCCATCGCCGCGATGAGCGCGTGGCCTCCTTCGTGGTTGGCGGTGATCCGTTTCTCCTCTTCGGACATGACCATCGACTTCCGCTCCGCCCCCATGAGGACCTTGTCCTTGGCGAAGTTGAAGTCCTCCATGGCGACCTTTTTCTTGTCGACGCGGGCCGCGGCGAGCGCCGCCTCGTTCACGAGGTTCGCGAGGTCCGCTCCCGCGAAGCCCGGCGTGCCCCGCGCGATGACGGAGAGGTCGACGTCGTCCGAGAGCGGGATGACCTTCGTGTGGACCTTGAGGATCCCCTCGCGTCCCTTCACATCGGGGCGGTCCACGACCACCCGGCGGTCGAAGCGGCCGGGGCGGAGGAGCGCCGGATCGAGGACGTCGGGGCGGTTCGTGGCGGCGACGAGGATCACTCCGTCGTTTCCCTCGAAGCCGTCCATCTCGACGAGAAGGGCGTTCAGCGTCTGCTCGCGCTCGTCGTGGCCGCCGCCGAGCCCGGCGCCGCGGTGACGGCCGACGGCGTCGATCTCGTCGATGAAAATGATGCAGGGAGCGTTCTTCTTGCCCTGCTCGAAGAGGTCGCGGACGCGGCTCGCGCCGACGCCGACGAACATCTCGACGAAGTCCGAGCCGGAGATGGAGAAGAACGGAACGTTCGCCTCGCCGGCGACCGCCCGCGCCAGCAGCGTCTTTCCCGTCCCGGGCGGGCCCATCATCAGAACGCCCTTGGGGATCTTCCCGCCGAGCTTCTGGAACTTCCCCGGGTCCTTCAGGAAGTCGATGATCTCGGCCAGCTCTTCCTTGGCCTCTTCGCAGCCGGCCACGTCCTTGAAGGTGACCTTTTTCTGGCTCGGCGTCAGGAGCTTCGCGCGCGACTTGCCGAACTGGAGGGCGCGGTTCCCGCCCGTCTGCATCTGCCGCATGATGAAGATCCAGAGTCCGATCAGGAAGAGGATCGGCGCCCACTGGAGCAGGATGACGAGGAGCGATCCCTCGCGCGGCTCCTCGGCGGTGATCTTCACGTTGGACTTGCGCAGGTCGCTGACGAGGTCGTTGTAGGCCGGGGCGAACGTCCGGAGGTTCGGCTCGCGCCCCTCGGGCGTCCCCTTGGTGAAGGCCCGGATCTCCTGCCCGCGGATGTTGACGCGGTCGATCTCGCCCTTGCCGACCTTCTCCATGAAGTCGGAGAAGCCGACGGTCGTGGTCGCCCCCTTGCCGTAATCCACCACCTTGAAGAGGAGGAGGATGACGACGAGGATGACCATCCAGAGGAGAACGTTCTTGACGGTGGTGTTCACGATGATCCCCGTTTCGTAGTACGCGCGGCGCGCGCCGGAGGTTCAGCCCTTCCGGGACCCAGGGTCGCTGGCGTCGAAGGGCGCCTCCCCCTCGGTCCGAACCTGGGCGATGAAGGGGAGGTTGCCCCCCTCCCCCTGGTACTCCATCCCGTATCCGACGAGGATCCCCTCCTCGGATGGGAAGAGGACGTAGTCGACCAGGAGCGGGCATTTCCGCTCCTGGGGGCGATCCACCAGCGCGGCAAAGCGGATGGAGCGCGGGGACAGCTCGAGGAGCTGGTTCACGAGATAGGTCTCCGTCACGCCGCTCCGCGTGACGTCCTTCAGGACGATCACGTTCGCGTCCTTCACGTCGAAGGAGGTGATGAAGTTCAGGTTCGTGACCTCTTCATCCTCCCCCTTCTTGATGACGTCGATGTACTCGCACCGGACGGAGCGGGGGATGGCGCGCGCGAGGTCCGCCACGAAGAAACCGGCCCCCTTGAGAACGGCGACGAGGACGATCGGGCCGCTCTTGTAGTCGAAGGAGACCCGTCGGCCGATGTCGCTGATCCGCCGCGCGATGTCGGCGGCCGCGTACCGCTCATCGTAGAGGAGCGCCACGCAGTCAGTCTATCAGGGGAGGCTCGCGCGGCCCGCCAGGCGGACGGCTCGCGTGTCGGCCACGAGACGCAGTCCTGCGAGGCTCTCGGCGAGCTGCGCCTCCCCTTTCAGCAGGCGCTCCACGGCCCGGGAAAGCTGCGCCCGGCCGGGGACGGCGCCGCGGGCCCCGGACGCCCGGACGAGGAGGCGCGCGGCGGCCTCGGCGCCGAGGGCGACGACCAGCGCGCGGGGCCACGGCCCCGAAAGCGGCGTGTCGCCGGCGGCGAGCGCCTCGTCGATCCGGACGTCGATCACCTCGAGCCGGCGCGTCCACGCCTCTCCGGCACGGGCCAGTCGACGGGCCGTTCCCGGAGCGGCGGCCTCCAGCGCCGGAAGCTCCCGTCGGCGGATCCGGTTCCTGAAGAGCCGTTCGTTCTCGTTCGTCTCGTCCTCCCGCCACGCCGCACCGCGGGCGGCGAGGAAGGCGCGCAGTTCGGCGCGTGAGAAGGGGAGGAGGGGCCGGACGACGCCGTCCTCCCGGCGGGCGCGGATCCCGCCGCGCGTCCGTCCGGCATGGCGGTGGAGGTTCAGGAGGACCGTCTCGGCCTGGTCGTCGAGGGTGTGACCCGTCGCCACGAGCGTCTTCTCCCCGGTCTCGCGGGCGAAAGCGAGGAACGCCTCGTAGCGGAGCCGGCGGGCCGCCGCCTCGAGACTCTCTCCCGGTCGCCGGTTCGAAGGGACGTCGACCGGCCGGAGCCCGAAGGGAAGGCCGAGGTCCGAAGCGAGGCGCGCGCAGAAGCCGGCGTCTTCCTCGCCCCGCGGGCCGCGGAGACCGTGATGAACGTGCAGTGCGACGATCGAGACGCCGCGTTCCCGCGCCCATTCCCGAAGGAGAATCAGGAGCGCCGTCGAATCCCCGCCGCCCGAGCACGCCACGACCACGCGCTGCGCGCCGTCGAGAAGGCGGCTCTCCGCGAGGTGGCGTCCGAGGCGTTCGGAGAGGTCCACGGCCGGAAGCTTAGACGGGGGAAGGTTGGTGGCGGTGGGCGGATTCGAACCGCCGACACGGGGCTTATGAGACCCCTGCAACTACCACTGTGCTACACCGCCCGAGCCCGCGCGCAGCGGCCTCGCGGGGGCGTGAATCCTAGCATTATGATGGTCCCATGAAGTTCCCTGGCGGGCTCGCCGGCGTCCCGGAAAAGGGGTTCTGCAGCCGCTGTGGCGAGGAGGTGGAGGGAAAAGGCCTCCAGCGCTGCCCGTGGTGCTTCAAGGACTTCTGCTACTCGTGCCGGTTTCCGCGCGGCGTGGCCGACTACTGCAGCCGCGCCTGCGCCGAGGCGATGTTCCATGGCGGCGACAGCGAGGACGCCGACGAGGAGGAGTGACCGCGGCGGCGAAGGACCCCGTCAGCGCGCTTCCCGGTCGATGATCCTCTCGATGGCCCGCCGGCAGACCGGGCAGAAGCCGACCTCGTCCCGGGTGAACATGATGCAGTCGGCCGCCGGCCGGTAGAGCCCCTTCGCCTCGTACGACGCTCCCTCGAAGGCGCCCACCTTCCCCGAGGCCGGCATTCCCGAGAGGAGCTTCGTCTCGGCGGCCTGTTCCCTCCGGAAGAGTTCGTCGAGCGCCTCCGGCGGGGAGCCCGCGGCGATCAGCTTCCGCCGTTCGGCCTGGACGGCGCGGCTCTCCTTTTCGAACGTCTCCTTCTCCCAGGGCGTCGGAAGGGGTGTCCCTGGCGAGACGAGGCCCGCCCATTTCAGGCTCTTCGGATCCTTCAGCGCGGTGACGTTCGGTTCCCACGGCTCCGGGCGCTCGGCGGCGCCCGTTTCGTACGCCACGTCGGAGGTGTAGTACTCGTCGGCGAGAGCGGCGAAGTGATGACCGAACTCGTGGACGAAGATGTACTCGGCCCACGCCGTTCCGGCCGCCGCCGTCGCCTGGTCGCCGTGGATGCCGCCGCCGCCGTACCGCGAGTCGTTCACGAGGATCTCGACGAAGTCGTACGGCACCGCGGAGGCGGCGTCGCGGAGGGCGCGGTCGTCGTAGGTGAGCATGTACCGCTCCGAGCCGAAGATGCCGTACTGGGCCGAGAGGGGGGTCCGGCGGTAGATCTTCGAGAAGGGGCGGAGGACTCCGCTCTCGGCGGACGGCAGGTGGAGGAGCCGGACGTTGAAGTCGCTCTTTCTGGATCTGAAGGGCTCGTACTTTCCGAAAAGGAGGCCGATCAGCCGCTTCGCGTCGGCGACGAACTTCGTCTCCTCGGCGGCGGTGTAACCCTCGCCGATGACGAGGAGGTCCACCTTCGACTCCGGCGGCCCGTTCTCGAAGAGGGGAATGACCTTGCCGGCCGGCGGACGGGGCGCGGGGTTCGCCGTCCCGGCCGCCGGGTCGACGGCGGACGTCCAGATCTCGCGGAAGAGGTTCTGCGCGTCGCGCCGGGCGAGGCTGACCTGCACCGGCGCCTTCGGCCACGGGAAGCGGAGCGATTCGCCGAAGGTCCGGACCGTCTTCTTCGATTCGGGAGTCGACTCCCACTCGGCGTAGACGGAGGAATATCCGCGCGAATAGAGGACGCGTCCGGACTCCGGGTCACGCACCTCGAAGCGGTACGTCCCGAGGTTCAGCTCGTCGACGAGGTGCGTCCGGCTTCCCGCCCACGGCCCGTCGTCCACGGCCTTCTCGAAGGCGACGATCTCACCCGGGGGGCCGCCGGTGTGCCAGAGGTCGACGCGCATCGTCCGGGAAGTGAAGGCGGCGTCGTACGGCGACGGGGCCGGCGCCGCGGAAACGGCGAAGAGGGAGAGAGAGGCGAGGAAGGCGAGGGTCGTCCGTTTCGGAATCATGGGAGGATTATGGATCCTGAGAGAGGGCCGCCGCTTCGCGGCGGCCCGGGGGTTTTCTTAGAGGGTGCAAAGGGCAGTACGGAAGGTCCGTCGGTCGCCGTGAGAGCGTTTCTT
>DATIWM010000273.1:0-3497 GCA_035519355.1 Thermoanaerobaculia bacterium | reverse complement strand
GAGAAGAAGAACCCGAGCTTCAGGTTGTCGAATGCGGCCCACCCGTAGGCCTTGCTGTAGAGCTCCTTCGCCTTGGGGTTTCCTTTCAACAACTGGTCCAACGCCGCGCCGGCCGTAGCGTTGATCTGTTCCTGCTTCGACTCCTTCTTCAGGGCCTTCCAGTCGTCCTCGCTCTTGCCGGACTCGCTCTTCTCCTGCGCAGAGAGCGAGCCGGACGCAACGAGCAGAGCCAGTGCCGCCGAACCCAGAATCGCAAACCGTCCGAATTTTCGCATGGGAGTTCCTTTCTGACGCCTCGCCGGGCGGATCCCCGCCGAGCCGTCGGCGATTCTTTCAGAGTGCCCGCTCGCGAGGCAACCGTCAGGCGGAGCGAAGCGCCCCCCACGCGCTTCCCGTGAAGCGGACCGGCACGCCGTCCAGGAACGCCTCGACCGCGTCGTCGTCGTCCTCGAGCGTCAAGCCGATGACGCGAAGGCCCCGGCCCGCGTACTTCGCCTGCAGAGAGTCGAGGAAGGGAAAGCTCGTTCGGCACGGAACGCACCAGGAGGCCCAGAAATCGAGAACGACTACGTCGCCCTTCAAGGACTCGAGCGAAAGCGGGCGACCCTCGCGGTCGCTGATCTTCAACCCGGCGGGAATCGGCTCGAGTGCGCTCGCCCGCGCGACGAGAAAGAGAGGGAGCACGATCCAGGCGGCGGCGAGACGGGGAAGCAAGCGAGAGAGAGGCAACGTCGGAGCGAACGAAGCAGGCATCGTCATGAGAAGGTCATTTTCGAGATAGCAATCCAGACGCCACGGTCGCCTCCAGAGTCTGGGCGCGAAGTCGCCTGATCGCAATAACTTGTTTTCTAACTAACAGATAAACGAAGAATGGCCTACCTCTCGGGGAGTCAGCCTGTCCCCTCCAAGAGACCGGAGTCACGACCCGTCGTCTATCGAGGAAGCGCCGAAGTGCCCGACTTTCCGCCGTCGGAAACGGGCATGCTCGCTTCGAGCGGGATCTTCCCCGGCGGAAAGCATTGCCGGTCATTGCAGGCCTGGTAGGAGACATTCCCTCGGATCGCGACGGGACCCACGGCGTCGGCCGGCAGATCGAGGTCCGTCTCGAAGCGGACCGTCCCCTCATAGACACGAAGCGGCTTGTCGGAGAAGGAGAACTGCTTCTCGACGTCCTTCGGGTAACGGATCGGCGAGAGCGTCCCGGAGGACGCCGTCAGCGAAACATTGGTCGGGATGAGGAAGGATTCCGAGGGAGTGTGGCTGTTGACGTGCCAGCCCGGCCCCATCGTCATCTCGACCCCGATCTTTCCTCTCGCGCCAGCGGAAACGCGGTCCGGAGTCTTCACCTTCGCCTGGACATCGGGCTTCTCGGCGTTGGGCGATAGAGCGAGCGTCCACAGTCCCGTCGCGAGGAGCACCAGGACGATTCGAAACGATCGCATGAGGCCGCGATTATAGGAGGGGCTCGCGGTCGCCGATCGCCGCCGAGGCCTCCGCAATCGTCATCGGACTCCTTGCTCTTCCATCTGATCCTTCCGAAGCCCTCGGGTTCGAAGGGCCTTCGGGATCGCAACAACCCCCCTCCTGAAGGTCGGGCAACGTCTCGTTTCCCTCTTGTCTATTCAGAGGCGAGGCAACCCGCGTGCCGACTCGTATGAGCAAGTCCCGTCGGTCCGCACGGACAACACATCGACAAATCCTGAATTCAGAATGTCTTCCGTCGATCAGGCGAGGCTCCGCCGAAGCGGAGGAATGTGGTGGGCACGGTAGGTGGGCAGCGACGCTACTGGTACCTACGGCGAGACGAGCCCACTCGTTTCAACACTTCATCCTCTCTTAATCTCGCCTCTCGCCGCGGTGTCCGTCGGCTTCGAACCTGGACACCCCGAAATCCCCGGCGCAAAGGCTCTTCTTAGAGCCCCAGGTCCGACAGGCCGGGATGGTCGTCCGGGCGCCGGCCGAGCGGCCAGCGGTACTTGCGTTCCGTTTCGGCAATGGGCAGGTCGTTGATGCTCGCAATCCGACGCCGCATGAGTCCATGCTCATCGAACTCCCAGTTCTCATTTCCGTACGAACGGAACCAATTGCCCGAATCGTCGTGCCACTCGTAGGAGAAGCGCACGGCGATCCGGTTCTCGAAAAAGGCCCAGAGCTCCTTGATGAGACGGTAGTCGAGCTCCTTCGCCCACTTCCGCCGCAGGAACTGGACGATCGCCTCGCGCCCCGTCAGGAACTCCGAGCGGTTGCGCCACGTGCTGTCCGCGGTGTACGCGAGCGAGACGCGCTCGGGCTCCCGGGAGTTCCACGCGTCCTCCGCCAGGCGAACCTTCTGCCTCGCCGATTCCTGCGTGAAGGGCGGCAGTGGAGGTCGGTCCGCGTCCTTCGCGGCCGTCATTGGCGAACACCCAGGCGGCGACCGACATTGGTCAGCGGGCTCGGTTCCGCGAGCATGCGGTGAGTCTGCCACAAAGCGTTTCTCGACGGCGAACCGGCGCGCAGGAGGGAGTCAGAAGTAGTCGCTCCCCAGTTGGAACCTTTTCGGCGGCTGGCTGCGGGAGATTGAGAGTCTCCTCGCCGCGGAGTCAGGCCGGACGACTTCGCACCGTCGATCAAGGGCGACAGGATCTCCTATGGACCGAGGCGAGTGCCGGCGAGGGTCATTTTTCGCTCTTCAGCGTCGCCGGCCAGTTGACGATCACGCGGATCGGCGACTCCCGGACTATCTCCGAGGGCGTGCTCACCAGAAACCGGGATCCGTCAGGAGTCACGTCGTAGTTCTCGATCGTCGCCTCGACGTGAAAAAGCTGGACCGGAGCGCCGGCCTCCAGCCGCGCCCCCGGAGCGATCGGGACGGCCATGAGGAAACCGTCAGGCGCGACATAGTAGAGCTCCTTGCCGTCCCGCCGCCATCGCGGAAGTCTTCCGCCGGCGGTCGAGAGGCGCTGCTTTTCCCCTGCCCCTTCGGTCCGGGCCACGTAGATCTCGGGATCTCCCGACTCGTCCGACTCGTAGGTAATCCAACGCCCGTCCGGAGAGAAACGCGGGCTCGTCACGGCAAAGCGTGTCTTGAGCCACGGCATTGGCTTGCGATCTCCAAAGAGCGGAAGGAGCCAGACGTCTGACGCTGCCATTTGAACGTCGTTGCAGTACACGAGGAAGCGTCCGTCTCGGGAAACGTCCTCCGGCTCCTGCACGCCCGGCAGTGCGAGGACCTCTCGCTCGCTTCCAGGCGCTCCGGGCGTGATCTCGTAAATATCGGGCGGGCCCTTGCGGTCGGAACGGTAGAAGACCCTCGATCCGTCGGCAGACCACACCGGGCCGTTCTCGTCCACCGGATCGGAATGAAGCCGCGTCGATACTCCCCGGGCCAGCTCGAAAACCCACACGTCAGCGGTCCCGATCCGCCGGTCCTCGATCGCGACGGCCGCCCTCCCTCCGTCGGGCGCGATCCGAAAACCTTTCCCCAAGACTGCGGGTTGGCCGAGCGTGCCGATCTC
>DATIWM010000272.1:0-6976 GCA_035519355.1 Thermoanaerobaculia bacterium | reverse complement strand
CCGCCCCCTACCGGATCCTCGACCTCGGGGGCGACAAGTTCGCCGCGGGGCTCTTCCTCGGTCTCCAGACGTGGGCGTCGGCCCTGTCCGCGCCCTTCACCGGCGCGCTGGGAGACCGGATCGGCCGGCGGAAGATGCTCGTCGGCTGCAGCCTCACGGCGACGGTCTTTTCAGGGCTCTACGCGGTCGCGCCGTCCTGGCCGACGCTCGTATCCCTCGTCTTCGTCTACGGGATCTTCTGGTCCGGACTCCTCGCCGCTTCCTCGGCCTACATGACGGCCCAGATCCCCGCGTCGCGCCGGGCGGAGGGCTTCGGATACTGGGGGATGGCGACGATGCTGGCCGTGGCCGTCGCCCCGGGCGTCGGGCTTCTTCTCTACCGGAAGGGCTGGATCTGGGTCTGCGCCTCGGCGGCGGTACTGAACCTCGTCATGGCCGGGATCGCGCTCACGCTCCCGGAGGCGCACGTGCCGCCGGCGGAGCGGCCGAAGCGGCTCCGCGACCTCGTGGAGTGGAAGGTGCTCGGGATGGCGTCGAGCCTCTTCGTGACGTCGTTCGGCTACGGAGCGGTGGTCAGCTTCGCCGCGCTCTGGACGGAGCAGAACGGCGTGACGCCCCGCGGGATCTGGTTCACGACCTTTGCGCTGGTCGTCCTGGTCAGCCGTCTCTTCTCGGGGCGGCTCGCTGACCGCGTCGGCGCCCGCCGGCTCCTCCTTCCGGCCTTCTTCCTCGGGGCGGTCGCGCTTCTACTCCTCGGCTCCGCGACGACGCGGGGCGCCCTCGTCGGCTCGGCGGCCCTCTACGGGCTGACCTTCGGAAACGCCTACACGTTCTTCGTGGCGTATCTTCTGAAGCACGTCCCTTCCGAACGGCGTGGCGCGGCGTTCGGCGCCATCATCGCCGCCTTCGACACGGGCATCGGGACCGGCTCGATGGCGCTCGGGGCGCTCGCGGAGCGGGTCGGCTTCGGAAGCGCCTTCCAGGTGGGCGGGGCGTTCGCCCTCCTCTCGCCGGTCGTCTTTCTCGTCGCGGAGCGGCGGTTCCTGCGGGACGAGCCGGCCGCACGGCCTTCGGGCTTCGCCGGCTCGGGAGGGTGATCAGGAGGATCCGAGCGTCGTGCGGATGAATTCCGCCGCCGCCTCGAGCACCTCCCCGGGTCGCTCGGCATGCGGGGCGTGGCCGCAGCCGGGAAGGACGAGGGTCGAGGCCGGTCCACGGACCTTCTGGACGATCGCCTCGACCTGCCGGAGGGTGCCGTACGGGTCGTCCTCTCCCTGCACGACGAGCACGGGACACTCGACGGCGGGCAGATGCTCCTCGATGTTCCAATCACGGAACTCCGGCGACAGCCAGATCCCGGCCCAGGCGCGGAAGAGGGGCTCGGCGTTGACGCCGTGGTGCCGTCTGAGCCGCTCGCCGAGCCTCGTCGCGTCATACTCGCCGGCGATCCTCCGGACGCCATCGACGGTGACCGGCTCGACGAAGACGTGAGGCGCTTCGAGAACGATCGCGCGCACGGACCCGGGGTGCCTCCCGGCGTAGAGGATCGCCATCGACGCCCCGTCGCTGTGGCCGAAGAGGACGACCTCCTCGAGAGAGAACCGGGCGAGGACGGCCGGCAGGATCTCGAGCGCTTCGGCGTGCAGGTACCGGGCGGATCTCGGTCCGGCCGCCCCCGACGAGCTGCCGTGGCCCACCCGGCTGTAGACGAGGGCGCAGCATCCGGATTTCGCCGCGACGCGTTCGGGGAAGTCCCGCCACGTACCGGCCGAGCCGAGCCCCTCGTGGAGGAAGACGATGGTCGGGACCTGCCCGGGCGGCGGCCCGATCCATCGGTATTCGAGACGATGCCCCAGGACCTCGATCGAAACGGTCTCCGCGCGCCTGGCTCCGGGGGCCGTCATGCCGGCTGACGATAGCGCGTCTCCAGGGCGCGTCCGGGGCTCGGCGCTTTCCCCGGGGCGTCGCTCTATATTGGAGGGCAGCCCTTCATCGACGAAAAGCATTTGCACGACAAGAAGGAGGACACCATGGGTTGTTTCTCTCCGAGCGGATGTGTCCGGGGCGCCACGGTCGTCGCCGGGGCCCTCTCCGTCGCGGCCCTGCTCGCCGCGCCCGCCGCCGAGGCGGTGGAGATCGCGTTCCGGAGCTTCAGCTCCGCCGCCGCCATCGGCCCTCCCGCGGACGCGTACGCCGCCAAGCTGGCGGGCATCTCGCTCGCCGTCCTCGGCAAGGACGGGCAGATCCTGTTCACGAAGTCGACGCCGACGCCGGCGATCCCGAAGGAGTTCAAGAGCATCCTCGCGGCGGTCGCGGCGGGAGGGCCGCTGGCGGGAGGCGCCGGTTTCGACGCGGCGTACATCTCCGGATCGGACCTCGACCCGGCGTGGGGGTTCATCTACAACTCGGGCATCCCGTTCGGACCGAGGTTCGACGAGTTCATGGGGTTCCTGTACGGCCGGACGGTCGACGAGGGAGCGGCGACGGGACTCGACCTCCTGCAGCAGATCCTGGACCGGGCCGGCCGAAACGTCGTCGCGATCCCCGTCGTGGGGAGCAGCCAGCAGGGCTCCGGCTACTTCATGCTCCCGGTCGGCGACACGGGAGCGACGAAGGGGATCGGCCTTTCGGGGCTCTGCCAGCAGAGCTGGACGTTCCGCTACCTGCCGCCCGCCCAGTACGTCCTCGACCGCGCGTGCGACAGCCTGGTGGCGGCGGGCACGATTCCGAAGAAGAACATCAAGTTCGTGCAGGCCCTCGCCGGAGGGGGCTCGCTCGTGAAGGCCGTGGCCGACGGTCAGCTCCAGGCCTACGAGTTCGCGACGCCGCTCGACGACGTCTCCCAGCTCTTCGGTCTTCCCGAGGGGAACCCCGGGACGACGGGAAACCGGTTCGTCCACTTTCCCGGCTGGCACCAGCAGTTCCTCGTCACGTACATGATCGTCAACAAGAAGGTCTGGGGCACCCTGAGCCCGGCCCAGCAGACCCTCGTCCAGAGCGTCGCGCGCGACCACGTCCTCACGTCGTACGGGGAGAACCTGAGGCAGCAGGGGGCGAAGTTGAAGGAGATCCTGACGGCGAACGACGGCCTCGCGGACGAGAAGAAGCGCCTCGTCCTGGTCGCGTGGCCCGAGAGCGACCTGAACCTCCTCAAGGACGCCACCATCCAGGTCCTCAACGCACGCGTCGCCGACCCGGCGATCCCCGAGCCGGACCGGAAGGATTACGCCCGGATTCTCGAGGCGCTACGCGCCTACGTCGGCGCGAATAGCGGCTACTGGAAGGTCCGCGAGGTGCCGAACAACCTCCGATTCGATGGGTGGATGGATCCCGAGGGGAAGAAGACCTGGGAGCAGAAGCTCCAGTAGCCGTCCCGCCGGTCAGGAGGACGCGAGGAACCCGAGACCGACGCCGAGGATCCAGACGCCGAGAGCCGCGAGGACGACGGCCGCGGTCTGCGAGGTCACGGCGTCACTGGGTGCCGATCTGGTAAAATAATGGCATGAAAACGGCCATTGATGCGGCAGGCCGGATCGTGATTCCGAAGCAGATCCGGGACCGGCTCCGGCTCGATCGCGGCCGCACCCTCGAGATCCGCGAACGGGACGGAGTGCTGGAGATCGAGCCCACGCCCACGCGAATGTCTCTCGTCCGGCGGCGAGGTCGGCTCGTCGCGGTGCCCGGAGAGAAGCTCCCCCCGCTGACCGACGAGCAGGTTCGCGAGACGCTGGAACGGGTCCGGCGGTGATCGCTGTCGACACCAGCATCGTCGTCGCGGCCTTCGCGTCGTGGCACGAAGGACATCGGACGGCTGCTGCGGCTCTGGCCCGAAAGCCGCGGGCGCCGGCCCACGTCTTGATTGAGTCGTACTCGGTCTTGACGAGACTTCCGGCCCCCCACCGGGCGCCGGCGCCGATCGTGGCGGAGTTCCTCTCCGCGGTTTTCAAGGAGCTGCCGCTCCTTCTCCCGCCGCGGGACCAGCAGCTGCTGATCCGGGAGGCCGTGGCCGCAGGCCTTTCGGGTGGGAGCATCTATGACGCCCTGATCGGCGCGACGGCTCGGCACGCCGGAGCGCAGCTTCTGACGCGGGACCGCCGGGCGTTGACGGTCTACCAGACGCTCGGCGTCAGGCACGAACTCCTGGGCTGACTTTCCGGAGGGAAGGTCGATCGGGACCCTCGGTCGTCCTGAGGTGCCACATTCCTTCGCATCGATCGGGCACCGAAGCGGAATTCGATCCAGACGCGAGCCCCGGCCTCGGCTCGAGAGCGGCGCGAGAGAGCACGCCGGTCGGATCAACCATTCGGTCTTCGGTCCAAGTCGGGGCAGGCTCAGATCCATCCGGGTCTACCGGCCTGCCCCAGGGCTCTTGGTCCCCTTCTCACGTACGGTGAGTTGCCGACGTCCGTATCTCCTGTCTTCGCACGGTATCGAGGAACCAGATGTCCTCATCCGCGCCGGCATAGTTCTTCTGGAGGATTAGGCCGCGTTCCAGTACCTCGACAGGATTGGACCTCAACCCACTGTCGAGTACTTTCGGACTCCAGGAGGGGAGCGAGGAGAGGATCTTCGTGCGTGACGCCGCGAGCTTCGGCGGGAGTTCCGGGAGGTCGTCGATCTCGTCAGATTCGCCGTGAATGGCGAGCGGCTCCGCCGGATCAGCTGACGCCCTGGGCTCGGTTACGAAGGGCCCGCGAGGGGATTCCGCTGCAGAAACTAGGTCGGGAGGCACTCCACGTTCTGATCGAAGGCGATCGCCGCGGCGTGACCCCCCTGGATCGCCGACTCCAGCGAGGCCGTGAAGTAGGGCGCCCGCCCGTTCAGGCTCGTGGCGACGTAGACCTCGGCGCGGCTCGACTTGATGCGCAGGGGCCCGTGCCGGATGATCTGCGTGGCGCCGGAGAGCCCATAGAGGTGCGTCGAGATGGGCTCGGGAAGCGTCGGATCGACCAGCCTTTCGTCTTCCCAGAGGATGCGCGCCAGGTCATCCGGAGCGTGATCGCGGGCGCGCGTGCCGAGCCGCGGGTGCAGGAAGTCGGTGTCCAGGCTGACGGAGGCGATGACGCTGGTCACCGCGGGGGGACGCAGGTAGGGGCGGTACTGGCTGTACTGGACCAGGATGGGATGCCACCCGCGGCGTACGTTGTATCCGCCGAGTGGCAGGTCCCTGGGAAAGTCGCGATCGTAGGTCCAGCTCAGGCCGTAATGCTCGTAGACCGACTCGTGCAGCACGGTCTGGACCGAAGCGAGCGGGTGACCGAAGCTGCCGGCAATCTCGGGGCTCCCGGCGAGGACGCGGGCGATGGCTCGTGGCGGAACCGCCAGGAAGACGGCGTCGAAGTTCTCCTTCTCATGGCTCGCGGTCTCGATGTCGATCGTTCCGGAAAGGCCGACGACCGTCGTTCCCGTGCGCAGCTCGACCCCCGCCTCATCCAGTGCCCGACGCCAGGCGGTCACGAAGCCTTCGGGGGAGTTCGGTGGTTGAGCGTTCCAGTGAAGCGCGGCGTCCTTCCGCAGGAATACGGAGTTCAGGTTGCAGCGGAGTCGGTGGAACAGCTCCCACATCGTCATGTTGAGGGTGCCGCTGACGCCTCCCAGGGCGGTCGCGCGCATCCACGCCTGGCAGCCGTCGCTGATGCGGTTCGAGGCCAGGAATTCCGCCACCGACACCTCGCGATAGGCCCGGATTCCGGCCAGGTGCCGGAGAAACGCTCCGCCGAGCTTCGCCAGGTCCGGCCACGAACTATCGGCGATGAACGGGGTCAGCCAGTGGCTGCCGAGGTCGTGGCGCTCGGTGAAGTGGGCCGCCCACTCGGTGCCCAGCATGCGAAAGAGCGCCGGGGCGCTGCGGTAGGTCGACTGGTAGACCTTGCAGGAATTCTCGCCGAGAAAGCAGCCGTCCGAATCGAGGTCGGCCGCCCAGAGTCCGCCGAGTTCCTTCTTCTGCTCGAGGATCACGACCCGGTGGCCGGCGCGGGCCAACAGAAGAGCGGCGGTCATGCCGCTCGGTCCGCCGCCCACGACGGCCACGCGCTTTCCGCGCAGAGCGGTCATCGGCCGGCAGTCTATCCGTTCGCCCGAGACTCGCTGGTTCCGATCTAACCGCTGGTTCGGTGAAACGTCGACGCCGTGATCTGGTAGACGAAGCTGTTACGGCCACAGCCGTCGACCCTCGATCCCGCGCGAACAGCGCCTATCCTCTCGACCGCCCTCTGCGAGCGCCGGTTCTCCGGACCGACCAGAAAGACGACGGTGTCCACGAATCGGAAGGCGTGCCGCAGCATGAGCCGTTTCATTTCCCCGTTGACCGCGCCGCCCCAATGTGACCGGGCCAGGAACGTCCAGCCGATCTCGATCTCACGCCGGTCCTCGTCGTATCCGTGGAATCGCGACGACCCGATGATCTGCTGATCCCTGGATTCGATGGCGGCGAACGCTCCGCCCGATTCCAGGGCCTCACGGAAGAAGTCCTTGAACACCTCTTCCTTGTATCGGTCGTTGGCCGGGTGTTGTTCCCAGATGAGCGGATCGGAGGCCACGGCATAGAGGTAGCGAAAGTCCTCTGGCCGAAGCGGCCTGAGGAGGACGAGCTCACCCTTCAGGGTGGGTTGAAGATCAAAGGACATGGCTGATTCTGTTGGAATGAGTCGTTGCTCGCTTGACGACATCGCGTTCAGCGGCGAGCGGAGCGAGTCCGCTGCTACGCGGGGTTAGGCCGTTGGTTCGGACCATACCTTAACGGCGATGGAGAGGGTTCTCTGCATGTACAGGTAATCAACCCCGAGGAGTGCCGCCATGACTAAGACGCCCATGCCGACCATTTCGAGAAAACCGGTGGTAAAGGCCCAGACGAACCACCAAACCACGAAGGCGGCGGAGAATAGAGCGAGCCTGCCGTGAACGACGACGGTGTGATGAAGAGGGTTGAACTCCATAAGCCCGTTCAGGAGCCCAGAACCCGCGAGGAGGCTGCGAC
>DATIWM010000271.1:0-26013 GCA_035519355.1 Thermoanaerobaculia bacterium | reverse complement strand
AGCCGCGAGCGCTGGACGCGGAGGACCTCGCCGGCAAAGGCGTCCTCCTCGGCGGCGAGGTCGATCGCGCGAACGGCCTCGTCGCGTCCGCCGGACGCGTCGAAGCCGGTCGACTTCCAGCCCGTGATCCGGTCGTTTCGGAGGACGAGGAGCGCGGCGCGCGAGGCGTGCGCGGCGGCCTGGGAGATGAAGCGCGTCAGGACATCCACCTGCGTCCGCGCCGACTCGATGGAGGAGACGGCGCCCCGGACGAGAGTCCAGTCGGGCGGCGTGGCCGGCCCGGCGACGATTCTCTCGACGATCTTCTCGACGATCTTCGGCTGGGGCGGCGGGGGCGGCGGCGGGGGGGGCGGGGCGACCTCTTCCAGCATGATGGAGACGACGTCTTCGGGGAAGAGCGGCTTGGCCTGCGCCGGGATCTTCTCCGAGAGAGCCGCCAGGAGCGCCTCGATGTCGCGGCGGGCATCGACGAGCGACGACTTCCACGTCGCGAGATGGTCCTCGAGGTGCGTGGAGAGCGATTCGATCAGGCGTCGTGTGGCGGCAGGGTCGGCCGGCATCGTGTCAGCGTCTCCTCTCGGAGCCTCCCGGGGGAAGATCCGGCTGGTTGACCCGACATTATAGGCAGCCCCGAAAGAGGTCCCCGAGAGGTGGGCGGGCGGGGGCACTCCGTTGACGGATCGGGCCTTGGCGCATAAAATTTGCAGTTCGGCTGAGCCCGGCCGTCGCCGGGCAAAACGGAGCAGGAGAGGGGGGAAGAAAATGCCGCTGATCGTCGTCAAGGAGGACGAGTCCTTCGAGAACGCGCTGCGCCGGTTCAAGCGCAAGTGCGAGAAGTCCGGCATCCTCTCCGAGCTCAAGAAACGCCAGCATTACGAGAAGCCCTCGGCCAAGCGCAAACGCAAGGCCATTGCCGCCCGCAAGAAGATGCTTCGCAAGCTCGCGGAAGAGCGCCGCGCGGGGATGTAGACGCTGATCGACACGTATCCCGATCTCGACTGGCCCGGCGTGCTCAGGCTCGCCGGGCGTTTTTGTTCCTCGGAGCGCGGCCGCGAGCGCGTTCTCGGCCTCAAACCCTCCGGCGACGCCGCGGAGGTGGAGCGCTGGCGGGGCGTGACCCGGGACGTCATGGCGCGGCGGGCCCTCCGTCCGCCCGTCCCCCTCTTCGGCCTCGACGAGGGGGCGTCGCTCCTCTTCCGGCTCGGTCCCCCGGGAGGGGCGCTCCTTCCGGAGGAGCTCCTCGATCTCTTCACCCTGGTGGAGCGGTCGGAAGCGGCGCGGGGCGCCGCACCGGTTCCCGACCTGCCGCTGCCCGATTTCGAAGCCCTTCTCGCGCCGCTCACCGACCTGTCGGACCTGGCCGGGGAGAAGGACCGGATCTTCGAGGGAGACGGCCGCGTCAGGGACACGGCGACGGTGCGGCTGCACGCGATCCGCGCGGCGATCCTGAGGCTCCGGCGCGACGTCGTGAAGCGCCTGGAAGATCTCTCGCGCGAGAAGGCGGAGTTCCTCTCGGAGGGGTACGTCACGGAGAAGGGGGGCCGCTACTGCCTGCCGGTCCGGGCCGACCGGCGGGACGCGCTGCCCGGCATCGTCCACGAGAAGTCGGGCTCGGGCCTGACCCTCTTCGTCGAGCCCCTGGCCGTCGTCGATGCGAACAACGCGCTCGCGGAGGCGCTCGAGGAGGAGCGGGAGGAGATCCACCGGATCCTGGTCTCGCTGACGGCCCGGTTCGCCGCGCGGAAGGCCGATCTGACCCGCTCCGTGACCGTGCTGACGGAGCTCGACGCCTTCCAGGCGCGGGCCGAGTGGTCCTCGCGCGCCGACGGCGTCTTTCCCGAGGCCGGAGCGCGCATCGTCCTTCGGGGCGCGCGGCATCCGCTCCTCGACCGGCGCCTCGCGCCGCTTCGCGAGGAGGTCTTCGGCGAGAACGCCGAGCAGCGCGCCGCCGACGCCGTGCCGCTCGACCTCGAGCTGCCGGAGGCGGTGCGGCTCCTCCTCCTCTCCGGCCCCAACGCGGGAGGGAAGACGGTCGTCCTGAAGACCGTGGGGCTCTTCGCTCTCCTGTCGCAGTCCGGCTTCGCGGTCCCCGCCTCGCGCGGGACGGTTCTTCCCGTCTTCGACCGGATCCTCGTCGTCGCGGGCGACGCGCAGGACCTCCTGGGAGATCTCTCGTCGTTCGAGGCGGCGATGACCCGGACGGCGCGGGTCCTCGCCGAGGCGACGCCGCGGAGCCTCGTCCTTCTCGACGAGCTGGGGAGCGGGACCGACCCCGACGAGGGGGGCGCGCTCGCCGTGGCGATCCTCGAGCACGCGGCGGCCGGCAGCGGGCTGACGGTCGCGACGACGCATCTCGCGGCGGTGAAGGAGTGGGGCCACGCCCGGCCGGAGGTCCTCTCGGCCGCGATGGAGTTCGACGAGGCGAGCGGACGGCCGACCTACCGGGCGAAGGCCGGGGCCGTCGGGCGCTCGCGCGCTCTCGCCGTCGCCTCGCGGGCCGGACTCCCCCGCCGCGTGCTCGAGGCCGCCCGGGAGCGGCTCGGCGCGGCATGGGCCGCGGCGGACACCGCGCTCTCGCGGCTCGAGGCCGAGACGCTCGCGGCCCGGACGGAGGCGGAGCGGGCGCGGACGCTCGCGGCGGAGGCCGCGGCGCGGCTCGAGGAGGCGGGACGCCAGAAGGCCGCGCTCGCGGCGGAAAAGGCGCGCCTGACGGAGAAAGCCCGCGAGCGGATCGACCGGGCGCTCGAAGCCCTTCGCGAGACGACTCGGCGCGAGATCGAGCGGCTGAGGGAAGAATTCCGGGCCGGCCGGGCGGTCTCCCGCGGGGCGCTCACGACGGTGACGGCCGCAGCACGCGAGGCCGCCGTCACCCTGGTCGAAGGGGAGCGGGCGGACGAGGCGCCGGCGGGGGCCGTCGCCGTCGGCGAGCTCGTCCAGGTCCGTCCCTGGAAGACCACGGGCCGTCTCCTCCGTCTCGATACGGGGCGCGGCGAAGCGGAGATCGACGTGGGGGGAAAGCGGATGAGGGTCGAGGCCTCGGCGCTGGCGAGAGTCGCCGGGGCGGCCCCGGCGCGCCGCGGCGCCCCGGAGCCGCCGCGGCAGCCGGCGGCGCCCTCCCCGAAGGCGCCGGCGGCGGAGGTGGTTCTCGTCGGAAGGCGCGTCGACGAAGCCCTTCCCGAGATCGAGCACGCTCTCAACGAGGCGCTTCTCACGGGGCGTTCGTCGCTCCGGATCGTCCACGGGCACGGCACGGGCCGGCTCGCCGCGGCGGTCCGGGAGTTCCTGGACTCCCATCCGGGGGTGGCGGCACACCGCCCCGGCGAGCCGCGGGAAGGGGGCCTCGCCGTCACCATTGCCGTTCTTGATGTCTGATGTCTGACGTCCTCTACGACATCACGGACGACGTCAAGCGGGACGTCCTGGCGGCGACGGATCTCGTCGCCCTGATCGGCGCCGTCACGGGACTGAAGAAAGCGGGGCGGTCGTGGAAGGGGCTCTGCCCGTTCCACGGCGAGAAGACGCCGTCGTTCCACGTCCATCCGGAGAAGGGCTTCTACTACTGCTTCGGCTGCGGGGCGAAGGGCGACGCCATCACGTTCGTCCGCGAGACGGAGCGGCTCGAGTTCGCCGAGGCCGTCGCCTATCTCGCCCGCCGGGCCGGTGTCGCGCTGCCGGTCCGCCGGAGCGGCACCCGCGTGGATCGCGCGAAGGAGACGCGGGTCGCCGAAGCCCTCGCCGCGGCGGCCGGCTTCTTCCGTGAGGTTCTGCCGCGCCACGCGGCCGCGGTCGCGCTCGTCTCGAAACGGGGCCTGACGGTCGAGGAGGCGGCGTCGTTCGGGATCGGCGCGGCGCCCGAGGCGTGGGACGGGCTGAAGTCGTCCCTCGCGCCGCGAATCTCCGAGGAGACGCTGATCGAAGCCGGCCTCCTCCAGCGACATCCCGACACCGGGCGCGTCTACGACCGGTTCCGCAACCGTCTGACCTTCGAGATCCGCGACGGGCGAGGCGAGGTCCTCGGCTTCGGCGCACGGGCCCTCGGCGAGGATCCTCCCAAGTACCTCAACACGCCCGAGACGAACCGCTTCACCAAGGGAAAGCTCCTCTACGGCCTCGACCGGGCCAAGGAGGCGATCCGGAAGGAGGAGACGGCGTTGCTCGTCGAGGGCTACTTCGACCGGATCGCCTGTGCGCGCGCCGGGCGGGAGAACGCGGTCGCCTCGATGGGGACGGCGCTGACGCCGGCGCAGGCCGACCTCCTCGCGCGTCACGCCGCGACCGTGATCGTCGCGTACGACGGTGACGCCGCGGGCCTCGCCGCCTCGTACAAGGCCTTCCCGCTTCTCCTGTCGCGCGGGGCGGCGGTGAAGCACCTCGCGTTCTCCGCCGGGCATGACCCCGATTCGTTCCTCCTCGAGAACGGGGCCGAAGCGCTCCGGAACGCCGTCGACACGGCGCCGGCTCTCGTCCCGGCGCTCCTCTCCAGGATTCCGGGGGCAGGGAGCGATCCGGACGCACGGGCGGCCCGTCTGAACGAGGCGGTCGAGATCGTGTCTCAGGCAAGGGACACCGTCCTCCGGCATGAGCTCTTGTCGGCCCTCTCCCGGGGGACCGGGGTCCCGATGGCCGTCCTGGCCGGCAAGCAGGCCACGGGACCGGCGCCTTCGCCTGCTCAGCCGCCAAAGGGCGATCCGTTCCATGGAATTCCGGTCATGGAGCGGAAGGCGCTTTGCATACTGCTCCTCGAGGGTGACTTAGGGGCAGATCTGGTCCGGCGTGTTCCAGATGAGATTTTTTCTCATCCTGTTGCAAATGAGATCTTTAGGACTCTTAAGACTCGGTCTGAAAAGGGCCTAACCCTTGATTTTTCTGAAGTTCAGCCCCATCTTGAGGCGGTCGCGGGCCAAGTTGCGGCGCGACTATTCCTTGAGGGTCCGGAGCCGGCTTCTGCGAATCAACAAAGAGAGGACGAAAGAGGGCTGGCTCGCCTTCACAAGCCATTGTTGTTGTTGAAGATACGCCAACTCACTCTGCGGCTCGAAAGCCTGACCCGAGAGGTGGCAGAGGCCGCGGCAAAGGGAGACGTCGCCCGAAGAGACGCGCTACAGATTGAGAAATCGAGGGTTAGCGCGGAGCGGCGCCGGCTCGATTCGGAATCCAGGCAAACCTGAAGGATCCCCCACTCGTTAAATCTGACGGGAGAGGTACTCGGTGACGGTAGAAGAAAAGCACCCGGAAGTTCGAACGCTCATCGCTCTCGGCAAGGAGCGCGGTTATCTCCTCTATGACGAGATCTACCAGGCGCTTCCCGAGGAGCTGACGAACGCTCCGGAAGAACTGGACGAGATCTACATCCGTTTCGGCGACTACGGCATCGAGGTGGTCGATGTTCCGGAGAAAGCGACCGCCAAGAAGGCACCGGCCCCGGCCGAGCCGGCCACGCCGGACGTGGGAGCGGTCGAGAAGACGAACGACCCGGTCCGGATGTACCTGCGCGAGATGGGGACGGTGAAGCTCCTCGACCGCGAGGGCGAAGTCTCCATCGCCCGGCGCATCGAGACGGGCGAGGCGAAGATCTACCGCGCCCTCTCGACGAACCGCGTCGTCCTCGAGGAGATCCTCCGGATCGTGGAGGCGGCCAAGAAGGACAAGAACGTGGCCCGCGGCTTCCTGGAGTTCGCTGCCGCGGCCCTCGAGGAGCACGACGAGATCGACCCCCGGACCGCCCACCGGATCGAGGCGATCCTCGGGCACTTCAAGAAGATCGCCAAGCTCGACGGCGAGCTGCGGAAGCTGTTCGATCGCAAGAAGCCCGCCCCGAAGACCCGGAAGGCGACCGCGAGGTCCAAGGCGCCGGCCAAGGCCGCTCCCGCGCGTCCGCAGGTCGTCGTCGACCCGGCCGTGGACCGCCGGATCTCGGAGATCGCACGGCTCATCCACCTGATCGACTTCACGCCGGCGACGCTCCAGCGGATGGTCAACATCCTCCGGGACATCGACCGGCAGTTCGCGATGCCGGAGGCGCAGATCCGCCAGGACCAGGCGGCCCTGAAGAAGGAGAAGAACGAGGTCCGGCTCGACTTCTACAAGCGCCGCGTCGGGAAGTACCGCCAGATGCTCAAGGACCTCGAGGAGAAGTACGGCGTCTCCCACGAGGAGATCAAGAGGACGATGCGGCAGATCCGCGAAGGCGAGGACGAGGCGGACCAGGCCAAGCAGGAGCTGATCGTCGCGAACCTCCGACTCGTCGTCTCGATCGCCAAGAAGTACACGAACCGCGGCCTGCAGTTCCTCGACCTGATCCAGGAGGGAAACATCGGCCTGATGAAGGCGGTCGAGAAGTTCGAGTACCGGCGCGGCTACAAGTTCTCGACGTACGCGACGTGGTGGATCCGGCAGGCCATCACGCGGGCGATCGCCGACCAGGCGCGGACGATCCGCATCCCGGTCCACATGATCGAGACGATCAACAAGCTGACCCGCACGCAGCGCTCCCTCGTCCAGGAGCTGGGCCGGGAGCCGACCGCCGAGGAGATCGCCAAGCGGATGGACATGCCGGCGTCGAAGGTCCGGAAGATCATGAAGATCGCGCAGGAGCCGATCTCCCTCGAGACCCCGATCGGGGAAGAGGAGGACAGCCACCTCGGCGACTTCATCGAGGACCGGCAGGTCATCTCGCCGATCGACGCCGTCATCGTGGCGAACCTCCGGGAGCAGACGCGCAAGACCCTGAAGACGCTCACACCCCGCGAGGAGCAGGTCCTCCGGATGCGCTTCGGCGTCGGGGACGGCGCCGAGCACACGCTGGAAGAGGTCGGAAAGAGCTTCAACGTGACGCGCGAGCGGATCCGGCAGATCGAGTCGAAGGCGCTCCGGAAGCTCCGTCATCCCAGCCGGGCCAAGCGGCTCCGGCCCTTCGTGGACGTGAACGTCTGATGACCTGCTATCCTTTGGGGTCCGGTCCTTCGGGTCCGTAGCTCAGCGGTTCAGAGCCACCGGCTCATAACCGGCAGGTCCCCGGTTCGAATCCGGGCGGACCCACCGGGAGAGCCCGGCCAGGAGAAGAAAAGCGGGTGGATATGGTGACGGTCGTTCCCTCCGGCGCGCGGGCGCGCCGGGAGTCTATTCGGTCGAAGACGGGCGCCACGGGGCGCCCGTTCTGTTTCGAGGGGGTCCGGCCGTGAGTGGCGCAAACCCGCTCGAGCCCCTCTTCCGGCTCCAGGAGCTCTCCCTCGAGGTCCAGCGGAAAGCCGAGCGGAAGTCCCGGACACCGGACCACCTCGCCCACGTCGAGGCGGCGTTCCAGGACGCCCGCCGAAGGCGCGAGGAGGCGGGGGAGAAGCACTCGCGGGCGAGCGCCCGGAAGAGAGTGCTGGAAGGCGAGATCGGAGACCTCTCCGAGAAACTGAAGAAGTACCAGCAGCAGCTCCCGTCCGTGAAGACCAACCGCGAATACGGTGCCCTCCTCAACGAGCTCGACGCCGTCAAGCGGGAGGTCCGCTCCCGGGAGGACGAGATCCTGGCCCTCGAGGAGAACCTGGCGGCCACCTCGGCGGAGGTGGCGGCGCACGAGGCCTCCTTTCCGGTCGAGGAGGCCGGATACGAGGAGCAGATGAAGGAGTGGCGCGCCGAACAGGCGACCCTCGAGGCCGAGATCGTCGCGGCCGACAAGGAGGCCCGCCAGCTCGAGAAGACCATCGACAAGGCCCTCCTCCGACGGTTCCGCCAGATCGCCGCGAAGCGGGGCGGCATCGCGCTGGCCCGCGTGACGATGGTCGGCCCGCAGACGGCGTCCTGCTCCGGCTGTCACGTCCGCCTCCGGCCGCAGCTCCTCTCCGACATCCGGCTGTCGAAGGAGCCGATCTACTGCGACAGCTGCAAGCGGATCCTCTACTGGGATGGAGGGGAGTAAGCCTCCCTTCGTCGTCTATTTCGACGGCGCGTCGCGCGGGAATCCCGGGCCTTCGGCGTGGGGCGTCTTCGCACCGGCCGGGCGGTCCCGGAACAAGGCGATCGGGCGGGCGACGAACAACGAAGCCGAGTGGCAGGGCTTCCTCGCGGCGCTCGACGTGGCCGCGGCGGCGGGAGCGACGGACGTCGAAGTGCGCGCCGACAGCGAGCTGGTCCTCAGGCAGTTCCTCGGGACGTACCGGGTGAAGGCTGCCCACCTCGCCCCCTACCTCGCAGCGGCGCGCGAGAAGGCGCGGCGCTTCAAGCGGCTCTCCGTCGTCCACGTTCCGCGCGGGGAGAACCGGGAGGCCGACGCGCTCGCGAACGCCGCCCTCGACGAGGCGGTCCCGGGGCGGCGATGAGCCGGGCCGACGACGTCGCCGCGGCCGTCGCGGCGGTCCGGGGACGAATCGCCGCCGCCGCGGCCCGCTCCGGGCGCGACGCGGCGTCCATCACGCTCGTGGCCGTCGGGAAGACGAAGCCGCTCGAGGACCTTCTCGCGGCCCATGCGGCGGGGGTTGTGCACTTCGGGGAGAACCGCGTCCAGGAGGCCGAGACGAAGTTTCCGCTCCTTCCGGCGGGCGTCACACGCCACCTCATTGGACCGATCCAGTCGAACAAGGCCAACCGGGCGGCGAAGATCGCCGAGGTCGTACAGACCGTCGACTCGGCCGATCTCGCGCGGCGCCTGTCGCGGGGGGCCGAGACGGCGGGAAAGCGCCTCCGGGTCCTGATCGAAGTCCGGCTCGGCGGCGAGGCGACCAAAGCGGGCGCTGCGCCGGAGGACGTCGCCGCGCTGGCCGACGCGATCCGAACGCTCCCGGCGCTCGACCTGGCGGGGCTCATGTCGATCCCGCCGCCCGGAGAAACACGGCCGCACTTCGCGACGCTCCGGCGCCTGGCCGGGACGCTCGGCCTCCCCGAGCTCTCGATGGGGATGAGCGACGACTTCGAGGCGGCGATCGAGGAGGGGGCGACGCTCGTGAGAATCGGGACCGCCCTCTTCGGAAGTCGTTAGCTCTCGGGGGGTGCGAGGCCTCGTCTCGCATCGGGAGGCGCCGGGTTCGCACCCCCCGCGCCCCCCGTCAACACCGTGAGTCCGGTGATCGGGTGCTACCCTTTCGCGCGATGCGATCGGGCTACGAAATCCGGTACGTCGGCCCTCCCGGATGGCGACGCCTCGCGCCGGTGACGCGTGCGACGCTGGTCCTGACCGTGGCGGGATATCTCGGATCGCTTCTCCTCGCCGAGACGATCCCCTGGCTGGCCGCCGTTCCCGAACGGGTCTGGCCGGGCCTGGAGCTCTGGCGCCTCCTGACGTATCCCCTCGTGAACGTCGGAATCGTCTCGATCCTCTTCGGCCTTCTCATCCTCTGGAGCTTCGGCTCCGAGCTGGAACCGGAGTGGGGGTCGGCCGGCTACGCCCTCTTTCTCGTCCTCGCCACGCTCTCGGGAGGCGCGCTCGGCGTCGCCGCGGCGCTGCTGCTCGCGAGCCCCTTCGGCGCGGGGTACGGCCTGGCCGGCCCGTTGACGGCGGTCATCGTCGCCTGGACGCTCGAAGGGCCCTCCCGGCCGACGAACTTCTTCGGCGTCCTGCCGATGACGCGGAAGGTCTTCGGCGTCGTCGCCATCGTCGTCGTCGCCTTCGGCGAGCTCGAGCAGACCCGCTCGGTCGCTCGCCTCGTCTTCGTCCTCGGAGGCCTTCCCGTCTCCTGGTGGTGGGCCCGGCTCCGGCCCCCGGGGGGACGGCTCACGCTCCGGCCGCCGCGCTTCCTGCGCCGCCGGCGGCTGCGCGTCGTCGGCGGCGGGGACGAGCGGATCCACTGACCGCGTAGAATGGGGCGCATGAGACCGACCATCAGCCCGATGGAAGTCCGCAAGCGGGAGTTCGCACGGCGGCTGCGCGGCTTCGACCGCGACGAGGTCCGGCTGTTCCTCGAAGCGCTCGCCGAGGACCTCGAGGAGCTCTTCCGCGCCCTCGACGAGCTCGAGCGCGAGAACGCCCGGCTCGGCGAGGAAAACGCCCGGCATCGCGAGACGGAGGCCACCCTCAAGGAGACCCTCGTCATGGCCCAGCGCTCGGCCGAGAGCCTGCGCGCGGCGACCGAGCAGGACGCCGAGCGGATCCTCCGCGAGGCGGAGCACAAGGGCGACACGCTGGTGCGGCAGGCGATGGAGCGCGTCTCCGAGATGGAGCGTGCGATCCGCGAGCTCCGGGTGGAGCGGAAGAACTTCCACCTGAAGCTGCAGGGAATGATCGACATGTTCCAGCAGGTCCTGATCTTCGACCGGCAGGAGGACGAGCAGGACAACTCCGTGTCGCTCTACCGGCCGAAGAAGCGCGAGGGGGACCCCGGCTGACGGTCTCGATCCGCCGCCTCTCCGAGCTGGCGACGCCCGAGGGTCGGGCGGCGCGGTCGGGAGCGGCGCAGGGGACCCTCCGCCGCGTGAGGGACGCGGCGCTCCGGATCGAGAACGGGACGATCGTCTTCGCGGGAACGGACGAGGCCTTCGTCCGGGCCTACGGAGACGCTCCCTCGGCGCGCGAGACGGTCCTGGACGGGCGCGGGAAGACGGCCGTCCCCGGTTTCGTCGACGCCCACACGCACCTGCCGTGGGCGGGATTCCGCGAGAGCGAGTTCAACGAGCGGTTGAAAGGGGCGACGTACGCCGGCATCGCGGCGGCCGGGGGCGGGATCGTCTCCACCGTCGAGTCGACGCGCCGCGCCTCGGAGGAGGAGCTGGCCGCGAACGTCCGGGCACGACTCGACCGGATGCTCCTTCACGGCACGACCTTCTGCGAGGCGAAGACGGGCTACGGCCTCGAGATGGCGGCGGAGCTGAAGCAGCTTCGCGCGATCTTCCGCGGGGCCGAGGGGCACCCGGTGGGCGTCGCGGCGACGGCGCTCCCCGCCCACGAGGTGCCGCCGGAGCGCCGGGGCGGCGCGGCGGCCAAGCGCCGCTGGATCGACGAGATCGTCGGCGGGATCCTCCCGGCCCTCGCCGCCGGCGGCGCCCGCTTCGTCGACGTCTTCTGCGAGACCGGGGTCTTCGACCTCGCCGAATCGCGCGAGATCCTCCTGGCCGGGAAGGCGCTCGGGCTCGTCCCCCGGCTCCACGCCGACGAGCTGACGCCTCTCGGCGGCGCCTCGCTCGCCGCGGAGCTCGGCGCCGCCTCGGCCGACCATCTCCTCTTCGCCTCCGACGAGGGGATCGAGGCGATGGCCCGGGCAGGCGTCGTGGCGACGCTCCTTCCCGGCACGTCGGTCTTCCTCCGGATGAACCGGTACGCCCCGGCGCGGAAATTCGTCGCGGCCGGCGTCCCGGTGGCCCTCGCGACGGACTGCAACCCGGGCTCCTCATACACGGAGTCGCTTCCGGCCGTGGCGTTCTTCGCGGCGATCGGCATGGGCCTGACGGCCGAGGAGACCCTGACCGCGATGACCCTGAACGGCGCGGCCTCCCTCGGAGAGGCCGCGGCGCGCGGCTCGCTCGAGAGCGGCAAGCGGGGCGACGCCGTCCTTCTCGACGGGCCGTCGCTCGAGCACCTCGTCTACCACTACGGCGTCAACCCGGTGACCGACGTCGTGGCCGGAGGGCGGCTCGCCGTCCGGGGCGGGCGGCGCGTCTGACGGGCTCCTGCTAGTCTCGCCGGCGTGAAGACGCTCGTCTCGCTCTCCGTCGCCGACTTCACCGCCGCCCTCGCCTCCGACGCCCCCGCGCCCGGAGGCGGTTCGGCCTCCGCCGCGGCCGGGGCGGCCGGGGCCTCCCTCCTCGCCATGGTGGTCCGCCTGACGCTCGGGAAGGAGAAGTACCGGGAGGCGTGGGCTCCTCTCGAAGCGCTTCTCCCGAAGCTCGACGAGGCCCGGACGCGGCTCCTCGAGCTGGTGGACGAGGACACGAAGGCCTACGACGCGATCGTCGCCGCCCGGAAGCTCCCGAAGGAGAGCGACGCGGAGAAGAGCCTGCGAAAGAAGGCCATCGACGACGCCACCGTTCTAGCCACGACCGTACCGATACAGACGGCCTTCTTCGCGGAGCAGGCGCTCCGGGCGGCCGGGCCGGTCGGGGAGAAGGGGAACCCGAACGCCGCGTCGGACGCCTTCGTCGCGGCGCTGCTCCTCTCCGCCGCCCTCGACGGGGCGCTCGCGAACGTCCGGATCAACCTCGGCGGGATCGCCGACCCCGAGCTGAAACGGGGCTTCACCGACGACGCCGACGACCTCGCGCAGAAGGGCGCCGTCTCGCTCGAGACGTGCCGGGCGCTCGCCCGGACTCGCGGCCTCCTCGCTTGAAGCAAGGGCGCGCGCCGGCCGCGCTCGCCCTCTGTGCCGTCTTCCTTTCCGGGGAAGCGGCCGCGCGCCCCTTCGGCCTCGGGCCCGCGAGCGAGGCCTTCGGGCCGCGAGCGCGATTCCGGCTCGACGCGGGCGTGGCGCCGGAAGAACCGCCGAAAGAACCGGCCGGGTCGGCGCCGGTGTCTCCCCCGGCCCCCCCGAAGCTCTTCGACACGAAGACGACGCTTTTCACCGCGGGCGTTCTCGTGGCCGTGCCGGTCCTCGGCTACTTCGCCTGGTGGAACACCGGCCACACGGGGACGTTTCAGACCGTCGATGAAGGGTGGTTCGGGGAAGAGACGTACGCGGGGGGAGCCGACAAGGCGTCCCACATCTTCTTCACCTACTTCGCGACGCTCGGCTTCCAGTCGGTCTACCGGAGCTTCGGGAAGACGCCGGCGGAGGCCCGCGCCCTCGCCTTCGGCCTCACGGTCGTCTCCGGCTTCCTCGTCGAGATCGGAGACGGCTTCTCGCGGTACAAGTTCTCGTGGCAGGACGCCACCGCGAACGTGATCGGCACCTCCGTCGCGACGCTCCTCGACGCCTTCTCTCTCAAGGACACCTTCGGCCTCCGGTTCGGCCTGGTCCCCAACTCCATTCCGCCCCCCTGCTGCCGGTACTACGGCTACGGAAAGGACTACTCCGACGAGATCTACGCGGCCGACCTGAAGCTCGCCGGCCTCCTTCCGCGGTTCGGGGCGAAGCCGGGCCTGGCGCGCTACCTCCTCGTCGGCATGACGTACGGCAGCAAGGGCTACCGGCACTCGCCCCCCTGGTACCGCCAGCGGCAGCTCGGCTTCGAGATCGGCCTTTCCATCCCGGAGGTGCTTCGGGCCGTCGGCGTGAGGGACGACACCTGGTGGGGAAAGGCGCTTCTCGTCGGCTTCACCTACTTCCGTGTGCCCTACACCGCCTTCGGCTGGCAGGTCGACCTGAACACCGGCCGCTGGTACGGGCCGAACACCGGGGGCACCTACGACCCCGGCTACATCAACTACGACTGAGGGGCGCGGCGCTCCGCGAGCCACGCGGCGAAGCGCTCGGGGGGCCAGCTGTTGACGACGCGCCCGGGCGGGATCCCGGCGAGGCGCGCGACGGCGAGACCCCACGAGAGGTGCGACAGGTGGCGTGCGGCGTGCGCATCGCTCGAGATCGTGAAGAGGCACCCGGCCTCGGCCGCGAGACGCGCGAGCGACGGAGACAGGTCGAGCCGCTCCGGGCAGCCGTTCAGCTCGACGGCCACGCCGAGGTCGGCGGCCCGGGAGAAGACGCGCGGCCAGTCGGCCCGGACGCCGGCGCGGACGTTGTAGAGCCGGCCGCGCGGGTGCCCCAGGACGGCGACTCCGGGCGTTTCGACCGCGCGGACGAGGCGGCCGGTCTGGTCGCGCGGGTCGCGAAGGGCGGTGTGGATCGACGCCACGACGGCCTCGAGCTCGGGGACGCGCGAGGGGAGGACGTCGATCGTTCCGTCCTCGGCGACGTTGGCTTCGGCCCCGAGGAACATGACCAGACCCCGGTCGGCCCGCTCGTTCGAGAGGTCCAGCTCCCGCCGCTGCGCGCGGAAGTCGCCCGGGAAGAGCCCCCCGGCCACCGCGCAGTCGCGGGCGTGATCCGTCAGGAAGGCGTAGCGGTCGCCGCGGGCGTCGAGGGCCCGGTGGAGGGCGGCGAGGGACATCCGGCCGTCCGACCGGTCCGTGTGGAGGTGGACGTCGCCGCAGAGATCGGCCATCGAGAGGCCCGCCGGCACGGCGAGGATCCGGTCGACGTCGGCCCGCGAGAGGAAGTCGCTCTTCGTGGCCTCGTGCGGGTCCGCCCGGTCGAGGATGGCGGCGAGCTGCTCGCCGATCACCTCGTCCGAACCGCACGAGAGGAACGCGCCGATGACGTCGGCCGCGCGGGGCGTCACGTCGGGGAGGGCGGCCAGGGAGACCCGGCGCCCGAAGAGATCGTCGTCGAGCTGGCGGAGGGTCCGGGCGGCGTCGCGGTACTCGCCGGCGGGACGCGCCCCCGGCTCCTCGGCGTCGGCGAGGGCGAGAAGCGCCGACGCGAGGCGCGTGTTCGTGACCGGCGGCGCCGGCCTCGGCTGCGGATGGGACGACATCGCGAGGCCCCCGGCCGATTCTACGATCCGGCGGCCGTAGACTTCCCGCGATGCCTCCGACGCTGGCCCTCGTCGACGCTTCGAACTTTCTCTACCGCGCCTTCTACGCGATCCGCGGGTTGACGGGTCCGGGGGGCCGGCCGGTGAACGCCGTCTTCGGATTCGCCGCGATGCTCCGGAAGCTTCTCGCGCAGCGCCGGCCCGACGCGGTCGTCATCGTCTTCGACCGCCCCGAGAAGACCTTCCGGCACGAGCTGGACGAGACCTACAAGGCGCAGCGGGCCGCGATGCCCGACGACCTCGTGCCGCAGATCGAGGACGCCAAGCGCCTCTGCCGGGCGATGGGGCTTCCGGTGGTCGAGGAGCCGGGATACGAGGCGGACGATCTGATCGCCACCCTCGCAGAGCGCGCGAAGGGCGAAGGGCTCCGCGTCGAGATCGCCTCGGCGGACAAGGACCTCTTCCAGCTCGTGGAAGGCGACCGCGTCGTCGTCTGGCACCCGGCGAAGGAGGAGGTCCTCGACGCCGCCGGCGTCACGGCCTTCTTCGGCGTGCCGCCGGAGAAGGTCGTCGACGTCCTCGCGCTGATGGGCGACGCGGCGGACAACATCCCCGGGGTGGCGGGAATCGGCGAGAAGGGGGCGCGCGAGCTGATTACGGCCTTTGGCTCGCTCGACGGGGTCTACGCGCATCTTCCCGAGGTGAAGGGGAAGAAGCGCGAGGCGCTGGAAAAAGGAAAGGACGACGCCCTCCGGTCCCGCACCCTGGCCACCGTCGATCGGAACGCCCCCGTCCCCGAGGGGGCGAGCCTCGACCTCTTCCGCCTCCCGCCGCCCTCTCCGGAGCGGATCGCGGCGCTCGCCGCCTTCTACGAGGAATTCGGATTCTCGAAACTCCGGAAAGAGCTGCTCGAGAGCGTGGACGCGGCGGCGCCTCCGCCGTCTCCGGCAGCCCCGGCCGGGCCGGGCGGCGCCCTCCGGTGGGAGACGGACGCGGGCGCTCTCGACGCGTTCCTCGGCGCCGCGCGAAAGGCGGGGCGCGCCGGCCTTCACGTGGAATGCGCGCCGCCGGATCCGTTTCCGGCCGAGCCCCTCGTCGCGGCGGCGGCTCTCCCGTCCGGCGAGGCCATCGCCTTCCCGCTGACGGCGGCCGCGGGGCGAAAGGCGCTCACCGCCCTCTTCGAAGGCGATCTCCTCGTCGTCGCGCACGACGTCAAGCGGCTCTTTCTGGCCGCCGACACGCTCGGCCTCGCCCCTCCCGTCCGCTTCGCCGACGCGATGCTCGCGAGCTACGTCGTGGCGCCCGGCCTTCACGCGCACGATCTGGCCGGGGATGCCCGCGCGCTCCTCGACCTGCCGCCGGAAGCCGTCCCGCCGCTCCGGGACGTGGCGGGGAAGGAGGGGCTCTCCTCGGCCGAGGCCCTGTCGGGCGACGCCGGCCTCGCCTACCTCGCTCCCCGCGCCCGCCTTCCCCTCGCCCTCGAGGCGCTTCTGGAAGAAAAGCTGGCCGCGGCACCGGCCTTGAAGAGCGTTCTCGCCCAGATCGAGCAGCCGCTCGTCCCGGTCCTCGCCCGGATGGAGGTCGCCGGGATCGCCGTCGACCCCAGGACGCTCGCAGGGCTCTCGACGGAGTTCGGCGAGAGGCTCCGCATCCTGGAGACGAAGATCCACGAGGCGGCGGGGGAGGCCTTCAACATCGGCTCGCCCCAGCAGCTGGGGCGGATCCTCTTCGAGAAGCTCGCCTACCCGGCGCTCAAGAAGACGGCCAAGACCAAGGCGTACGCCACCGGGTCGGACGTGCTCGAAGAGCTCGCCGCGCTCGAGACCAGCCCGGTCCCCCGCCTCGTCCTCGAGTGGCGGGAGCTGTCGAAGCTGAAGGGGACCTATGTCGACGCGCTCCCGGAGTTCCTCGCGAAGGACGGCCGGATCCACACGCGGTACGACCAGGCCGTCGCCGCGACGGGACGCCTCTCGTCCAACGACCCGAATCTCCAGAACATCCCGGTGAGAACCGAGGCGGGACGGTCCATCCGGCGCGCCTTCGTCGCGCCGCCGGGGCGCCTCCTCGTCACGGCGGACTACTCGCAGGTCGAACTCCGGATCCTCGCGCACCTCTCGGGGGACGAGGCGCTCCTCGGGGTCTTCCGCCGCGGCGAGGACATCCACCGCGCGACGGCGTCCCGGATGTTCGGCGTCCCGCTCGCCGACGTCACGCCCGACCAGCGCCGCGGCGCCAAGACGATCAACTTCGGGATCCTCTACGGCATGGGCCCCTTCGCCCTCGCGGCGCAGCTCGGCGTCCCCCGCGCCGAGGCGAAGGAGTTCATCACCGCCTACTTCGAGCGCTTCCCGAAGGTCCGCTCCTGCCTCGACGCGGTCCTCGAGAAGGCGCGCGAAACCGGGCAGACCGAGACGATCTTCGGACGGATCCGGCCCATCCCGGGCCTCGCCGACCGGAACCACGCCGTCCGGGCGAACGCCGAGCGGATGGCGATGAACGCCCCGTTCCAGGGCTCGGCCGCCGACCTGATCAAGCGCGCCATGATCTCGCTCGACCAGGCGCTCCGGCGCGAGGCTCCGACCGCGCGGCTCCTCCTCCAGGTCCACGACGAGCTCGTCCTCGAATGCGACGCGGGGCAGGCCGACGCCGTGGCCGCTCTCGCGCGGCGAACCATGGAGGGAGCGGCGGCGCTGGCGGTCCCCCTGACGGTCGACGTCGGGCGCGGCGCGAACTGGGCCGAGGCGAAATAGGGCGGACCGCGTCTCTTGGACCCGCTGACGCCGACGCCCGCCGAGGGTCCCCCGGGTTCGAAGGCTCGCTCGCTCCGCGTCCTGATCTTCGCGATCCTCCTCTTCGGAGCGCTTCTCCGGGTGGCGCTCTTTCGGGATTGGCCTCCGGCCGGCGTCGGATTCGAGGAGGAAGAGCAGGGGATGGCGGCGGGGGACCTCGTGGAGGGGAGAGGAGCCCTCTCGGCGCTTGCCACCCTCGCCGGTCAGGAACAGGAACAGAAGCTCCCCATCGGCGCGGCCACCCTCTCCTTCGCCTTCCTCGGGGTCGGGCTCCGGCAGCTCAGGATTCCTTTTCTCCTCTCTTCCCTCCTGATCGCTCCCCTTCTCTCGCTTCTCCTCCGTCGCTTCGTCCGGCCGGAGATCGAGGCGGTCGTCCTCTTCCTCTACGTCGTCGCCTGGTGGCCTGCGGCGGTGAGCGGCGTGGCGGACGAGATCTTCTTCACGATTCCGGCGCTCCTTCTCGCCCTCCTCCTCTACGAGCGCTTCCGCGAGACGAAGAGCCCGCGGACCGGGTTCCTTCTCGGAGTTCTCTCCGGCGTCCTCCTGCTCGAATACACGGCCTACCGCGCCGTCGGCCCGCTGGTCTTCGCCTCGCTCGCGGCGGCGGGCACCGCGGAAGCCGTCCGGATGGCGAGGCGCGACGGCCGCCCCGTGGCGAGCGTTGCCCGGGCGGCTTTCCGTGGCTGGGCGCCGGGGCTCGCGGCGCTCGTTCTTTCCTTCGTCGTGACGGCCGGGTTTCTTCTGAAGGGCTCGGAATCCCGCTATCTCTTCGTCGAAGCTCTTCAGCGCCACCGGGTGCACAGCCAGAGCGCCTTCGCTCGCCCCGCCGGGGAGCTGCTCACCTTCGTCGGCGAACGGCTGGCCGAGACGGCACGGAACCTCGGGAATCTCGACGAAACGCTCTACTTCATGCGGGCCCCGAGTCTCTTCGACCCGGTGACGGCGGCCGTGCTCGGCGTCTCCGTGCTGATGGCCCTCGCGACCCCGAGGCGGCGCCCGAATGCGCTCGTCGGAACCTGGACGCTCGTTTTCGTCGGCGGGGCGATGTTCCTGACGGGGAACATCAACCTCTACCGCTATTCGATCGTCGTGCCGCTTCTCTTTCTTCTCTCGGGATTCGGCCTCGAGGCGGCGTGGGAACGGCTCGGCGGTTCGCGGAGCCGTCGGCTGTTCCTGGCCGTTCTTTCGATCGCGGCGCTCGGGGCGGGTGTCTGGAATCTCCGGGTGCTCTTCGGAACGTTCATCAGGGATCCCGAGGTTCGCGCCCGCTGGGTCTTCCCGTCGTCGGCGGTCGCCGAGTGGATCCGCCGCACCCCGAGGGACGCTCCGGTCGTGGTCGTCTGCCCGACGGACGACGAAGGCTCCCTCGATTCGGTCGACTTCCGCTCGCCGTCGCGCCGCTGGCTCGTCGCCGGCCGGAACGTCCGGACCTTCGACCTCTCGGAGGAGTGGCTTCCGGCGCCGCCCGACGTCGTGTCCGGGGGGCGCGGCTCGGGCTTCTATTACGTCTTCGTCCACTTCTGGGACCGGGACGACCTCGTCCGGAAGGTCATGGAGCGCTACCCCGGAGCGCGGCCGGCCGGGACGATCGACGTGGAGCGGAGGCTGGTGAGGATCCGGACCGTCTTCGTCCCCCCGGAGAAACGGGATGGCTGAGAGGAATCCGCGTGCCCCGCTTAGAATCGGGAAAGTGCTCCGGCCGCTCGGTCTGACTCTCGCCGTCTCCGTGGTGGCGCTCCGGGCGGCCGCACAGGCGCCCGCGCCGGCTCCGACGCCGGTCGCCGTGCCGCCGGGGACGGTCGTCCTCCGTCCCATCGAGGTGATCCCGGACACCTCGCGCCTCTCCCCCGCCGAGCTGCCGTACGCCCATCCGCTCTACAAGCCGCTGGACGAGCCGGCGAAGCTGGCGGAGCGCCCGCCGCTCGAGGATCTCGAGACCCGCGTCTGGCTCTTCGTCGCCGTGAGGATCGGGGAGAACGGCCGGGTCTCCGACGGGGCCGCGGTGGAACCCCCGCTCAAGGCGTTGACGGCGCCGCTCCCCACGCTCTTTCCGCGCTGGCGGTTCACGCCGGCCCAGAAGGGGGGCCAGCCGGTCGCCACCTGGGGAACCTACGCCGCCGAGCTGAACGTGCAGCTCGAAAAGGGGCTCTTCTCCGCCTTCAGCCTCGTGCCGGTCGGGAAGGAGGACCCGATTCCCAAAGCCCTCCCGGAGCCGGCGGGCGAGAGCTGGATGCTCGCCTACTCGAAGGAGATCACGCCGGCCGACCCGGGCACGGTCTCCGTGGAGACGTGCGACACCCTCCCGATGCCCGACTCGAACAAGTGGAGCTTCGACTCGGCCCGGACGCGCTCCCGCATCACCGCGCTCGTCCAGGTGTCGGAGCTCGGAAAGGTCGCGCGGATCCTGCCGACGGGGGAGACGACCGAGTCGCTCGTCCTGACCTGGCTCAGGAAGTACGCGGCCACGTGGCGCCTGACCCCGGCGATGGCGGGCGGAAAGCCGGTGCCCTCGTGGATGGCGCTCGACGCGACGCTCGAGTACACGATCAACTCGGCGAAGAAGAAGTCCGAACGGTCGGTGAAGAAGAACCTGCGGGCGCCCCGGGCGGAGTAGCGGCTACTCCACCTTCCGGAGATCCCCCACCCGGCGCGTCTTTCTCTTTCCGTCCAGGTACTCGAGAAGCGGGATGAGGGTCTTGCGGGTCAGGCCCCACAGGTCGCGGAAGCCCCCGACGGAAAGGGTCTGACCCCGGACCGTCTCGAGCTTCTTCTCCACGGCGGCGAGGACCTCGCGGTGGACGACGAGGTCGGGCGAGATCCGGACGAGAAGACCGGCCTTGATCAGGTGGGCGGCGAGGCCGTCGAGCACCTGCGGCTTCACGCCGATCTTCGGGGCGAGGTCGGCGCTCCGGGGGGGCTCCCAGCCGGCGGCGCGGTAGGCGTCCGCGATCCGCCGCGCGAAGCCTTCCGCGTCCTGGGTCAGTCCGGACGCCGCGGCGCCATGGGGCGCGACGCGGTCGCCCGAGATCGCGACCTTCTTGGCCGCCTCGAGCGTCGCGAGCCACCCTTCCGCAGCCTCCCGCGGGAGCCCCCGGCCGAGTCGTTCGAGGAACTCGCTCCGCGCGACGGAGAGCGAGGCCGCCCCGCTCTTCTTCCGCTCGGCAAAGAGCGCCTCCGCCCGCCGCGCCACCTCCTCGGCCGCGCGGGCGTGGGCGAAGGGACCCGCCGGCAGCCGGAGAGCCGTCCCGGCCGCGGCGAGGGACTCGAGCCGTCCCTTCGCCTCGGCTTCGGGAACGCCGAGCCGCTGCGCGAGGGCGAGTGGCGTCAGGCCGGCCACTCCCGCCTCGCGAAGCAAGAGGTCCGACAGCCGCGCCTCGTCCCGCGAGACGAGGATCTCGAGCGCGGCCGAGAGCTCGGCCGTGCCGAAGGCCCTCCTCCGGATCCGGATGCGCCCGGCATCCAGGACCCGTCCGCCGCCGAGCGTCTCGACGGGCGACGGGCGCCTCAGGATGAAGCGGTCGCCGGGGCGCGCCGGGAGCGGCGACTCGAGGACGAGCTGGGCCAGCCGGACGGCGCCCGGCGCCAGTTCCTTCGCGTCCTTCTCCCCGGGGCCCGGAACGAGATGGATCTTCGCGCCGACGTCCGCCGTGCCGTGGTGGACGCGAAGGCGCGCTCCGTCCGCGAGGGGCGAGGAGAGTTCCGGAAGGAGCGTCGCCTCGACCGTGAGGAGGGCGGACGGGCGGAGCGCGTCTTTCGGGACGAGAACCTGCCCGCGGCGGAGGTCGGCGCGCTCGATGCTCGCCAAGTTGAGGCTCGTCCGCTCGCCGGCGGACGCTTCGCGCCGCTCCTCGCCGTGGACCTCCACCCGCCGGACGCGCACCTCGCGCCCCTCGGGAAGAAGGACCAGCCGGTCCCCCTCGGCGATCCGTCCGCCGTCCAGCGTCCCGGTCACGACGGGGCCGAACCCCTTCATCGTGAAGGCACGGTCCAGAAAGAGACGCGTCAGCCGCCGGTCGCGCGCCGTCCGATCGACGCGCCGGGCCGCCTCCGCGAGCGCCGTCTTCAGCTCCGGGATCCCGGAGCCGGTCACGGCGGAGACGGCGACGATCGGCGCGCCGTCCAGAAAGGTCCCGGCCACGAGGGCGCGGATCTCCTCGTCGACGAGAGCGCCCGTTTCGGCGTCTACGAGGTCGCTCTTCGTCCGCGCGACGACGCCGACCCGTACGTCGAGGAGCCCGAGGATGGCGAGGTGCTCGCGCGTCTGCGGCATGACGGAGTCGTCGGAGGCCACGGTGAAGAGGACCAGGTCCACCCCCTGCGCGCCGGCCACCATCGTCCGGACGAACTTCTCGTGCCCGGGGACGTCGACGAACGAGAAGACGATCCCGTCCCACGTCGCATGGGCGAAGCCGAGGTCGATCGTGATCCCCCGCTCCTTCTCCTCGGGAAGGCGGTCCGGGTCGGTCCCCGTCAGGGCGGCCACGAGCGCGCTCTTGCCGTGGTCGATGTGCCCGGCGGTCCCGACGAGGAGGCGCGGCCCGCTCACGGTCAGTACTCCGGCGCGCCGACGGGCGCCGCTTTCTCCGCGACCGGGGTCTCGCCGGTCAGCCGCGCCCGGACGGCGCGGGCGACCCGGAGGCCGTCGAGGGCGGCCGAGACGATGCCGCCGGCGAAGCCGGCCCCTTCGCCCGCCGGATAGAGGCCGGGGAGGGACGACTCGCAGAACTCGTCCCGGTCGATCCGGACGGGCGACGACGTCCGCGACTCGGGGGCGATCAGGAGCGCCTCGTCGGAGACGAAGCCCTTCATCTTCCGGTCGAACGCCAGGATTCCTTCAGCCAGGGCGTCGAGGTACGGGGCGGGATAGAGCGGGTCGAGGAGGCGCGGAACGGCGGCCGGGCCGTACGTCGTCCTCGGCAGCTCGCGCGGCGTAAGGCGAGCCGTCCGGCTCTTCAGGAAGTCGGTGACCCGAATTGCCGGCGCCGCGTACGTCCCGCCTCCCATCTGGAACGCTTTCTCTTCCACCCGCCGCTGGAACGCCTGGCCCCGAAGGACGGCGGGCCCCGGCTCGGACGCGAAGTCCTCCTCCTTCGTCTGGACGACGAGCCCGGCGTTCGCGAAGCCGGAGGCGCGCTTGTAGCGGGACATCCCGTTCGTCACGACGCCCCCCGCCTCCGACGAGCAGGCGATCACCTCACCGCCGGGGCACATGCAGAAGGTGTAGACCCCCCGGCCGTTCGAGGCGAGGTGGGACAGCTTGTAGTCGGCCGGGAAGACGTCGCAGCTTCCCGAGAGCCGCCCGAACTGGATCAGGTCGATCTTCTCCTGCGGGTGCTCGATCCGGACCCCCATGGCGAAGGCCTTCGCCGACATCGCGACGCCGCGCGCGCGAAGCGCCTCCACCGTGTCGCGCGCCGAGTGGCCGAGGGCGAAGACGGCGAGATCGCACGGAACTTCGTCGCCGTCGGCGAGGCGCAGGGCCGCGAGCGGCCCGTCCTCCCCGGCGCGGACGACGTCCACGACCTTCGCCCGGTACCTCAGCGACGCGCCGCTCTCGAGGAGATGCCGGCGGATGTTCCGGAGGACGACGACGAGCCGGTCGGTCCCGATGTGGGGCTTCGCGTCGTAGAGGATCGTGTCGGGGGCGCCGAAGCGGTGGAGGGTCTCGAGGACGACGGCGATCTTGTCGTGGCGCTTTCCGCACGTCAGCTTGCCGTCGCTGAAGGTCCCTGCGCCCCCTTCGCCGAACTGGACGTTCGACTCGGGGTCGAAGTCCCCCTTCGTCCAGAAGCGCATCACCTTCCGGTACCGGTCTTCCGCCGGGTCGCCCCGCTCGAAGACGGTCACCTCGGCGCCGGCGTCCGCGAGGGCGAGGGCGGCGAAGAGCCCGGCCGGTCCCGTTCCGACGACGGCCACTTTCGCCCGCCGGTCGATCTTCGGCAGGAGAAGCTCCGGCGCGCGGGACGGCGGGGCCTCCGCGAGGACGAGGGGGGCGGGGAGGGAAGTCGGGAGCGCCGATTCCGTCTCGAACTCGACGGCGCTCTCGTAGAAAAGGTCGGGTTTCTTCCGTGCGTCGAGGGAGCGCCGGACGAGCGTCAGGCCCGTCAGGGCCGCGGGCGAGACACCGAGGAGCCGCCCGAGGAGGGGGGCGTCCGGGAGCTTCGGAGCCCGGGTCCTGATGCCGGAGAGGCGGTAACGGGGCACGGCCGGTATTCTAGGGACGCCATGGGTAACGGCGAGCCCCGCGAAACCGAGGTGAAGTTCCGGCTCGCGGAGCGCGCGACCTTCGAGATGAAGCTTCTCGCCCTGGGGGCCCGGTGCGAGGGGCGCGAGCGCGAGCGGAACGTCCTCTTCGACGATCTGGCCGGCACGCTCCGGAAGCGGGGGAACGCCCTCCGCCTCCGGACGACGGAGAAGGGCGCCGTCCTGACCTACAAGGGAAAGGCGAACTTCCTCCGCGGCGTCAAGACGCGCCTCGAGCTGGAGTCGGGAGTGGGCGCGCCCGACCGGATCGCCGCGCTCCTCGTGGAGCTCGGCTACGCCCCGCGCTTCACGTACGACAAGCGGCGGACGACCTGGCGGTTCCCCGATCCCGAACGCCCCGTCGTCGTCGTGGACGAGACGCCGCTCGGCCTCTTCGCCGAGCTGGAAGGGGACGACCGGGCGGTCCGGGAGCTCGCGGAGGAGCTCTCCGTTCCCGAGAGCGCCTTCATCCCGGACTCGTACGTCTCCCTCTGGATGAAGGCGCGGGAAGGAGACCCGACGCTCCCGCCCGACATGATCTTCCGTGAGGGGGAGGGGGGCGCAGGGGGGACGTCCCCGCCGACGAGCTCCGTCTCGAGACGCCGCACGCCCTCCTCCGGATGATCGCGCTCGTCCTCGCCGCCGGTCTCGGAACCCGGTTCCGTCCGGCGACCCTCGCGACGCCGAAGCCGCTCCTTCCGCTGGCCGGCCGGCCGATCCTCTTTCATCTCCTCGACCACCTCCTCTCGCAGGGGGCGGACCGGTTCGTCCTGAACGCCCACCATCTGGCCGAGGCGCTTCGCGCGGCCGTGGGGGAGGAGTACGGCGGCGTCCCGATCGCGTGGTCCTTCGAGGATCCGATCCTCGGGACGGCCGGCGCCCTTCGCCGGGCGGCCGAACGCGGCCTGCTCGGGGACGGCCCGTTCGTCGTCGCGAACGGCGATCTCTTCACGACGCTCCCGCTCGGCCGCCTCCTCCATGCTCGCCAGGAAGAGGGCGTCGTCTCGGCGCTGGCCGTCCTCGCGAACGATCGGCCCGACTTCGACACGCCGCTCTGGGCGGACGAGAGCGGGCGGCTGATAGCCGTCGGCGGACCCAGGCCGGAAAAGGGCGCAACGGGCCCGTGGCTCTTCACAGGCCTCCAGGCCGCGCGGCGGGAGATCCTGGAGAGGATTCCGCCCGGCGTTTCGGAGCTGGCGCGCGACGTTCTTTCTCCATCGGCCGCGAAACGGGACGGCGCCTTCGCCCTCATCCCTTACCGGATACCCCGGGACGGCCGCTGGTTCGACCTCGGCACGCCCGAGCGCCTCGCTACCGCCGAGGCGGTGCTCAGAGCCTCCTGACCCACTTCCGCTTTCCCGGCAGCCAGTCGAAGACCTGGATCTTTCCGTTCGCGGGAGAGACCCGGACCACGGCCTGCCGGTCGACGCCGTTCGAGAGGTAGACCGATCCCGGGGACGCTCCGCCGTCGGGCGAAAAGGTACAGATGTCGCTCCGGCCGAACCGGATCGGGTCGGAGAGGTCCCCGATTGGATTCCCCGACGGGTCGAGTCCTTTGAAGTTCTTGAGAAACGAGAACGTGATCTGCGGGTACTTTCCCCGCATCCAGAACGGACCGGCCACGATTCGGTCGATTCCCGCCTTGATGTCGGCCGTCAACACGCCGTTGCCGTTCGTATCCTCGTAGACCGTCAGGACGACGTCGCCGTCCTTCGAGAACCACTTCACGCCGAAGTGGCGGCCGGAGAGGATGGCGCGGTTTTGGGCGAGACGGAAGACGAGGGCGACGTCGGTCGTCGCGGCGTCGAGGGCGGTCTTCTTGAGGAGATTCGACAGCGCGGGGAGGGCCGCCCCGGCCAGAAGCCCGAGGAGCGCGAGGGCGACCAGCAGCTCGAGGAGGGTGACGCCGCGGGCGGAGGGGGCGGGGTGGGAAGAGCGCATGACGTGTCTTTCTCTGTTCTCGAAAGAGAGCGCGGGGCGGCGACAGCGCCGCCCCGCGCCGGAAGAGAGATCAGGCGCCCGTCTTCGTATTGGGCGCGGCGTTCTTTGCTGTCTTCGGGGTCTTCGCGGGACGCGCGGTCTTGGTGCTCGCCTTGGCGCCGGAGCGCGATCCCTTCGAGTTGACCTTCTCCGCGAGCGTCGTCGGGCCGGAGACGGCGACGTAGGGCTTCAGCCCCTGGAACATCTTTTCGCCGATCCCCTTGACCTCCATCAGGTCCTCGGCGCGGCGGAACGCGCCGTGCTGCTGGCGGTGGGCGACGATCCGGTCGGCCAGCTTGTCGCCGACGCGGGGAAGGCGCGTCAGCTCGGTGGCCGACGCCGTGTTGACGTTGACGACCTTCTTCGCCGGCTCGGTCTCCGAGGCGGCGGCGGCCCCGGCGAGTCCGGAGAGGGAGAGGCCGAGGACGGGGACGATCAGGGTGCGGGTGAGCGGACGGAGAGCCATGGAGAACTCCTCTCTTTCTGTTGTTGCTTGTTGATCGAGCGAGGCGGTTGAAACGAGTGACCGGGAAACGGGGACCGAACGTTCCTTCCGGGTCGTCCCGGCGCGTCCGGGTGCGCGTCGAGGGTCAGTTCATGTCCGTCTCCTCCTCTCGAT
>DATIWM010000270.1:0-3087 GCA_035519355.1 Thermoanaerobaculia bacterium | reverse complement strand
GCCCCAGGGCGAGCCGGTCGTGGGGAAGCGCCGGCCGGACGATCTCGGAAACCCTCTCGAAGATCTCCCGCACGTCGAGGGTCCTCGCCGCGGCCCGCGCGATCCCGGCGAACGCGGCGAGAAGGGCGTCGGCCGCGCGGGACGCGGCGCCGGGGCCGGGGGCACTCACGGAGTCATTCTCTCCCACGCTAGACTCGCCGCCGATGGCGGACGGCGGACCGATCGACGAGCTGGCCGGCGGCGTCCTCGCGGGACGGGTGCCGTCGGTGGCGCGCGCGATCTCGTGGGCGGAATCGGGCGACCCGCGCTTCCCCGAGCTGCTCGCGCAGATCTACCCGAAGACCGGCCGCGCCCGCGTGACGGGGCTGACCGGCTCGCCCGGGGCGGGCAAGTCGACTTTGACGGCGGCGCTGGCCCGGCTCTTCCGGAAAGAGGGGCGGCGGGTCGGCATCGTGGCCGTCGACCCGTCGTCGCCGTTCAGCGGCGGGGCGATCCTGGGCGACCGGATCCGGATGCAGGACCTCTACACCGACCCGGCCGTCCTGATCCGCTCGATGGCCACGCGCGGGCACCTCGGGGGGCTCGCGCGCGCCACGGCCGACGCCGTGGACGTTCTCGACGCCGCGGGCTACGAGGAGGTCCTCGTCGAGACGGTCGGCGTCGGGCAGGACGAGGTGGAGGTCTTCCGCCTCGCCGAGTCGTGCGTGGTCGTCCTGACGCCCGGGATGGGAGACGACATCCAGGCCATCAAGGCGGGCCTCATGGAGGTGGCCGACCTGTTCGTCGTCAACAAGGCCGACCGCGACGGCGCCGACCGCGTCGTGCAGGAGATCCTCCAGATGCTCGAGCTGGGAGAGCACGGCGCGTGGGTGCCGCCGATCCTGAAGACCGTCGCGACGAGGGGCCAGGGGCTCGACGAACTCGAATCGAAGCTGCGCGAGCACCGGGCGTTCCTGGACGGGCCCGAGGGCGCCGAGCGGCGGCTCGAGCGGACGCGGAAGCGGCTCGAGGGGCTCCTGAAGGAAGAGATTCTGAAAAGGTTGGAGATGCTGACGGGCGACGGCGGGGCGCTCGACGCATCGGCCGCGCGCGTCGAAGCAAGGGCCGAGGATCCCATCTCGGCCGCACGCCATCTGACGGGCCGGCTGCGGCACGACGTCGGCGATGCGGCCGGGGATTCACCTTCCAGGAAATCCCCCGGAACGTCCCCCGGTCTCGTCTCCCGGATCTCCCACCTCGGCGTGGCCGTCTCGTCCCTCGAGAAGGGGGGCGCCTTCTGGGACCTTCTGGGCCTTCTCGAGGAGCACCGTGAGACCGTCGACTCGCAGAAGGTCGCGACCTCGTTCCGCCCGGTGGGGGAGTCGCACGTGGAGCTGCTGGAGCCGACCTCGCCCGAGAGCCCCATTGCGAAATTTCTGGAGAAGAGGGGGCCCGGCATCCACCACCTCTGCCTCGACGTGGCCGACGTCGAGGCGGCCCTGGCGAAGCTCAAGGCGGCGGGCGTGAAGCTGATCAACGAGACCCCCTTCAACGGCGCCCACGGCTGCCGTGTCGCCTTCGTCCACCCGGCCGCCACCGGCGGCATCCTTCTGGAGCTGTCGGAGAAGAAGAAGGGCTAGAAGAAGGACCAAATGAAAACGTCGTTGCTCCTGGCGCTCACGCTCCTGCCACTCCCCGCGCGCTCCGAGTGCCTTGCCTTCCTGGTTCCTCCGACCGTCCGGGTGACCTCCGATGAGGAGGGGCTTCACGTCTGGCGGGCCGAACGGACGGAGTACGTCACGGCGTTCGCCGCAGGAAGGCTCCTTTCGCACTCCGACCCGCTGGCCGAGATCGAATTCGACAATTTCAGCCCGACGCTCGCGGCGTGCACCAGACGGGACTTCAGGATCAGCAAAAAGACGGGCCTCCTGAGACTCTGGACGATGAAGGGCAAGACCTTCGAGGCGGTCTGGGCGAAGCCGGAAGGCCTGTTCGAATTCAGCTTTCCTCCCGAGGAGGATGAAAAGAACCGGCCGGCGCTGGCCGTGGCAAACCGTGCCGCGGCGGAAAAGGCCGCCGCCCTGGCGCTGGAGCGCGTCAAGACCACCACCTTCAAGCCGCCCGAGGTGGCGAACCAGCACGTCTTCGCGGCCGACTTCGACAAGACCTGGGCCGCCGTCGTCGAAACCCTTTCGGACCAGAAGTGGCAGCTCGAGAACATCGACAAGAGCTCGGGGTTCATTTCGACGAAGCCTTTCGTCGCGGAGGGCGCCTCGATAATGGCGTGCAACGCGAAGCCCGACGAGCCGCCCAGGACGTCGTTGAACCTCTTCGTGAAGACCGTCGAAGCCGGAACCCGTGTGAAGGTAAACGCCACGTTCCAGGCCGTGCAGAAGGACCGCGAGGTGACGTGCTCCTCGAATGGAGTGCTGGAGAAGGCGCTCTTCGACGCGATCCAGAAGAATCTCGGAGGTCAGTGAGCAGGGCGAAAGGCGGGGGCCCGTCAGCTTTTCGGCTTCAGGTGCCTTTCCGTCAGCTCATGGACCCCCCGCACGATCTCATCCAGTGTCGCGCCCGGCGGGAAGTCGAACCGGACGAGCTTTCGGCGCGGAGGTAGCGGCGGGGAATCGGCAGCCGGCTTCGGCGGCGGGGTGGGTTTCTTGTCCTGCGGCGAGGTCATCGCGTCCTCCGCTGACGGAGTCCGCAAGATCCGGGCCGAGGGCCGGCCGGCAGCGTAGGAACAGCTCGGACTTTGGACTCGACGCCGGCCGCCGGCGTTCTTTCGGTGCGTCCCTAGTCTCGCGGCGGTCCGCGCCCTGCGAAGCGCTTTTGCCCGATAGTCCTTCGCCGGTCCTACCCATAATTGATAATTGAGACGCGACCCCGCAGAACCGCAGAACCCCAAGAAGACCTAACCCCGTAAGACCCAGAACCGCGACTCCACAGAACCCCTAGAAGACTTCGGGGTGGCGCCCGTCACTCTTTAGGAATAGAGGGAGCACTGCGAAATGCTGCGCCTCGGCTCCCACGTACTCATTTCCATGTCGTCGAAAGACTTTCCTCGCTGTTTCAAGCAGGTCTCCTGCCCACAGCCGAAAATGCTCTGGC
>DATIWM010000269.1:0-5879 GCA_035519355.1 Thermoanaerobaculia bacterium | reverse complement strand
CAGCCCCCTCGAAGTCCGGCCTGTTCGCGGCGACGGGCGGGGACCGGGCGTTCTTTCTGCTCGTGGCCGGCGCCGGGGCGGCACTCGATGTACAGGCCGCGGGGCGCGAGGTGGCGGCGCTCCTCCGCGGAAAGGGGGGCGGCTCGGGTCGCCTCTTCCAGGGAACGGCCGGATCGCTCGACGCCCTTCCCGCCGCCCTCGAGCGCCTCCGGGCCCGGACCGGCTGACCCCTTCAGCCTGCCGCGCGACCGAGCGTCCGGAGCGTGGCGGCCGGATCGTTCGTCAGGACCGCGTCGCAGCCGATCAGGCGGTAGTACGGCAGGAGCCGGTCGGGGGCGTCGTCGAGCGGCGCGACGAAGAGGCCGCGTCGATGCGCGAGCCACGGAAAGAGCGGATTCGCGAGGAGCACGGGCCAGAACGGTCCGACCATCTCGGCCTCCCCGTCCGGCGGCAGGCCCCCGGTCATCGTGATGAAACCGGTCCTGAGTCCGGGCACTTCCCGCCTCACGGCCCGGCACCGGGCAAACTCGAATGAGAGGACGGCCGTGCGGTCGAGGGCTCCGAAGCTGCGGAGGAGGTCGCCGAGCCGGCGGCCGACCGCCGGTTCCAGGAACCGGTCCGTCTTCAGCTCGAGCGCGAGGCCGGCGCCCGCAGGGAGGATCTCGAGGAGCTCCCCGAGCGCCGGAACGCGCTCGTCTCCGAAGCCCTTCCGGCCGCAGGCGACCGGGTGGCTCCGGAGCTCCTGCAGCGTCAGGTCGGCCACGGCGAGCGGGACGCCTCCGGTCCGGAGGAGCGTTTCGTCGTGCACGCAGACGAACTGGCCGTCCCGCGTCTCGTGAAGGTCGGTCTCCAGGAGGTCCGCCCCGTCGAGGAGCGCCCTCCGGAAGGCGGCCATCGTGTTCTCGGGAGCCGCCGCGCTGTTTCCCCGGTGGGCCATGACGAGCGGGCGCTCCCGCCCGGCGAGCACCTCGGGAATCGGGGACAGGTCGTGTCGCGTCACCGCCGGACGGCATCGTAATCCCGCCGGACCGGGCTATGCTTCGAACGTGAGGTGCCCATACTGCGGCGCGACCGACGACCACGTCGTCGATTCGCGCGAGAGCCGCGAAGGCGCGGTCATCCGAAGGCGGCGGGAATGCGCCGCCTGTGAGCGGCGCTTCACCTCGTACGAGACCGTCGAGGAGATCCCGGTCCTCGTCGTCAAGCGGGACGGACGGCGCGAGCCGTTCGACCGGAACAAACTCCTGCGCGGCCTGATGAAGGCGTGCGAGAAGCGGCCCGTCGAGACGAAGAGTCTCGAGCAGATCTGCGACGAGATCGAGTCGGCCCTCCACGCGCGGGAGCCCCGCGAGATGCCGACCGAGGAGGTCGGCACCCGCGTGATGGACCGGCTGAAGGACCTCGACCAGGTCGCGTACGTCCGCTTCGCCTCCGTCTACCGGCGCTTCGAGGACCTGGGCGACTTCGTCGACGAATTGAAGACCCTTCTCGGCCGCCGGCCGCGGGCGCGGCGGAAGTGACCGGATGCCGATGACGAGGCCGCGCTCCCCGCGCTTTCCCGTCACCTTTCTTCTGGACGGTCCGGCGATGGTCGGACCCGAGCCCCACCCCCTCGCCCCGCCCGTCGACGTCGTGGAGAACGCCGCTGGCTGGCGCCTCGTCTTCGAGATTCCCGGGGCCGTCCCGGAGAAGACCTCGATCGAGGTGAAGGAACGGGTCGTGATCGTCCGGGGGGAGCGTCGCGCGACCGAGGGAGAGGGGGCCGTCTACCTCCGTCTCGAGCGCGCGACCGGTCCGTTCGAGCGGGTCCTCGAGCTTCCCGGGGACGCGGACGCGGATCGTTCGCGCGCGTTCTACCAGGACGGCCTCCTCGTCCTCGACGTTCCGAAACGGACCTCGGCCCGGGGCCGCGACATCCAGATCCGCCGCGGCCCGCCGGAGGCGCCATGAGCTCGAAGGAGCCCGGGGCCGCGCCCGGCGGCGAGACGATTGCGATCCCGGACATCCTCCCCGTTCTTCCGCTGAAGGACGTCGTCCTCTTCCCCTACGTCATCGTCCCGCTCTCCATCTCGCGGGAGAAGTCGATCGCCGCGGTCGACGCGGCCCTCGCCGAGCAGCGAATCCTCCTGCTCGTCGCCCAGCGGGACGCCTCCGTCGAGGAGCCGGGTCCGGCCGACCTGTTCCCGGTCGGGACGGCCGCCGCGGTCATGAGGATGCTGAAGCTCCCGGACGGACGGATCCGTCTGCTCGTCCAGGGGCTCTCACGCGTCAAGGTCGACTCCTTCGTGGCCGACGCGCCCGCGCTCCGGGCGAAGATCACCCGGATCCAGGAGCCGGAGGGCGCCCCGCCGAACGAAGAGACGGAGGCGCTCGTCCGCGCCGTGAAGGAGGCGCTCGAGAAGACCGTCTCCCTCGGAAAGCAGATCTCGCCCGAAGTGATGGTCGTGGCCGCGGGCCTCGACGAACCGGCCCGCCTGGCCGACCTCGCCGCCTCGAATCTCGACCTGAAGGTGGACGAGGCCGAGAAGGTCCTCGAGACGACGCCGGCGGCCGAGCGTCTCCAGATCGTCCTCGAGGTCCTGCGCCGGGAGATCCGCGTCCTGACGGTCCAGCAGGAAATCACCGGGGCCGCCAAGGGCGAGATCGACAAGAACCAGCGCGAGTACTTCCTCCGCCAGCAGCTCAAGGCCATCCAGCAGGAGCTGGGCGACAGCGACGACCTGGCCGAGGAGATCGCCTCCTACCGGAAGGCCGTCTCCGACAAGAGGATTCCGGAGGAGGGAGGCCAGGAGATCGAGAAGCAGATCAAGCGCCTCGAGCGCGGAAGCCCCGACTCGGCCGAGAACGCGATGATCCGGACCTGGCTCGACTGGATCACGGGGCTTCCCTGGTCGATCGTCTCGACGGACAGCCTCGACCTCGAACGCGCCCGGAAGATCCTCGACGAGGACCACTACGACCTGGAGAAGGTCAAGGAGCGGATCCTCGAGTTCCTCGCGGTGCGGAAGCTGGCGCCCGAGTCCAAGGGCCCGATCCTCTGCTTCGTCGGGCCGCCCGGGGTCGGCAAGACGTCCCTCGGCCGCTCCATCGCGCGCGCGCTCGACCGGAAGTTCGCGCGCCTGTCGCTCGGGGGCGTCCGCGACGAGGCGGAGATCCGGGGCCACCGGCGGACGTACGTCGGGGCTCTCCCCGGTCGGATCATCCAGAGCATCTCGCAGGCGGGCACCTCGAACCCCGTCTTCATGCTCGACGAGGTCGACAAGCTCGGCGCGGACTTCCGCGGCGACCCGTCGTCGGCCCTTCTCGAGGTCCTCGACCCGGAGCAGAACAAGTCCTTCCGCGACCACTATCTCGGGGTGAACTACGACCTCTCGAGGACCCTCTTCATCACGACGGCGAACGTCCTCGACACGATCCAGCCCGCTTTCCTCGACCGGATGGAGGTGATACGGCTCTCCGGCTACACGACGGAGGAGAAGCTCCACATCGCGCGCCGCCACCTCATTCCGAAGGAGCGGACGGAGAACGGCCTCCCGGCCGACGCGATCGACTTCTCCGACGCCGCGCTCCGGACCATCGTGCAGGAATACACGCGCGAAGCGGGTCTTCGCGGCTTCGAGCGCGAGATGGCCTCCTGCTGCCGCAAGGTGGCCGTGAAATTCGCCTCCGGCGTCCTCAAGAAGGTGACGGTCACGCCGGCGCTCGTGAAGACCTACCTCGGCCTTCCGAAGTTCCGGCGCGACGAGGCGCTCCGGACCGACCAGGTCGGGGCCGCGACGGGGCTCGCCTGGACGGCCGTCGGCGGCGACGTTCTCGTCGTCGAGGCCCGCGCCGTCCGCGGAAAGGGACTGCTCCAGATGACCGGGCAGCTCGGCGACGTCATGAAGGAGTCGGCGCAGGCCGCGCTCACGTTCGCGCGGTCGCGCGCCGAGCGGCTCGGTCTCCCCGAGACCTACTTCGAGACGCATGACGTCCACGTCCACGTCCCCGAAGGAGCTACGCCGAAGGACGGCCCCTCGGCCGGGGTCACGATGGCGACCGCGATGATCTCGGCCTTCGCCGGGCGGCCGGTCCGGAAGGACGTGGCGATGACGGGCGAAATCACGCTCCGCGGCGAGGTCCTCCCCATCGGCGGCGTGAAGGAGAAGGTCCTCGCGGCCCGCCGGGCCGGGCTCAGGACGATCCTTATGCCGAAGGAGAACGAGCGCGACCTGACCGAGATTCCGGAAGAGCTGCGCCGGGACCTCCGCTTCGTCTTCACCCGGACCGTCGACGACGTTCTCGACGTGGCGCTGAAAGCCCTTCCGAAGACCCGCCGGACGAGAAGGAGGAGGTCATGAAGCGCCTGCCGGCGGAGGACGTCCTCGTCGAGAAGCTCCAGGTCCTCTTCGCCACGCGTCGACGAGACGTCCTCGTCGGCATCGGCGACGATGCGGCCGTCGTGGCGGACGCGGGGCGGCTCGTCGCGACCACCGACACTCTCGTCGAAGGGCAGGACTTCCGGAAGGACGCCGACCCGCGCCGGCTCGGGCGGAAGGCCGTGAACGTGAACCTCTCCGACCTCGCGGCCATGGGCGCCACGCCCCTCTGGGCCCTCCTCGCGCTCGGCCTCCCCCGATGGACCGGCCCCACCTGGCTGGATGCGTTTTCCGAGGGAGTCCGCGACGCCGCGCAGGAGCACGGCGTTGCGGTCGTCGGCGGAGACCTCTCGGCCTCCCCGAGCTTCTTCGCGGCGGTCACGGCGCTCGGGCGCGCCCCGGAGAAGGGACCGCTTCGCCGGGACGGCGCGCACCGCGGAGACCTCCTGTACGTCTCGGGAACGCTCGGAGGCGCGGCCGCGGGCTTTCTCCTCCTCGAGGCCGGGTACCGCCCGACCGCCGACAGAACGGTCCGGACCCCGGGGCGGAAAAAGCTCCTCCCGCCGCGCTCGACGGAAGTCGCCCGGCTGATCCGGCACCAGCTCGACCCCCGCCCGATGCTCCGCCTGGGGCGGCTCCTGGCGGACGAAGGGGCGGCGTCGGCCGCGATCGACCTGTCCGACGGCCTCTCGCGCGACCTGCACCGCCTCTGCCGCGCCTCGGGGGTCTCGGCTTCTCTGGACCTCTCCCGACTCCCCGTCGACACGGGCCTCGCGGAGCTGCGCGGGCTCGTCCGCCTCGACCCGCTGCGGCTCGCCCTCTTCGGCGGCGAGGACTACGGCCTTCTCTTCACGGTCCCGCGGCGCCGGCGCGCGCTCGCCGAGAGTCTCTCCGCCCGCTTCCCGATCCGCGCGATCGGCGTCGTCGACGACCGGCACGACCCGGGAACCGTGTGGCTCGAGGAGGCCGGAGGAGAGCGGAGACTCCCCGACGCAGGCTGGGACCACTTTGACCGGTAAGAAGAGCTTCCGGGAACGCTTCATGGACATGCTCGGGCGGGACGACCCGCCGGAGGTGGTCGCGGCGTCCTTCGCCCTCGGCGTGACGATCTCGTTCACGCCGCTCATCGGAATTCACTGGCTCGTCGCGCTCGCGCTGGCCGTCGTCCTGAAGCTGAACAAGGTGGACGTCCTCCTCGGGACGCTCGTCGTGAACCCGCTGACGATCGGCCCGATCGCAGCGGTGGCCCTTCCGATCGGGCGGCTCGTCTTCCGCGCGGAACGCGAGGCCCTGTCGCACCTCCCGTGGAAGGAATTCCTGAACGCCTCGTTCTGGGCGCACGCCGGGCCCCGGATGCGGGTGATCGGCCTTCAGTGGGCCGCGGGCATGCTCGTTCTCTCCCTCTTCGCCGGCTCGCTGACCTACGTCGTCCTCGTGAACGTCATCCGGGCACGGCGCGCCCGCCTAGCGGCCGCCGCCGCTCTCCCCCCCGGCGCCATTCCGGAGCACGGCGCTCCGGAG
>DATIWM010000268.1:0-2711 GCA_035519355.1 Thermoanaerobaculia bacterium | reverse complement strand
TCCTCCAGCCGCTCGCGCAGCTTGCGGGCCGCGCGGAAGAGATGCGATTTGATCGTTCCCTCGTCGAGCCCGGTCGCCGCGCCGATCTCGGCGATCGAGCGCTCCTCGTAGTGCTTCATCACGAAGACGGCGCGCTGGCGGGGTGACAGCGTGACGAGCGCGTCCGCGATCCGGCGCCGGATCTCGCGCGCCATCAGGTCCCTCTCCGGGGAGGTGCCGTCCGCCGGATCGAAACGGGCCGGGAGCTCCGGGCCGTCCTCCTCTCCGTCCCCGCGCAGGTCGCCGAAGGAGACGACGGGCTTCTTGCGCCGGACGAGATCGCGGACCGCGTTGATGGCGATCCGCGTCGCCCACGTCTCGAACGCGGCGTCCCCCTTGAAGTCGGCGAGGCCGCGGTAGGCCTTCACGAAGACGTCCTGGGTCAGGCCGTCGGCCTCGGCCGGGTCGCGGAGCAGGGTGTAAGCCAGCCGGAAGATCCGCTTCTGGTACGTCCGGACGAAGTACTCGAACCGGTCCGTCTCGCCCGCAAGGATCTTCGCGATCTCCGATCGCTCGAACTCCTGCCGCTCGAGGCGGGCATCCTCGCCGGAGATCTCCACCGGCATCACGGCGAGCCTCCGGGGCCCCGCCGGCGCGCCGCCGGGTACCGGAAACTCGAGGACTCGGGCGAAACCCGTCTCACCCACTCTCCTAAAGACGCTCCCGGGCGGGCCGGGGTTTACTCGCTAAGCGGCTCGTCTCCCTAAGGATAGCTTCAGCCTTCCTCCCGGCGCCGCCAGGGCCGGAGCCGCTCCTTCAGGCCGTCCCACAGGACGATCCGCCGGCGGAAGAGCGAGAGCCTCCTTTCCACCGACCGGGAAACCGGTTCCGGGTCGAAATAGCTGGACAGGAGACGCTTGCGGTCCTCGGGCCGGTTCAGGCCGGGCCTCGAGAGGTCCCTGAGGCGGTTCCAGAGGGAGACCGGCCTTTCCGAGATCCTCGCGCGGGTCAGGTCGACGAGCCAGATCCGGAAGCCGGCGCCGTCCCGCGTCACGAGGACGTTTCCGTCCGAGAAATCCCCGAAGAAGACCCCCTGGTCGTGCATCCGCCGGGCGAGGCGGCCGAGTGCCGCGACGATCTGCTCGAACGGGATCCGGAGACGCGGCGCGCCGCGGCCGGGATCGTCGCGGTGGAGGAACCACTCGCGGATCTGGACCGCGCCCTCCAGCCGGCGGGCGACGTACCAGTCCTCCCCCTCGACGTGAGCCACGCCGAGCGGCTCGGGCGTCGGGACGCCCCGCGCGATGAGTTGGCGCGCCACCGCGGCCGACCGGTCGGAGCGCGTCCGGCCGGGCTTCTCGAAGACGGACGTCCGCATCTTCTTCACGACGACGGGTATGGACTCGCCGCCGCGGCGGAGGACCGCCTCGACGACCTCGTGTCGTCCCGGGTAGCGGACGGCATCCGGAGGGAACTCGATCTCCCGCGAGAGGTCCGTCATGGCCGCCCCAGGAGGAAGACCTCCCCCGATCCGATCAGGGCCTTGTCCTTGACGACGAGCGCCGTCAGCGCCGGGTCCGTCCACTCGCTCCGGTCCCCCTCGGTGACGAGGACCTGTCCGCCCGGTTCGGCGGCGAGCCAGGCCGCCAGCTCCGCCTCGGTCCGGGCGTACGCCGTGCGGCGCCGCATGACGAGAATGGGATAGCAGCGGTACGGATCGCCGTAGTACGCGAGCGGCTCGCCGTGGGCGAATCGCGGCGCCAGCCGCGTGAAGAAGCTCCGGCCCGTCTTGCGCTCGTCGATGGCCGGGAAGACCGAGAAGGCCGTCGCCGCTTCTCCCGCCGCCAGCACGGCCGCGAGGGCGAGCAGGGCGGGTGCCGCCTCGCGGCGCCGCGCCACGAGGACCGCCGCCACGCCGACCCCGCCGAGACCGAGGGGCAGCGCCACGGCCCACCCGAGCCGTGCGAATTCCGGAAAGCGGCGCGCCGCGACGACGGGGAGGGCGGCGGCCGCCCCGACGAGGAGGAGCGCCGCGAAGAACGCGTACGAGCGGAAGAAACGGACCGGGGCGGCCCGTCCATCGCGCCCCGCCCTCTCCGCCGCGGCGACGGCCGCGGCCAGGAGGAGGGCGGCGAACGGATAGGCGGCGAGGAGGTACTTCCCCTGCTTCGACCGGGAGGCCGAGAGGAAGAGGAAGCAGACCGAAAAGACGATGGCCGCATGGCGGAGCTCCGTCCGCTCGCGGAAGAGGCCGTATCGAGCCAGGACGATCGGCGCCGCCAGCGCCGGAAGCGTCCAGGGCTCGAAGTCGACGAAGACGGACTCCACGTAGAACCACCAGGGCCGCACGTGGTCGACGGCGTGCCAGAACCGGTTCCAGTTCTGGTTGACGATCAGGTCGTACGCGTAGACCGGCCCTCCCGCTCGCGCCGCCGCCGCGTACCACGGGACGACGAGGACCAGCGCGATGGCGGCGCCGCGAACCGGGCCGAGGTCGAGGAGCGGGCGGGCCGACCTGACGCGGACGCACTCCACGACGGCCACGAGGCCGAGGAGGACGACGGCGAGCGGCCCCTTGGCCAGGACGGCTGCCGGGATCAGGAGGTGGAGCGCCCAGCGCCAGCGCGCCGCATGTTCCGGATCGTTCCAGACGCCCCACTCGGCCATGAAGCCCCAGAAGACGAAGGCCGAGAAGAGGGCGTCGATCTGGAGGAACTGTCCCTGCCACCAGA
>DATIWM010000267.1:0-6386 GCA_035519355.1 Thermoanaerobaculia bacterium | reverse complement strand
CCGCCCGCCTTCAAAATGGCGAGGAAGGCCACGATCGCTTCGACAGAGCGGTCGAGGTGGACGCCCACCGTGACGTCCGGCCCGACGCCATGCTTCTTCAGGAAACGGGCGAGCTGATTCGCCCTGCCGTCGAGTTGGCGGTAGGTGAGGCGTTCTGCGCCACAGACCAACGCAGTTGCGTTTGGCGTCCGGTCCACCTGACCCTCGAAGACCTCCTGAATGCATTTCTCCCGGGGGTAGTCTCTGCTCGTTCTGTTCCACTCCAGCAGGACTTGCCGGCGCTCGGCTTCCGTCATGAGAGGGAGGGCCGAGATCCGGGTGTCCGGCTCGGCCACTCCGGCCTCCAGGATCCGCTCCAGGTGCGACACGAGGCGCGCGATCCGGTCGGCGTCGAAGAGGTCGGTCGCGTACTCGACCCACCCCTCCATTTCCGAGGCCGTCTCCGCGAGGTTGACGGTCAGGTCGAACTTCGCGGTTCCCGGGTCCACCTCGAACGGCTCGAAGACAAGCCCGCCAGCCCGCGCCGTCGGGTCCGGCGTGTTCTGGAGGATGAAGAGCACCTGGAAAATTGGGCTGTGATTTCCCGCTCGGACGGGTTGGATCTCCCGGACGAGCTCATCGAAGGGGAGGTCCTGATGAGTGGAGGCCTCGAGAACGACGCTCCGGACCTCGCGCATCAGGCCGCGAAACGTCGGGTCGCCGGCGAGACGGCATCGCAGCGGCAACATGTTGACGAAGAACCCGACCAGCCCTTCGATCTCGGTGCGGTTCCGGTTTGCCACCGGAGTCCCCACCACGAGGTCCGTCTGCTCGGTGTAGCGGTGCAGCAGAGTGGCGAACCCCGCGAGGAGGGCCATGAATAGCGTGCAGCCCTCCTTGCGGGACAACTCCTTCAATCGCCCCGTCAGGCCCTCGCCGAAGCCGAACGCTTGGCGCGCCCCCCGATGATCTCGACTTCCCGGGCGCGGGCGGTCGGCCGGTAGCTCCAAGAGGGATGGCGCCCCTTCGAGCTGGGCCCTCCAATACTCCACGTGAGGTGCGAAGGACTCCCTGGGAACCGCCCTCTGCCACGCGGCGAAGTCGGCGTACTGGATAGGAAGCGGCGGGAGCGCAGGCCGCCTTCCCGAAACGAAGCCTTCGTAAAGGGCCGCCAGCTCCCGAAGCAGCACGGCGCGCGACCACCCGTCGATCACGATGTGATGCGCCGTAAAGAGCAAGACGTGGTCCTCGTCGGATAGGCGCAGCAGCTCAGGTCGCCAAAGCGGTCCGGCTCGTAAGTTGAACGGAGCGTCGCCCTTCTCGACCGCGAGACGCCGCGCCCGCTCGAGGCGTTCCGGACCCGGAACGTTGCACAAATCCGTTATGGGCAGCTGGACAGGCGCTGCCGGCAAGACGACCTGCTCCGGTTGGCCGTCCCTTGTCGCGAACGTCGTCCGCAGGGACTCGTGCCTGGCAGCGACTTCGCTGAAGCTACGTTCCAGGGCCGTCACGTCGAGCGGACCGCTCACGCGCAGATGAAAGTGGTCGTTGTAGTGGCTGCCCGGTTCGAGTTGATCCAACAGCCAGAGACGTTCCTGAGCGAAGGAAAGGGGTGCGCTCGCCGAAGCCGGTCGGCGAACGATCGCCGGGGTCGTGGAGACGGAGACTCCCTCCTGCTTCAAGAGCTCCTCGAGCAGGCGCCGTCTCGCGTCGGTGGACTTACCGGGGGTCGGTGCCTCCTGCGAGCTCATCGCGACAGCTCCTCACCCCTTCCCTTCTTCGCAAGGGCCGCGAGCACTTCGCCGTCGGACATGGACTCCAGCCTTTGGAGAACTCGCGCAATCCGCTCGCTGCGGCCGGGCTCGCTCTCGCGGCCAGCGATCTCCCGTGCGAGCGCCTCAACGGTCGGGGACTCGAAAATCACTCGCAATGGCAGCTCGGTCTGGAACGAGTCCCGGAGCCTGGAGATGGCCTGCGTCGCGAGCAGCGAGTGTCCCCCGAGCTCGAAGAAGTTCGCCGTAACGTCCACACGATCGAGACCCAGCACCTCGGCACAGATCTCCGCCACGACCTCTTCGATGGGATTGCGAGGGGGGACGAAGGTCGCATCGGCTTCGGACGGGATCTCCGCCGGGGGCGGAAGCGATTTTCGATCGAGCTTGCCGTTGGGGGTCCGCGGCAGCTCAGACATCCGCAAGAAGCGGGACGGCACCATGTAGGACGGCAAGCGGCGTTCGAGGAACGACCGTAAGCGCCTCTCCAGATCAGCGCCTCCGCCTGAGCCCGAGCCCTTCGCTCGAGCGGGCCGGTTCGTGAACTCTTCCCAGACTTCCGGAGGTAGGGACGATTGCCGGCCGGAAGGCGGCGCAGAGGAGACCCTCGCGGCGCTGCCCGCAATGTCCGTGCGTCGCAAGATCGCGTCCAGGAATCCAGGCGTGTCTCGCGTCGGAACTAGCTCCACATCGTAGCCGCTCTCCCGGCCCAGACTCCATAGATTCTCTGGATCCACTCCGTCGCCGTCGAGTCGCTCGATGGCCTCCCGCATGGCCCCGACCGAGGCGGGCCCACTCCCGTTCTCGAGCCACTTCGTCAACTCCATCGCCCTCCGGAGCCGCGAGTCGGGCACGGCCCGAGCGACGAGGCCGGCGGGCTTCTCCTTGCCGAGCCGCTCGCGAAGCCCGGGCAACGTCACGACATCCCGTACCCAGTCGAGCTGCAGGGCGTCGTCGGGCTGGATGATCTCTTCCCCGATTCTCAGGATCACGTCATAGCGAAAACACGTCAGTTCGTTCTCGTGACGGCCCCGTTTGGCCCAGACTTGTACTTGACGGATCTGGGGAAAGACCCGCGGCAGACTTCGGAAGAAGTCTGGATCGACGAGGAGCTCTTCCTCGCGCGACATGGCTCGCTCCACCCGCTCGCGCCATGCCTCGCGAGAGAGAGAGCCGGGGGCCCGGTCGAGCTCGACCGAGGCCTGGAAGGCCTTCCACAGCGGAAGACTCCGAACGTCACCGACGAGGATTGAGCCGCGGGCCCCGACAGACCGGACGGCGCCCTCCAGGACTCGAAGGAGGTACTCCGCGCTCGGAAAGTATTGGACGACGGAATTCAGGATGACGGTATCCACCGACCCCTCCGCCACGTCCGCGAAATCGTCTGCCGGCCGCTGCGCGAGGGAAACGTTCGAGAGGACGCTCCCCCTCGCCTGGACCTGGCGCTCGAGCCATTCGAGCCCAACGGAAGAGAAGTCGGATCCCTCGTAACGCTCGCACTTGGGCGCGATTCGAGACAGCAAGAGCCCCGTTCCGCACCCGATCTCGAGGACGCGGCGGGGTCCGAGCGCGAGCACGCGACCCACTGTGCCATCGACCCACTCCCGCATCTCCTCGGCAGAAATGGGCTCTCCCGTGGCGCTACTCCGCCAGCCGACGGTCTCGAACGGAGCGGTTTCGGCCGTCGTCGAGGAACCGGCGCCGCGGTAGGTCTCGTCCCACACCTGGCGCCAGGCGCCGACGACGGCGCCTGCACCGCCGGATCCGCTCTCCACACGGGGCACGAAGTAGGCCACCAGCCCGAGGCCGGTGCCGTCGTCGCGGGCGACCACGGCTCCTTCGGCAACCTCCGGGTGCTTGGCCAGGACGGCCTCGATCTCCCTCGGCTCGACCCGATGCCCGCGAATCTTGACCTGGTCGTCGGCTCTGCCGAGAAACTCGATCCGCCCGTCGGCTCGATAGCGTCCTCGGTCGCCCGTCCGATAGAGCCGCGCACCGGGCTCGGTGGAAAAGGGATGCGGAACGAACCTCTCGGCGGTCAAATCGGGACGGTGCAAGTACCCTCGGGCGACGCCGGCACCCCCGATGTAGATCTCGCCCGGCACTCCGACGGGTGTCGGTTCGAGGTTCCGGTCCAGGATGAAGACCTCCGTATTCGCGATCGGCCGGCCGATCGTGACCGAGCCCTCCTGGCCGACTCGGGAAGCCGTGGACCAGACCGTCGTCTCCGTCGGACCGTACATGTTGTGAATCTCTCCCGCTACGGCGCGGCACAGCTCCCCTGCGAGCTTCTCCGACAAGGCCTCACCCCCCACGAGGAGCTTCCGAAGAGAGCCAAGGGCGTCCCGCGACTCGGGATCCGACACGAGCAGGCCGGCAAAAGACGGCGTGCACTGCAGGTGAGTAACGCCATGTCGGCGGATCTGGGCGGCGATCGACTCATCCGAGTCCTCGGCCGACAAGGAAACGCATCGTTGGCGTAGCGCGTCGAGGTGGCGCAGGCTCTCCAGCACCGAATCCGTGTCCACGCCGAAGTCGATCAGGCAGGCGAACTCGTCCACGCCAATCTCGCGCAGGCGTTCGACCATCGGCAGGCAGGAGTCCGGGGTTCCGAAGAGGCCGGCCGTCTCGAAATAACGCTCGAAGGCGTGGGCGATCAACGCGTCCATGTCCTCCGACGTGAATCCTTCGGCGTCGAACGCCGGACCGTCCGAGCTGGCCTTGGAGGGCTGGCGAAAAGCCGGGAACGCCCACGGGGCCATCTTGATCAAATCGAAAGAGCTCGCGAGGTAGCGAGAGAAGGGAGCCCGCACGCGCTCCCGCACCGCCGCCGCGTCCGTGCCGAGATACGTGTGAACCATCACCGTAACGATTCCCTCGCCCCGATGATCGGCCTCGCGCCGGGCCTGCCGGTAGGCCGAAATCTTCCGCGCGAGCTCCTCGACGTCCTGGCCGAGCAGATTCGTCAAGACGTTCGCGCCGATCTGCCCCGCCTCGCGAAACGTCTCGACGTTTCCGGCCGTGGTGACCCAGAAGGGCAGCTCCCGCTGCACGGGAGGCGGAAGCACCCGGACGGCGATCTCCTTTTCGTCTCCGGACCGCGCCGGAACCGTCTCCCCTCGCCAGAGTCTCCGAACCGTCTCCAACCCCGCGAACGTCACGCGCTTGCGGTCGGCGTAACTCCCGGGAGCGAAGGCGAAGTCGTTGGCGTGCCAACCGGAGGCGAAGGCGATGCCGACGCGGCCCCCGGACAGGTTGTCCACCACCGCCCACTCTTCGGCCACCCGCAGCGGGTTGTGGAGCGGCATCACGACGCTTCCCGCGCGCACCGCCACGCGCCGGGTCACGGCCGCCACCGCGGCCCCCGTCACGGAGGGGTTGGGGAAGAGTCCCCCGAAGGCGTGGAAGTGCCGCTCCGGCGTCCAGACCGCCGCGAAATCGTGCGTGTCGGCAAAGCGCGCGCCTTCGAGCAGGAGGCGATACCCCTCTCCTGCCGACTCGCCCGCGTCGCTTGCGAAGTAGAACAAGCTGAAGTCGACTCGGCGCGCCGTCCGATCGCGGCGTTTTCCGGGCAAGGCAGCCGTGACCTCGCGCCTCTGAAGGACGACGCGGAAACCCCGCGTCAAGGTCCAGAAGAGCTCGAGCACGGAGATGTCGAACGAAACGGTGGTGATGGCGAGCCAGACTCCCGCGGCTGTCCCGAGCCGTTCGTCCATCGCGCCGAAGAAGTTGACGACGTTTCGATGCGTGACCATGACCCCCTTCGGGCGCCCGGTCGATCCGGACGTGAAGAGAACGTAGGCGAGGTTCTCCGGCGAGAGACGGCGTGAGACTGGCCCGGCGGGCTCGCGGGCAATCTCCTCCCATCCCGAGTCGAGACAGAGGACGTGAGCCGACGTCGAAGGCAGGCGCGCGCGGAGACGCTCTTGGGTGAGCAGAACGCGCGGCCGGGCGTCCTCCAGCATCACCGTCAGGCGCTCCCAGGGATACTCCGGGTCGAGCGGCACATAGGCTCCACCGGCCTTCAGGACCCCAAGCAGCCCCACGATCAGGTCCAAGGACCGATCGAGGCAGATGCCGACAAGCTCCTCGGGCCCCACTCCGAGCTTCTGCAGATGGGCAGCCAGCCGGTTGGCGCGGGAGTCGAGCTCGCGATAGGTCAGCGACTCCTCCCCGCAAACCACGGCAACGGCGTCGGGCGTTTTCCCGACCTGCTCCTCGATCCGGTCGGGAATCGTGCGGTCCTGCGGAAAGCCCCGCTGCGTCTGATTCCAGTCGATCAGGAGGCGCCGGCGCTCGTCGCCGGTCAGGAGCGGAATCTTCCCGACCGGGAGATCGGGCCGCGATGCGAGGCCCTCGGCAAACGTCGAAAGCTGCACCGCCAGTGCGGCCGCCGCATCGTCGCCGACCGCTTCGGCCTCGAAAACCAGCTCGACGCCGTTGCCGGAGGCCGCTAGAGCCAGCGCAAGCCGTGTTCCAGGATCCTCCAAGCCAGCGGCTCCCACGGGACTGGGCGAGAACACGATCGGCAGGCCCAGAACGCCCTCGGCGGCCTTCGCTCGAAGCTCCGGCTCGCGTGCAATGAGGTCGCGCAGATAGGTCTGACGCTCCTCGATTCGGGAACGTTCCTTTGCG
>DATIWM010000266.1:0-2235 GCA_035519355.1 Thermoanaerobaculia bacterium | reverse complement strand
CCGCGAAGGCCGCGGAGGCCCGCGACGCGGACGGCGTCCTCGCGCGACTTTCGGAGGGATACCGCGACTCGGCGGGCGGGAAAGCGGACGCGGCGCTCCTGCTCAAGCGGTATTTCGCGGCGTACGAGTCGCTCTCGATCTCCCTCGCCAACGTCGCCGTCCAGCGCGGCGAGGCCTCCGCGCGGGCGAGGCTCACGGTAAAGATGTCCGGCCGGCCGCGCGCCGTGGCGGGCCTCGAGGGTCTTCTCCCCCGCGCCTCGCGCTGGCGCTTCGACGTGGGGCTCGAGGCGGAGAAGGACGGCTGGAAGATCACGGAAGCGGCCTGGGAACGCCTCGAGGACGATTAGGCGGATGGCGGCGAAGCCGGAAAGCTCGTACCGGAAGATCTGGGCGGTCGTCTCGAGGATTCCTCGCGGCCGCGTCGCGACGTACGGACAGGTCGCCCGGCTGGCGGGCCTGCCGAACCACGCGCGCCTCGCGGGATATGCGCTCCACGCGCTTCCCGCGACGAGCCCGGTTCCGTGGCACCGCGTCGTGAACGCGAAGGGCGAGGTGAGCCCGCGCCGCGACGGCTCCGGTCACGACCGGCTTCAGCGCGTGATGCTCGAGAGGGAAAGGGTCCGCTTCGACCGGAACGGCCGCATCGATCTCGCCGCGCACCGCTGGCGGCCGTAGCCGCGGGGCCTGCTTTCGTCTGGTTCCTGGCTGGCGGGAGGAGACAGGATCTTCTTTTCAGACAGAAACTGGAGCCGAGCCCGTTCACCCTGACCGCTTCCACCCTCTCCTCTTCCTCGCCACGTTCGAGGCCGCCGGCCCTTTCGCAATCTTCGCCGCGCTCTGACCCTCCGCAGCCAGCGCGTACGCCGCCTGGATCAGGCTGGCGAGGAGCGTCCAGTCGGTCCTCGCGTCGGTCTTCGCCCCCACCCAGCCCCCCTTGCCGACGTACGGCGGGACATAGAAGCGCTCCGGGTCCGACGCGACCAGCTCTCCCTGCAGGCCGTCCGGCGCCTTGAACCAGACGCCCGCGAAGCCGACGCCGTGGTGGTCGTCCGCGAACATCGCGAATTGCCGCTCGCCCACCCGGAAGGTGGGCGCCGACCAGGCGACCTTCTCGTACGCGCCCGGAAAAGAGAGGCAGATGGCCCGGAGGCGGCCGAGGACGGTCGGGCGGCGCGGGGCGGCCATGGCCGGAGTCTATCGAGACGCCGTCTCGTCTCGAAGGCGACCGTCACCCTCGCGGTTCTCGCCCGGCGCGAGACGTAGAGGCCCTCCTTTCCAAGGACGCAGCCGGGCGCGGAGTGTTTACCGGCAACCATATTTCTTTCCGCGTCGTCCTCTTTCCTGGGCATGACCCGAGGTCTCGGAATTGCATCGGGTCGGGCGGAGGTCTGCATGTCTGCCACGATCAACCGACCCTTCGTTTCAGGAGTCCTTGGCGCCTTCGTCGTCACCCTCGCGGTCGCTCCACTCCGTCTTGCGGCCGGGGACGCCGATTTCCCGAGCGCCTGGAGGACGACGCCGATCGTGATCGACGGAGTGGAGGACGAATGGGCGGGTCATCTGGTGCCGATCCCGGAGACGCCGGTTTCCATCGGCATCCTGAACGACGCGTCGTTCCTCTATCTCTGCCTCCGGACGTCCGACGAGGCGATGAAGAAGAGGATCCGCTCCATGGGCGTGAACTTCTACCTCGACGGGACCGGAAAGTCGGAAAAGTCCTTCGGCATGCGCTACCCCGCTTCGCCGGAGCGCTCCGCGCCGGGGCCCGGCGACGCACCTCCGCAGGACACCGGGGGAACGGTGCGCCTGCGCCGCCCGGCCTCGCTCGACGAGCTGGAGATCCTCGGCCCGACGGAGGCGGATACGGCGCGAATGAAGCTCGGACAGGCCAGGCCGGTCGAGGCCGCCCTCGCCGAACGTGACGGCACGCTCGTTCTCGAGATGAAGATCCCGCTGACGTTCACCGTCGACACGCCCATCGCGGTCCAGTCCGCTCCGGGAAAGACGATTTCCGTCGGCATCGAGGGAGCGCAGCCGGCGCGCGGGGACCATGCCGGCGGAAGTCGGCACGGGCACGGCGGGGGCGGGCACGGGGGACGCAACGGAGCCGGTCCGGCGCGCTCCGCGGGCGACCGTCCCGCCGACGGGAATGCCGCGAGTCTCAAGAAGTGGTTACGCGTTGCGCTGGCGTCACCCCCCCCGGAGCCAACTTCCGCGACGGCCGCGCCGAGGGGC
>DATIWM010000265.1:0-10321 GCA_035519355.1 Thermoanaerobaculia bacterium | reverse complement strand
CGGCGGGCGCGACGAACGCGGCGGGGGGCCTACTGACCGTCCACGGCGTCGTTCAGGAGACGTTCGGGGCCTCGGACTACACGTACATGCGCCTGAAGACGGAAGGCGGCGAGATGTGGGCCGCCGTGACGAAAGCCGCCGTGAAGACGGGCGACGAGGTCACCGTCGTCAACGCCGCTCCGATGGACGGGTTCGAAAGCAAGACGCTGAATCGGAAATTCGACCGGATCGTCTTCGGCGAGCTGGCCGCCCCGGGTCCGAATGCCGCGGCCGTCGCGGCCGCGCCCGTCGCGCCGGGGCACGTCCCCGGCGCCGACCCCGACGTTCGCCGTCAGATGGCCGCGCAGCACGCCATGGCGGCCTCCGGTCCGGCCGACGTCGGGAAGATCGACGTCAAGAAGGCCGAAGGATCCAGCGGAAGGACCGTCGCCGAGCTGTACGCGCAGAAGGCGGCGCTCAAGGGCCAGGAGGTCGCCGTCCGCGGGAAGGTCGTCAAGTTCACGGCGGGCGTCATGGGGCGGAACTGGATCCATCTGCGCGACGGCTCGGGCTCTCGCGAGAAGAAGGACGACGACGTGACGATCACGACGCACGACGCCGTCGCCGTCGGAGACGTCGTCCTCGTCCGCGGCACGGTGAGCCTCGACAAGGACTTCGGCGCCGGCTACGTCTACGCCGTCCTCATCGAAGGGGCGAAGGTCGCGAGGTGAGGCGGCTTGACAGGCGCGGTACCCTGTTTTTCTCGATGAACGCGCCGCACGTCGGATTCGGCTTGATCTTCTTCGCCGGCACGTCGTATCCGGCGACGGGGAGGGGGCCGGCCCGCTAGGCCGCGCGATACACCCGGGCTTCACCGGAAGCCCCCCTCCCCGAGACAAACGGCGGAGGGGGGCTTTTTTCATCTTCGGGACGCGGAGGAGACGATGAGCGAGACCATCCGGGACGACGACGCGACGACGCCGGTCACCAGTCCGAGCGCAGGCTACCAGGGACAGCCGGGCTCCTTTTCGGCCCGGGCCGCGGCCCGGTGCGGCCGGCCCGTTCCCTATCCGTCGTTCGACCGGCTCCTCCGCGCCCTCGTCGCGGGCGAGGTGGACGAGGCGGTGATCCCCGCGGCGACGCGCGTGGCCGGGCCGGTTCTCGAGCCGCTCGAGGCGCTGGCGCGGACGCTCTCGGCGGAGGCTCTCCGCCTCGTCGTCGCGGACGAGATCGAGATCCCCGTCCGCCTCGTCCTCGCGGCCCCCCGTGGCGTCGAGCTTTCGGACGTGCGCGAGGTCTGGTCGCAGCCGCCGGCCCTCCGCCAGTGCGCGCGGCTCCTGTCGCGTCTCGACGCCGTCCCGCTCGAGACGCACGACACCGCCGAGGCGGCCCACCGGGTCGCGGCCCTCGGCGGCCCGCGCGCCGCCGTCTGCGCCGAGGAAGCGGCGCTCGAGTCGGGCCTCGTCATCCTGGAGGAGGACGTCTCCGACGTCCGCCCCAACGCCACGCGCTTCTTCCGGCTCGTCTTGGGGAATGGCGCGGAGGTCTTGCCCACGATCCGCGTTCTCCGCTTCGCCGGGGCGCGCCTCGCGGCCGCGCTTTCCGAGAGCGGCGCCGAGATCCTCGCCCTGCCGGGGACGCCGGAGTCGCCGGTCAACGGGTTTGCCCTTCTGTCGGCCGCGGCGCTTCCGAAGGCGACGGGGCTGAAGGCGCGCGCGGGGGAGACTCTCTTGTGGCTGGGGCCGACGCCGGACCACGTTCCGCCTCCGCGCCTGAAAGACCTTCCGCGGGCCACGGAGGTCCGCCCGCCGACCGTCGTCGCGGTCGGGCCGTTCGTCGTCGGAGGGGGACACCGGGCCGTCATCGCGGGGCCCTGCGCCGTGGAGACGCCGGACCAGGTGATGCGGCTCGCGAAGGAGGTCGCCCGCGCGGGCGCGACGGCGCTCCGCGGCGGCGTCTTCAAGCCGCGGACCAGCCCCTACGCGTTCCAGGGGCACGGCCTCGAGGCGCTCGCGTGGCTCAAGGCGGCGGGGGACGCGGTCGGCCTTCCGATCGTGACGGAGGTCATGGCGCCTTCGCAGGTCGGACCGGTCGCCGAGGTGGCGGACGTCCTCCAGATCGGCGCCCGCAACTGCCAGAACTACGACCTCCTCCGCGAGGCCGGGAAGACCGGCCGGCCCGTGCTCCTGAAGCGCGGCTTCGGGACGACGGTGGAGGAATGGCTCGCCGCGGCGGAGTACGTCCTCGAGGGAGGGAGCCGCGACGTGATGCTCTGCGAGCGCGGCATCCGAACCTTCGAGAAGTCGACGCGCGGCACCCTCGACCTCGGCGGCCTCCTCGTGGCGCGGGGCCTGACCCATCTGCCGCTCCTCGCCGACCCGTCACACGCGGCCGGGCGGCGCGAGCTGGTCCCGGGCCTCGCGCGCGCGGCGTGGGGCGCGGGCGCCGACGGACTGATGATCGAGGTGCACGACGTCCCGGAGAGCGCGCTCTGCGACGGGCCTCAGGCGCTCCTCCCGGAGGATCTGGAGACGCTCCTCGACGAGTTCGGCTTCCTCCCGGGGCCGAGCGGCTCGGTCGAGCGTGTCCGCCGCGCCATCGACCGGATCGATACCGAGATCGGCCGGAGCGTCTCCCGGCGGCTCTCCCTCTGCCGCGCCGTGGCCGAGATCAAGCGCGGCAGCGGGCGCCCGATCCGCGACGAGGCGCGCGAGGCGACGGTCCGCGCCCGCTTCGAGGAGGCCCTCGGCACCGACGCGCCGAGCGCATCCGTTCTCGCGGACGCGCTGATCACCCTGGGGCTCAAGGCGGAGGGGTGGAAAGGGTAGCTAGCGGCGAGGGACCAGCACGGTCAGGGGGCCCGAACCGAAGACCGGGCCGTAGGGTCCCCAGACCGTCTCGACGACGCGCCGAGGTCCCGTCGTCACGAGCGCCTGCGGGATGAAATCCTCCGCGGAGGCGGGGAGTCCGGCCGTCTCGTTCGCGACGTTGACGTGCCGGAACCGGACGGCTCCCCCCGACCGCTGCCCCAGCAGCGCCCAGAGCGGGTATTCGTAGTCGTCCCCTCCCAGAACGAGACCGATCTCCCTAACATCCTTCGCCACGAGGTAGTCGATGGTGTCGAGATAGCCTCTCTCGACGTCCGGCCGGCTCGCGAAATACATCTCCGTCCGGGGGACGCGGAAGACGCTCCAGTTTCCGAGGAGCGGACGGGTGGCGTTCCCGAGGAGCCACGGGATCGCGGCCGCGAGACAGAGGCCTCCGAGGACGACGGCCCCACGCCTCCCGCGGCCCAGCGCCCGTCCGATGACGGGGCCGGCGAGCAGGAAGAGCGGCAGCTGCAGTCGCGAGACCCAGGGCTGCCAGCGCAGAGTGGCGGAAAAGAGGACGAACGAGGCGATCAGACAGAGGACGTAGAGCGTGGACGTCAGATCCCGCCGGCGGCTCGAGGAGACCATCGCGAGGACCGCGCCGAGAAAGAGCGCCAGATGGAGCGGGTTCCCGTCGCGATCTTCCAGGTACCGACTCCCCGGAATGTCGAACGTCGCCCCGGGCCAGATCTGCCCGGGATCGTTGGCCTCTGTTCCGAGGATCCGGAGCACGGCGCGCCGCGCCACGCGGTTGGCTCCCTCGAATGGGGTCCCGAGATGGATCGCGGCGTTCCGCAGGAGGTTCGCGCCGAGAGCTCCGGGATCGTGCCGGACGTTCAGGAAAGGTTCTCGAAGGGCCGCCGAGCCAACCACGCTGCCGAAGACCCGTAGGTTCCGGAGCAGGAACGGAGCGTTGAGTCCCAGCGCGACGACCGTCATCAGCGCGAGAACCTTTACGCGCCTTGCGGAGGGAGGCCAGAAGACCGTCGCCACGAACGGCGCCGCGAACAGCCCGGCCGTCCCCTTCGTGAGAAGCGCGAGCCCCAGCGCGAGGCCCGCCCCCAGGGCGTCCAGCAGGCGACCGGTCCGGCGGAGCCGGAGGACGAAGAAGACCATGCAGGAAATCCAGAATCCGACCACGAGGTCGTTCTGCGTGCTCGAGGACTGGAGAACGGCCATCGGAACGGTCGCCGTCGCGACCGCCGCGAGTCCCTGTCCGGCCGTCCCGGCGCCGAGCTCGGCGGCGATCGCGGACGAGGCGATGACGGTTCCGATCGACGCCAGCCACTGGACGAGATTGAGAAGCCGGTCCCCGCCGCTCAGCAGCTGCAGATGAAGAAGGACATATTCCGCACCGGGTTGAAGCCAGTCCTGGCGGGTGATGTGAGTCGGGAAGAACGAGGTCGTGCCGTTCTGCGACCAGTGCATCACGCGCGGCAGGTGGTAGGTCATCGAGTCCCAGTTCATGGGGGGAGCGAGAAGTGCGAGCGCGGCTTCGGTCAGAAAGAGCAGGGCGAGAGCCGCGACAACCCCTCGTCGGATCGCGGCGTCGGCTCCGGCGGGAGACGGCCCCGGGCCCTCCCACCCCCTCGTTCGTGACACCAAGGCGATCGCGACGGCGGCGGCGGTCCAGAAGGCCGCCACGGAGCCCCGCGTCAAGGCGTCGACCGCACCGAGGCTCTCCGTCGCCACGACGAGAGCGGTTCCCCACAGCGTGCTGCCGAGCAGGATCGAGTGCCGCCACTCCCGGCTCCCGCCGAGCCGATGGACGGAAAGGATCGCCCCGGCGAGGGCCAGGGGCATCAGGAGCGCCAGGAGCATCCTCGTCTCCGGATCAGCGCGTCGCCCGTTGGGCGACGTCCCGAAGGACGTCCAGCGTGGCCGCAGCCATCTCGGCCCAGGTCCAGGGTCTCTTTTCGAGCACGGTCGGCTCCTCGAGCCGGAGGGCGGCCAGGAGCTGGTCCGGGTCCCCGAAGTCGATCTGGTTGCGCCTCGGAACGCCGACCTCGTCGAAGACCTCGAGCCGCGAGGTGATGACGCGTTTACCGGAGCCGACGCCCTCCAGGACCGGCAGGCCGTAGCCCTCGTAGAGCGTCGGGAAGAGAACCGCGTCGGCTCCCCGATAGACGCGCTGCACGGTCTCGGACGGAACGAAGCCGAGATGCGTCACGTCGCGCTCGAGACCGAGAGTGCGGATGAGGCTCTCAATCCGTTTCCAGTGCGCCGTCTTCTGTCCGGAGAAGACGAGCCGGGCGGCGACCTCACCCCGCCGGCGGAGTTCGGCGTAGGTCCGGAGAAGCCGCTCGTGATTCTTGTGAGGGTACGTCGCCGCCGGATAGAAGAAATAGGGCGGCGTCAGCCCCGGGAGGCCTGCCGCTCCCGGGACGTCGGGCGGCCAGCAGCCGAACGGGACGACGACGATCTTCTCGGCGGGAACGGCGGCTTTCTCGACGAGCGCTCTCCGCGTGCAGCCCGAGATCGAGATGATGCGATCCGCCCGCGCGAGGCTCTCCGAATAGATCCTCCGGCGAAAGGCCCTGTCGAACCGGCTGAAATGCTCCGGGCAATGCAGGTGCTGGACGTCCACGGCGGTCAGCACGGAGGGGATGGAGACCCGCTTCGGAAAGATCGATTGCTGCGGAAAGAGCGCGGCGTCGGCCCGGGTCGTGGTGAAGGACTCTTCGATCGCCCCGGCCCGGAAGGGCGTGAAGGCCTCGAGGATCCGCTCGGCGACGACCTCCCCGCCGCTGCGATTCACGACGACGCGCGTAAAGCCCTCCGTCGGGAGGGTCCTCGCGAGATCCCGGTCCATCACGGCGACCAGCGTGTCGCCTCCGGCGTGTCGGGGCAGGTGTCGAAGGAGCTCGCGGACGTAGGTCTCCGCTCCGCCGACCCGGCCGGGGCGAAGGTTCAGAAGGCTGAGAAGGAAGTTCACGCCGCCGGCTCTCTTCCAAAGCCGCTCACGCGAGCTGAAGGACTCCGGAGTCGTGGCGGGCGCCGCAGCACGCGGAGGGAATCAAGCTGCCCGGAGGCTATGATCGCGATCATCGGGCGTCAATGGAAACGCCGAGCGCAAAGACCGGATGGCCCGCACCCGCCTCGAGACTGACGCCGGAGCCCCGGGCGCACATGGTCCGTGCCATGTCGTCCTGTTTCACGCGTACCGCGATTCCGAAAACACGAGCATGCGGCTCTATGCGCGGCACCTCGGCGACGCCCTCGGGCAGCGCGGGTTCGCCGTCGACCATGTGAGCCCGGAGTCCCTCCTCCCGGATCGACTGCGCGGGGTGGGACTCCTCTCGCGTCTCGAGTCGCTCTGGGGCCGCTTCGTCCGCTATCCACGCATCGCCCGCCGGACGCGCGGGAGCCTCTTCCACATCGTGGAGCAGTCCCAGGCCCACCTCGTGGATTCGGTCGATCCGCGGCGCGCAGTCGTGACGTGTCACGACCTGATCCTCCTGGCCCTCGCCGCGGGGAAGTTCCGGTCCGCCTACCGGGATCCGGTCGCGACGGGCCTCTTCCGCCGGTCCGTCCGGCCCCTGCGACGGGCGGCCTCCGTGGTCGCCGACTCGGAGCAGACCCGGCGAGATCTTGGGGAGCTGCTCGAACTTCCCGCCGACCGGATCGACGTGATCCCTCCGGGTCTCGACGCCGCGTTTCGCCCGCGCCCCCAGGAGCGCGAAAGGGCGCGGCGGAGGCTGGGACTCGACGGGCCGGTTCTTCTTCACGTCGGCCACACCGGTTTCTACAAGAACATCGAGGGCTGCCTGCGAATCCTCGCGAGGCTTCGCCATCAGGGGATGGACGCCCGTCTCGTTCGTGTGGGCGAGCGCCTGCGACCCGCGCAGCGGATCCTCATGGAGAGTCTGGGGCTCCGTCCCTTCGTCCGCGAGGCCGGTCGTGTGACGATCGAGGAGCTGGTGCAGCACTACATCGCCGCCGATGTCCTGCTCTTCCCGTCGCTCTACGAAGGCTTCGGGTGGCCGCCCCTGGAAGCGATGGCCAGCGGACTGCCGGTGGTCTGCTCGAACGCGGGCTCGCTGCCGGAAGTGGCCGGCGAGGCGGCTCTCATGGCGGCCGCCGAGGACGAGGAGGAACTCGCACGCTGCGTGGCCGAGGTGCTGGCGCAGCCGGCCGTCGCGGCCGACATGCGGGCCCGGGGCCTCAAGGCGGCGGCGCGCTACTCGTGGGACGTTTCGGCCGCGCGGCTTTCGGGCGTCTACGAGAGAGTGCTGGAACGCGCGTGAGCACTCCCCGGGACGACGGTCGGAACGGCGCGTCGAGCGAAGGGACCTCGAGTCCCCGCGAGCCGGTGCGGAGTTCTCTCGTCGAGAAGACGTCCTGGAGCGCTGCCGCGGGCCTGGCGGCGGGGGCGGGCGGTGCGGTGTCGGCGGTCGTGATCGCACGCATGCTCGGACCTTCCGGCACGGGCGAAGCCGCGTACGCCCAATGGCTCGCCTTCACGGCGGGACAGATCGCCGGCCTGGCCCTTCCGCAGGTGGCCGTGCGCTATCTGGCGGCGGAAGGAGGCCGCGACGCGTCCGTGGGACTGACCCGCTGGCTCGTGGAGCGCGGCGCCGTGCTCGCTCTTCCCGCTGCGGCTCTGGCGTGGGCCGTCGGCCATCTGGGAGGTCAGCGGGGACGGCCCGATCTCCAGCTCGTGACGTCGCTTCTGGCTGCCGGCATGACCCTCTCGGCCCTCGCGCAGGGGATTCTCGCGGGGCGCCAGGCCTTCCGACGCCTCAGCCTCCTGAGCACCCTTGCCGCGGTCGTCCAGGTCGTCTCGGTGGGCCTCGGGGCGGCGTTCGGCGGAGGAGCCGGCGCGATCACCGGCTTCGTCCTCGGACAGGCCGTCTTCGGCACGGTTCTTCCGGGCCGGCGCCGCGGGGCTCTCCGGCCCGGCCCCGCCCTTCGGAAACGGATCGGGCGGTTCGCCTTCTACAGCTGGCTCGCCACCGTCCTCTCTCTGTTCGCCTGGTCGCGTTTCGAGTTCTACTTTCTCGAGCGGTCGGCGGGCGCCGGCGCCGTGGCCATGTTCTCGGTGGCCCTCACCGTTGCCCTGGTCGCCGTGCAGCCGGCGACGCTTCTCGGAGGAGCGATCCTTCCCCACATCGCGGAGCTCGTGGCCGAAAAGAAGCTCGACGCCGGACGAGCAGCCTACGCGGCGGCGACGCGCCTCGTCGCCTTCTTCGTCTTTCCCGCCTGTTTCGGGCTGGCGACGACGGCGCCGATCTTCGTTCCGCTCGTCTTCGGCGAGCGGTTCGCCGATGCCGTGATACCGACGGCGATCGTCGTGGCCTTCTCCGCGTTCGGCGCGGCGTCGACAGCCGGAAACGCGCTGATCTATGCCCTGGAGCGTTCCCGGTTCCTCGCCCTCGCCGGCGTCAACACGACGGTTCTGGCCGCCGTGACCTATGCCCTCGTCATTCCGCGATGGGGTCCCACGGGAGCGGCGGTCGCCCGGTCGGTTCTGCAGCTGCTCGGGGTCACCGTGGGGACCATCTATATCTCGCGGGTTCTGAATGCGGCCGTTCCGTTGGGAAGGGTGGCCCGGAGCGCGGCCGCGGCCGCCCTGGCGGCCCTCCCCTGCGGTGCCGTCATCGCGGCCGGCGGGAGGAGCTGGCTGGTCCTCGCCGCGTCAATCGCCACCATGGCCGCCGGCTATGCCGCGGCGAGCCGATGGCTTCGGGTGCTCGACCCCGACGACATCCAGTACCTGACCGCGAGCCTCACGTCCTTCCCCCGGATGGTTCGGGAGCCGCTTCGTGCGCTGATGGAGTTCCTGACGGGATGAGTCGACCCCTGCACGTGGCGTTCGTCTGCAACGAATACCCCCCGGAGCCCCACGGTGGCATCGGCTCCTCGGTGCAGTCGTTTGGACGCGCCCTGGCGGCGCGAGGCCATCAGGTCTGCGTGGTGGGGCTGTCGGCCGAGAGCGGGGAGAGCGTCGACGGCCCGATCAGGGTGATCCGTATTTCGAGAGCGGAACGGCGGTACGTCTCCTGGCTCGTGAATCGCCGGCGGCTCAGGAGGCGTCTCGAACGATTGGCCGAAGAAGAGGGGCTCGACATCATCCAGGTGCCCGAGTTCGAAGGCTGGTTGCCGCTGGCGGTGCGCGACATCCCGGTCGTGGTCAGGCTGCATCTCTCCTACACGGCGATCGCGAATCTGTCCGGAAAGGAGCCGCCGCCCGGAATCCGGCTTCTCGAAAAGCGGACGCTGGCCGCCCATCCGAACTGGATGGCCGTCTCGAGGTACCTGCTCGACGCGACCTCGGCGACGTTCGGTCTGAAGCCCGTCCGTGAGGCCGTGGCGTACGTCCCGCTCCCGCCTTCCCTTCCCCTGTCACCCCCCCGGCTGCCGTGGCCGGGCCCCTTCGTCCTGTTTGCCGGCTCGATTTCGGAACGGAAAGGCGCGCTGCTCCTGGCCGAAGCGGGACGGATCGTCCTGGACCGGCGTGGGGACGTCGCTCTCGTCTTTGCCGGTCGGGAGATGGAGCAGGACGGCGAGCCGATCTCGAACCCGATTCGCCGGATCGCACGCCCTCATGACGACCGGGTCTTCTTCCCGGGAGTCCTCTCCCGCGATGGGGTTCGCGCCTTGATGGCGCGGGCGGCCGTCTTCGCCCTTCCGAGCGCGCTCGAAGGCCTCGCGCTCGTCGTGGTCGAGGCGATGCGGGAAGGGACGCCCGTGGTCGTTCCCCAGGCGCCCCCGTTCGACGAAGTCGTCGATCACGAAGTCGATGGCGTGATGGTGCCTCCGCGTGATCCGGCGGCCCTCGCGGCCGCCCTCCTCATGCTCCTGGATGATCGAGGCCGGGCGACGGCTCTCGGGCAGGCCGGTCGCCGTCGGGTACTTGCGCAGTTCGACGAGGAGACGGCGATTCGAAAGGTCCTGGCGTTCTACGAGGAAGTCATCCGTGCGGGAGGACGGCGCGGCCGGGGAGAACGCGCTCCGTGAGCGGCTCCCCGTTCCCCGTCACGATCGCCGTCGCCATTCCGACCTACCGGCGGGAGCGGGTGCTCGTCGAGACGGTCCGCCAGGTCCTGGCGCAGGAGCCGCCGCCCGACGAGATCCTCGTCGTCGACCAGACGGAGTCCCACGAGCCGGAGACGTCGGCTTATCTCCACCGGGAAGACGCCGCGCGGAGAGTCCGGTGGATCCCTCACGCCCCGCCGGGCGTTCCCGGCGCGCGCAATCGGGCCCTCGCGGAAGCGAGAAGCGAGGTCGTCCTCTTCATCGACGACGACGTCCAGCTCCCTCCGGGATTCGTGCAGAAACACGCGGCGAACTTCGCTGACCCGAACGTCGTCGCGGTCGCAGGGCGAGTCGTCCAGGCCAGGACGGGCTGGCAGATTCCGCGCCGCCGGAGACCCTGGCCGCGGCGGCTCGATGTCCTCTACTTCCGGCCCGACGGGCCGGAGCGGGTTTCCGGCATCGCCACGTTTCAAGGGGGAAACCACTCCGTCCGG
>DATIWM010000264.1:0-14301 GCA_035519355.1 Thermoanaerobaculia bacterium | reverse complement strand
AAGAAGAGGCCTCCGAGGATCACGACGGGGATCAGCTTCGTGTTGAACCGGACGTTCATGAAGAACCAGACGACGAGGGAGGCCTTGGTGAACGCGATCGCCAGGGCGATCGCGGTCGACCCCGCGCCGAGGTCGACGTAGGCGACGGCGGTCGTCAGGGCCGTGAAGACCATCAGGGCCAGGAAGACTGCGACGAGGGTCCTGACCGAGGAGATGTGGCTCGTGTCCGTGCTCATGCCTTTCGTCCTCAGAGGATGTGGTGGCGTCCCGCGAGGTAGAGGAGCGGGAAGAGGAAGATCCAGATGATGTCGACGAAGTGCCAGTAGAGCCCGAACCCCTCGACCAGGTTGTGGCTCTCGGGGGTGTACCGCCCCTGCCAGGCCGGCTTCAGGAGGAAGAGGAGGATCGCGATGCCGACGACCATGTGGAGCGCGTGGAGTCCCGTCATCGCGAAATAGAGCGAGAAGAAGATCCGGGCGTTCTCCGCCCCCGGCCCCTCGAAGGCGAAGCCGGGCCCCGGCACGAGGTGCTCGACCCACTTGTGGTGGTACTCGTAGGCCTTCACGCCGAGGAAGATCGAGCCGAGGACGGCGGTTCCGAGGAGGAAGCCGACGAGCCGCTTCGGCCGTGCGAGCTGCGCCGAGCGGACGGCCATCGCCACGGTGAGCGAGCTCGCGATCAGGACGACCGTGTTGAAGGTCCCGAGCGTCACGTCGAGATGAAGGCTCCCGTGGTTGAAGGCCACGGGGTACTTCCAGCGGAAGAGCGCGTACGCGAAGAAGAGCCCCCCGAAGAAGAGGATCTCCTGGACGATGAAGAGCCACATCCCGAGCGTCGCCGACTCCTTCTGCTGCTCGTAGGAGTCGAAGTGGTGCGCAAGACCGGGGGAGGCGCCGTGGGGGTCAGCCGCCAACGGGCACCTCCCGGGCGGCGCGCGCCGCGTAGTCGTAGGCTTCGGTCGTCACGACGGGGGACTTCGCGAAGTTCGCAACCGGCGGCGGCGAGGTCGTCTCCCACTCGAGGCCCACGGCGCCCCACGGGTTCGCGGAGGCCTTCGGGCCGAACTTCAGCGACCAGAGGAGGTAGAGCATCGGGATGAGGTAGCCGACGCCGAGGATCGTGGCGCCCGCCGAGGACATGACGTTCAGCGTCTGGAACTCCGGGGGGTACGTGTGGTAGCGGCGCGGCATCCCCAGATAGCCGAGGATGAACTGCGGGAAGAACGTCACGTTGAAGCCGACGAAGACGACGATTGCCGCGAACTTCGAGGCGAAACGCGGGTAGAGGCGCCCCGTGATCTTCGGCCACCAGAAGTGGATCCCGCCGAGGAACCCCATGACGGCGCTGCCGACCATGACGTAGTGGAAGTGGGCGACGAGGAAATACGTGTCGTGGATGTGGGCGTCGAGGCCCATCGTCGCGAGCATCGTTCCGGTCAGGCCGCCGATCACGAAGACGCCGATGAAGCCGAGGGCGTAGAGCATCGGCGTCTCCCAGACGACCGAGCCCTTGTAGAGCGTCGCGGTCCAGTTGAAGACCTTCACGGCCGAGGGGACGGCCACGAACATCGTCAGGATCGAGAAGACGGCTCCGGCGTAGACGGACATGCCGGAGACGAACATGTGGTGGGCCCAGACGAGAAAGCCGAGCGTGGCAATCGCGACCGACGCGAAGGCGACGAACTTGTAGCCGAAGATCCGCTTGCGGGCGCAGGCGGCCACGATCTCGCTGATCACGCCCATCGCCGGAAGGATCATGATGTAGACGGCGGGGTGCGAGTAGAACCAGAAGAAGTGCTGGAAGAGCACCGGGTCGCCGCCGTACCGGGGGTCGAAGACGCCGATGTGGAAGAGGCGCTCGGCCGCCAGCAGCAGGATCGTGATGGCGAGGACGGGGGTGCCGAGCACCTGGATGAGGCTCGTCGCGTAGATTCCCCAGACGAAGAGCGGCAGGCGGAACCACCCCTGCCCCGGCGCCCGCATCCGGTGGATCGTCACCATGAAGTTGACGCCGGCGAGGATGCTGGAGAAGCCGTTGATGAAGATCCCGAGGCCGACGGCGATGACGTGCGTGGTCGAGTAGGAGGTCGAGAGCGGGGTGTAGAAGGTCCAGCCCGTGTCGACCCCGCCGTGGAGGAGCGCCCAGAGCGAGAAGAGGGCGCCGATGTTGTAGAGGTACCACGAGGCGAGGTTCACCTTCGGGAAGGCCACGTCCTTCGCCCCGATCATCAGCGGGAGGAGGAAGTTCCCGAGCACCCCGGGCACGGCGGGGATGAGGAAGAAGAAGATCATCATCACGCCGTGCATCGTGAAGAGGCGGTTGTACCAGTCGGGCGAGACGAGGTCGCCTTGCGGCGTCGCCAGCTCGATCCGGATCAGGGCGGCCATCAGCCCGCCCAGGGCGAAGTAGAAGCTGACGGAGATGAGGTAGAGGATCCCGATCCTCTTGTGGTCCAGCGTCAGGAGCCACGACTTCAGCCCCCACGTCTCGTTGAGGTAGTTGACCGGGGCGTAGCCCGGCGGGTCGGTCGTGGCGCTCTTCGAGTCGTTCATGATCAACGGGCCCCCTCGGCGCCGGCGGCCGGCGGCGGCAGCTTCTTGACGTACTCGACGAGCTGAAGCAGCTCCTCCTCCGAGATGACGCCCTTGAAGGTCGGCATGATCGGCTGGTACCCGGCCACGATCCGGGCCTGCGGGTTCAGGATCGAATCGCGGATGTAGCCGTCGTCGGCGACCACGGAAGCCCCGTCGATCATCTTCACGCTCTTCCCGAAGATCCCGTTCAGGATCGGGGCGCGCGCCGACGAGTCGGGCCGGTGGCAGGTGTTGCACGCGTTCGCGATGAAGAGCTCCTCGCCGGTCCGGAGGGGCCCTCGGCCCGGCCGGACGCCCGCGAGCCACTGCTCGTACTCCTTCGGGTCCATGACGACGATCCTCCCGACCATGTAGGCGTGTTCCACGCCGCAGTACTGGCCGCAGAAGAGGTGGAACGTGCCGGTCTTGTCGGCCTTGAACCAGTAGGTCGTGTAGCGCGACGGGAGAACGTCGACGTGGACGCGGAAGGCCGGGACGAAGAAGTCGTGAATGACGTCCTCGGAGATCATCTTCAGCTTCACGGCCTGCCCGAGGGGAACGTGCAGCTCGTTGATCTCGCGCGTTCCGTCCGGGTGCTGCATCTTCCACATCCACTGCTTCCCGGTGACCCAGTACTCCACGGCGTCGTCGGGCGGACGCATCTGGAGGAAGAAGACCCAGGTGCCCCAGCCGAACAGGATCAGGAGGAGCCCGAACGGGATCGACGTCCAGGCCAGCTCGAGCCGCTTCGAGGAGGGGGCGTGATCGTCGATCGCGACACCCACCTCGTCCGGGTGGCGGCGGCGGTACTTCGAGCCGAGGAGGGCGATGAGGACGGCGATGAGGACCGCGAAGAAGAGCGAAAAGGCCAGTGCGAAGAAGAAGAGAGTGTCGACCGACCGGGCCAGCTCGGAGGCGGACGTCGGGAAGAGGGGAGCGTTCGGCGTCATGGCGTCAGGCGGCCCTCTTCGTGTCGGAGTTCGTCCGCCGCTCGCGGCGGAGCATCGTCGCGATGAAGGCCGCGAGGCCGAGGACGGTGAGCGCCGCCCCCGCCTTGAGGAGGCGGGTGATGGCGGGCGTGTAACGGCCCACGCGCGGGTCGTAGTGGTAGCACATCAGGAGGAGCTGGTCGGTGAGGGAGCCGATCTTCTCGGTCCCGGAGTCGATGAGGCCGAGACGGAGGTCCTTCGCCGGGTACTCGATGCCGAAGAAGTAGCGGGAGATCCTGCCGCCCGGCGTCAGGATCACGACGCCCGTGGCGTGAGCAAATTGTTTCTGCTCGGCGTCCCAGACGTACCGGAAGCCGACCGCTTTCGTCAGGGCCCGGATGGAGGCCTCGCTCCCCGTCAGGAAGTGCCAGCCGGCGGCGCCGCCGGGGCGGGCGTACGTCCCGACGACGTTCTCCTTCTTCCCCTTCGCGAGCTCGGGCCCTTCGCGCGGGTCGAAGCTCACCGTGACGACGTCGAACTCCTTCCCGACGTCGAAGGAGAGGGAGCGGAGGCTTCGAAGAAGCCCCTCGATCGCCATGCCGCAGAGCATCGGGCACTCGAAGTACATCAGATGGAGGATGACGGGCCGCTTGCCGAAGTACTCGGCAAGCCGGACCTCGCGCCCGGACTCGTCGCGGAAGACGAGATCGAGGGGGATCTGGCCTCCGAGATTCTGGTCGAAGCCGACTTCCTTCGTCGGCGGGGGCGGGACCGGGGCCGTGCCCTGCATCCCGGTCCACTTCTGGGCCCTTGCCGGAGCGGCGGCGAGGAGGATCGCGGCGGCGAGCAAGGCGCAGGCGTGTCTCGTCACCGGGCGGTCCCTCCGGCGGCCGGGGCGGGGGCGGGATTGCCGTAGCGAATCGGGAGACCTCTCTCGGCCGCGATCTCGATGGCGCGGTCCACGGGGATCTCGGCGATCCCTTTCGTCCTGTCGACCCATCCCCAGGTGGCGAGGACGGCGTCTTCCTTCGTCCGGAGCGTCTGAAGCTGCAGCCCGGGAGGGCCTTCGAGGCGCGGCTCGGGCGGAAGCGGCGTTTCGCGCGCGCCGGCGAGCGGCGGCGCCGAAGGCTGGCTCCGGACGATCTCCCGCTTCAGGAACGCGAAGAGCGCCCACATCGAGACGAGACTGGCGGCGACGAGGACGAGAAGAAAAGCCACGAAGCGCCAGACGGCCTTGTAATGGATCTCGCGGTCGATGCCGTCGCCGGGGGCTCCGTGCGGGGGCGCGTGCTTTTCAGCCATGCTGCGCCTCCGGACGGAGCGCCGCCTCGAGGTTCGGGTCGTTCGCCGGCAGAAGCGGGTGCGCGGCGAGACGTTTCGTGAACGCGAAGAGGAAGAGGCCCCCCATGGCCACGGGCGTCGCGAGGTCGAGCCACTGGAAGGAGAGCTGCTTCGGGCTGAAGGCCGGGATGGCGAGCCACCAGAGGTCCACCCAGCGCATCGCGAGGAGGATGGCGGCCACGATCGAAAGCTTCTTCACGTCGCGCTTCAGGTCGCGCGAAAGGAGCAGGAGAAACGGGACGGCGAAGTGGAACAGGACGAGGCCGAGCGCCACCGCCCCCCAGCCGCCCGTGAAGCGGTCCTTGTAGAAGCCGATCTCCTCGGGGAGGTCGCCGGACCAGATGATGATGAACTGCGAAAAGGCGAAGTAGCTCCAGAGCATCATGAAGGCGAGAAGCAGCTTTCCCCAGTCGTGGACGTGCGAGGCCGTGAGGACGCGCGACATCGGCTCGCGCGCCGAGAGGAAGAGCGCCACGAGGATGAGGAAGGCCATCCCCGAGACCGCCTGCCCTCCGAGGACGTAGAGGCCGTAGATCGTCGAGAACCAGCGCGGGTTGAGCGACATCAGGACGTCGACGGCGAAGAACGACACGGCGAGGATGTGGAGAATGAGGGCCGGCCCCGCGACGACCTGCATCTTCCTCTCGACGCCGGCGGGGTCGGCCGAGGCGTCCTGGCTCACGGAGAGCCGCGTCAGGAGGAGGGCGCCGCCTCCCCAGATGACGAAGTAGAGGACGAGCCGGAGAGCGAAGAACGTCGGATTCAGATAGGGCGCCTGGTGCTGCAGGACCTCGTCCTTCGCGACCCGCGCCGCGTCGGCCCACGGATAGAGTGTCCGCGCCCCGAAGATGACGGGGAGGGCGAAGAGCGCGAAGAGCGGAATCGTCTCGGCCGCCGCTCCCAGGGTCCGCCGGACGACGAGACCCCACGCGCCGCGGGAGAGCGTGTGGACGAGAAGGATCGCGTACGCACCGAGCACGACGCCGAAGACGAAGACCCAGCCGAGAAGCCAGGAGCGGGCGAACCGCTCGGGCGCGAGCGCCCAGCCGGCGCCGGAGGCCGCGAGACCGGCGAGGCCGATCACGAGCCCCTTCCGCCCGAGGGCGGCGAGATCGGCGACGGGCGGGGCGAACGAGTCGGGGCGGCTCATCGAGGGGTCCCCGGAGCAGCGCTCGTGGCGCCCATCGGGTCGGCCGGCGCCGGGGGCGCCTTGTCGAGCCGGGTGAGATCGTGGTCGGAGAGAAACGCGGCCGGCGTCTCGCGCGAGAGCTGGAGCGTCCGGACGTACGCCGCGATCGCCCATCGGTCGGCGACCGGCACCTGCGCCGCGTACCCGGACATCGTGCCGAATCCGTTCGTGTCCACGTCGAAGAAATAGCCGATCCGCTCGTTCTTCAGCCGGTCGACGTGGAAGGACGGGGGACGCTTGAAGCCGCGCTGGACGACCATCCCGACTCCGTCCCCCGTCCGCCCGTGGCAGGGGGAGCAGAAGATGTCGTATCGCTCCTGCCCGCGAAGGAGGAGCTCCTTCGTGAGCGTCATCGGAAGCTCGGTGACGAACTTTCCGTCGGAGCCGACTCCCGTCTCGTAAGCGCGGTTCTCCCCGAGGGAGCCTCGCGCCACGGTTCCGGCCGGGAGCGGCCGCGCGGAGCTGCCGTTCTCCCAGAGAGCGCTCGGACGGTAGGGCTTCAGCTTCTGCTGGTTGTAGAGCCCCTGCCGGCACCCCGCAAGGACGAGCGCCGCCGAGGCCGCAAGGAGAACGCGGCCGGCCGTCATTCCTCGACCTCCGAGATGTTCACGGCCTTCGTCGCGCGGAGCGCGGCCGTGGCACGGACCACGTCGAACGACGGGTCGTCGGCGGTGAGCACGAGGAAGTACCGGTCGCGCGAGGCCGCCGTGAAGCGTGGCGCGTTGAAGACGGGATGATGGGGGCGCGGGAGCCCGTTCAGGAGGATCATCCCGACGACGGCCGAGATCCCCGCGAAGAGGACGGTCGTCTCGAACGTGGGGGGGATGAATGAGACCCAGCTGTGGAACGGCCGCCCGCCGATGTTGAGCGGGTAGTCGATCGCCGACATCCAGTACTGCATGCCGTAACCGGCGATGCCTCCCGCGAGGCCGCCACAGAGAACGACCAGCGGGACCCTCGAGTGGTGGAGGTCGAGGGCCTCGTTCAGCGCCTCGATGGGGAAGGGCGTGTAGGCGTCCACCTTCGTCCAGCCCGCGGCGCGGACGGCCTTCGCGGCGGCGATGACGTCCGCCGGGGTCGCGTACTCGGCCATGACGCCGTGGAGCGGCCGGCCCGCGGCGGAGAGGGGCGCCGGAGCCTTCGTCACTTTCCGCCCCCCGCCGGCTCCGCCTCGGGGGCATCCGCCTTCGTGATCGTCCTCATCTCGAAGATCGAGATGGCCGGGAGGAACCGGATGAAGAGGAAGAAGAGTGTCAGGAAGAGGCCGATCGTCCCGATGTAGGTCATCCAGTCCCACCGCGTCCCGTGGTAGATGCCCCACGAGGAGGGGAGGAAGTCGCGGTGGAGGCTCGTGACGATGATGATGAAGCGCGCGAGCCACATGCCGACGCTCACGATGAGCGAGACGACGAAGAGGGCCGCGACGGAGTTGCGCACCTTCTTGAGCCAGAGGACCTGCGGCGCGACGGCGTTGCAGAAGATCAGCGCCATCCAGTGCCAGCGGTACGGCCCGGTGACCCGGTTGTAGATCATGTACCACTCGTACGGGTTGCCGCTGTACCACGCCATGAAGATTTCCATGAGGTAGCCGTAGAAGACGATCAGGCCCGTCACGAGGAGGATCTTGGCCATGTTGTGCATGTGCCGCATCGTGATGAAGTCCTCGAGGCCGAAGGCCTTCCGGAGTGGCACGGCGAGGAGGATGACCATCGCGAAGCCGGCATAGATGGCGCCCGCGACGAAGTACGGCGGGAAGATCGTCGAGTGCCAGCCCGGGATGATGCCGATGGAGAAGTCCCAGCTGACGACCGTGTGGACGGAGAGGACGAGCGGCGTGCAGAGGCCGGCGAGGAGCAGGCTGGCCGTCTCGTAGTTGTGCCAGTGGGCGGCCGAGCCGCGCCAGCCCATCGCGAGGAGGCCGTAGATCGTCCGCGCCGCCGGGTTCGTCGCGCGGTCGCGGAGCGTCGCGAGGTCGGGGATCAGCCCCATGAACCAGAAGAGAGCCGAGATGGTCGCGTACGTCGAGACCGCGAAGACGTCCCAGACGAGCGGGCTCCGGAAGTTCACCCACATCCCCATCGTGTTCGGATAGGGGAGGAGCCAGTAGAAGACCTGCGGGCGGCCGAGATGGAGGATCGGATACATCCCGGCGCAGGCCACGGCGAAGAGGGTCATGGCCTCGGCGAACCGGTTGATCGAGGTCCGCCACTGCTGCCGGAGGAGGAGGAGGATCGCGGAGATGAGCGTCCCGGCGTGGCCGATGCCGATCCACCAGACGAAGTTGATGATGTCGAAGCCCCAGCCGACCGGGATGTTGATCCCCCAGATGCCGACACCCTTCACGAAGAGATACGCGACGGCGTTCAGGAACATCAGGAGGATCAGGAACGAGACGGCGAATCCGAGGATCCACCAGCGGGGCGTCTTGTCGAGGACCGTCGCCGCGATCTTGTCGGTGACGGTGGCGGGGGTGTGGCCCGGAGCGATGACCGGAGGGCGCGGAAGGGCGGCGGACATCAGGCCGGGCCCTCCAGCCCGCGGCCGGGCGCCTTCTTCCCGTCTGCGAGCGACGGGTGGGGGTTTTCGAGCTTCGCGAGGTACGTCGTCCGCGGCCGGGTGTTCAGCTCGGCGAGGAGGGCGTAGTTGAGGGGCTCCTTCTTCAAGGCCGCCACCTTCGACGAGGCGTCGTTCAGGTCGCCGAAGACGAGCGCCTCGGTCGGGCAGACCTGCTGGCAGGCCGTCCGGATCTCGCCGTCGCGGACGCGCCGGTTCTCCTTCTCGGCGGCGATCCGGGCGCGGTTGATCCGCTGGACGCAGTACGTGCATTTCTCCATGACGCCGAGCGTCCGGACCGAGACGTTCGGGTTCGCCATCGCCGTCAGGCTCGGGAGTTTCCGGTCGTCGTTGAACTCGTAGAAGTTGAACCGCCGCACCTTGTACGGGCAGTTGTTCGAGCAGTACTTCGTTCCGACGCAGCGGTTGTAGGTCATCTCGTTGAGACCTTCCTCGCTGTGCGTCGTGGCGGCGACCGGGCAGACGACCTCGCAGGGCGCCTTCTCGCAGTGCATGCAGAAGACCGGCTGGTTCAGCGCGACGGGATTCTCCGGCGAGCCCTCGTAGTACCGGTCGATCCGGATCCAGTGCATCTCGCGGCCTCGCCGGACCTGGTCCTTGCCGACGATCGGGATGTTGTTCTCGGCCTGGCAGGCGACCACGCAGGCCACGCAGCCCGTACACGCCGAGAGGTTCACGGCCATCCCCCACGCGTGGTTCGGATAGGCGAACGGGGGATACATCGAGAGGCCGTGGCCGTCGCCTTCCCCCATCTCGGCGACGAAGGCGGGGTTCTTCCGGTACTCGGCGAAGGTGCCGGAGCGCGCCAGGTCCCGCCCTTCCATGTTGAAGTGATGCTGGGTCGTGACGACCTCGAACGTCCGCCCGGTTTTCGTCGCCGTGGCCGGCGCGTCCCAGAGGGCGCCTGTCGTTCGGAGCGGATAGACGTCGAAGCCGGTCCCGTTCCCGACGCGCCCGGCGCGGGTCCGGCCGTGGCCGAAATGAAGCGTCAGCGTGCCGTCGCTCTGGCCGGGGACGACGACGGCCGGGATCTCGACGCTCTTCCCTCCCACGGAGACGGCGAGGACGTCGCCCGTCCTGACGCCGAGCCTCTGCGCCGTGGCGGGGGAGACATGGACCGGGTTGTCCCAGACGACCGTGGTCCGGGGACGCGGCAGCTCCTGAAGCCACCCGTTGTTTGCGAAGCGACCGTCGAAGAGGCCGAAGTCGGGACGGAAGAGAACCGTCAGCGCGTCGCCGGCCGGGGTGAAGGCCCGCCCCCGCGGTCCCAGCGACGCGAGAGCGCGCGGCACGGCATCCGGAGAGGGGACGACGGCCTTCGGCCCAAGAGCGCTCCCCGCGACGACGCCGTCGTGGAGGGACCTCCGGAAGAAGGCGTCGAAGTCCGCGCCTCCGCGGGCTCTCTTCCAGGTGGCCTTCACGATCTCGAGGGGCGTCCGCGCCGCCGTCTCGGTCCCGGCGATCTCGAGGAGCTGGACCATCTCGAGCGCCGATCGGCCGTCATAGAGCGGGTCGACGAGCGGCTGCTGGATCGCAACCGTCCCGTCGTGGCCGCGCACATCGCCCCACGTCTCGAGGTAATGGGCCTCGGGGACGTGCCACTCGGCGTAGGAGCTCGTTTCGTCCGCGTACAGGCCGAGGTGGACGACGAGCCCCGCCTTCTTCATGGCCGAAGAGAAGCCGAGGTCGGCCGGCGCGTCGAAGACGGGGTTGACGCCGAGAAGGACCAGGAGGTCCACCTTTCCGGCCGCGAGGTCGACCGCGAGCTCCTTCAGAGAGGCGGCCTGGTCGACGGGAATCGCCTCGACCGGATCGGTGACGAGGACCGTCGACCCGAAGGCGCCGATCTCGCGGTTGATCGCGTGGGCGAGGGCCTGAACGCCCGGAGGGGCGTACTCGCCGGCGACGACGACCGCGCGGCCGGGGCTCTTCCGGAGATCCTCGGCGGCAGAGACGAACAGGGCGCGCGTCGCCTCGTCGAGGCCGGAGGGAGCCGCCGCGCCCGGAACGCCCGCAGCGGCCGCGAGGGCGGCCGCGACGGACGGGAGGTTCGCCGCGGAGACCGGTATCCGGTGGTCGGCGAGGACGCCCCCCGTCGTCGGGACCGTCTCGAACGCCCAGTAGCGGACGGCCGGAGCCTTCGTGTCGATCGCCATCGCCCGCCGCCGCGCCGCGAACTGCCTCGCGTTCGCGAGGTGCCCGGGGCTCTCGGCGAGCGGGTCGGCGTCGAGGGCGACGATGACGTCGGCCTTCCCGAGGTCGTACCGGATCTCGACCGGCTGTCCGAAGGCGATCCGGGCTCCTTCGCGCACCCGGTCGCGGCCGGCGGCTTCCCACTGGTGCCACTTCGCCTTCGGCAGGGCGGCGAGAAGATTCCGGAGCTGTCCGGCGAGCGTCGGCGAGGTGACCGCCCCGGTGAGGATCCGGAGGCCGTCGCCCTGGAGGCCGCGGAGAGATTTCATCCGGGAGCCGACGGCTTCGGTGAGCGCCTGCCACGTCCGGATCCGGCCGAACTGCGTGAGGGTCTGGGAGCGGTCCGGATCGTAGAGCCCGAGGATCGAAGCCTGGGCGAAGGGGTCGGTCGCGCCGAGGCTCGAAGGGTGGTCCGGGTTCCCTTCGATCTTCGTCGGGCGGCCGGTGTGGCTCTCGACGAGGACGCCGGTCGCGTATCCCGCGAGCGGGAACGCGGTGGCGAAGAAGATCGGCCGCCCGGGGACGACCTCTTCGGGCTGCTTGACGTACGGAACGATCTGCTCCCGAGGCTGACGCGTGCAGGCCGCGAGGCCTCCGAGGGCGAGCGACGCGCCGGACAGCTCGAGAAAGCGGCGCCGCGACATTCCGTCGTCCCAGACGGCGGCAAAGGCCGGAAACTCGCGCCCGAGACTCTCGACGAACTCAGGGCTGGCGGCCCGTTCCTCCAGGCTCCTCCACCATGCGGGGTCGGGACGCTCTCGATTCGTGGACATCCTCTGAATCAGTCCCTCTCTCGCCTCAGCGATGACACGTGCTGCAGTTCGTCAGGGCGAATTGCGGACGAAGCTGATTGTCCCGGGCCAGCCGCGCTCCGAGCGCGCGCTGGTCGGCCGGTGCCCATGCGAAGTTGAAGATCTCGCTCTTCGGCCGGAGGAACTTCTCCGGATTCCGGTGGCAGTCGAGGCACCAGGACATCTGGAGCGATTCCGCCTGCCGGACGAGCTTCATCCGGTCGATCCGTCCGTGGCAGGAGACGCAGCCGACGCCTTTCGCCACGTGGATGGAGTGGTCGAAATAGACGAAGTCCGGGAGGTCGTGCACCCGGTTCCAGACGAGGGGCCTGCCCGTCCGGATGCTCTCGCGCACGGGTTCGAGCATCGGGGCGTCCTTCCAGATGATCTTGTGGCAGTTGTAGCAGGTCGTCGACGGCGGGATCCCCGCGAAGGAAGAGGTCTCGACGGACGTGTGGCAGTACCGGCAGTCGATCCCGAGCCCCGTGACGTGGTGATCGTGACTGAACGGGACGGGCTGGGGCACCGTCACGCCCTGTCCGGTCACGAATCCCGAGCGGGCGATCTCCCATCCGGCCCCTCCGAGGGCGCCGGCGAGGACGACGGCTCCGATCAGCGACGTCCTGACGAGGGTGTTCGCACTCTTGGGGAAGATCTGGGCCATCTTCGGCGCGTTCTTATACTACGAAAGGGACGTCTTTTGGGTCCGCGGCGGAAGGATCCGGCGACGGCATGCGAGACTCAGTCCGTGCTGGACCGGTTGAGACGGGTCTTCAAGGCATTCACGTATCGCGACTACCGTCTCCTCTGGGCCGGAGCGTTCACGTCGAGCGTCGGGACCTGGATGCAGACGGTCGCCCAGAACTGGCTGATCCTGACGCTGACGGGCTCGGCGTTCTACCTCGGCCTCGCCGCGTTTCTCCAGGAGGCCCCGTTCCTCGTCTTCTCGCTCTTCGGCGGCGTCCTCGCGGATCGGGTCGACCGGCGGCGGATCCTCCTCGGCTCGCAGGTCGTCCAGCTTTCCTCCGCCTTCCTCCTCGCGGCTCTCGTCGCGCTCGGACGGATCCATGTCTGGCACATCCTCGTCCTCTCCCTCGCCGTGGGGCTCGCCCAGTCCTTCGGCGGTCCGGCCTACCAGGCCCTGGTCCCGACGCTCGTCGACCGGGAGGACCTTCCCAACGCCGTGGCCCTGAACTCGATCCAGTTCAACCTCGCGCGGGTCATCGGGCCCGTGCTGGGCGGCTGGGCGTTCTACGCCCTCGGGGCCGCAGCCTGCTTCGCGCTGAACGGCCTGTCGTTTCTCGCCGTCATCGCGGCGCTCCTCGCCCTGCGCCGCGGCGCGCACGCGGCGCCGGTCGAGGAAGGTTCCGTCCTCGACAGCCTGAAGGCGGGCGTCGCCGCGGTCCGGGCCTCCGGGCCGATCCGGGGGCTGGTCGGGCTCTCGTTCCTCTCCAGCTTCTGCGCCCTTCCGCTCGTGACGTTCCTCCCCGTCTTCGCGAAAGACATCTTCGGCGGGGACGCGAAGCAGTACAGCGAGCTTCTGGCGGCGTTCGGGCTCGGGGCCGTCGTCGGGGCCCTCACCGTGGCGGGGCTGTCGGGCCTGAAGCGGCGCGGCCTCGTCGGGGTCGCGATGCTCACCATCTTCGGCGTCCTGATGATCGGGTTCGCCTTCTCGCGCCGGCTTCCGGTCTCGCTCGCCCTGCTGTTTCTCGCCGGGGCGTCGATGGTCTCGGTCTTCGCCACCTTCATGACGCTCGTCCAGACGAACGTCGAGGAGGGAATGCGCGGGCGCGTCGTGAGCGTCTACTCGCTGGCGTTCCGGGGGGCGATGCCGCTCGGGAACCTGACGGCGGGGGCCCTGGCGGCGGTCGTCACGGCTCCCTGGGTTCTCGTGGGGAACGGCGTGGCGCTGATCCTCTTCGGAGGCGTCGTCCTGCTCCGGGGAAGTCGGGGCGGCGTCACGTCCCTCTGATCCGGCCGGACGTCCCCGCTCACCGCCACTGCCTCCACTCCGACGTCTCCATCTCCAGGGTCACGGCCCGCTGCCCGCGGGTCATGTTCAGGAAGATCCGCTTCGGGACGAGGACCGACGGGGCTCCGGAGATGGCCGGCGTGAGGAGCTCGAAGGAGGCGCGGATGAAGGCGATCTCCTTCACCTCGGGATCCACGGTGGTCTTCACTTCGACCTCGGTGGCGCGGAGGCTCTTCGGGTCGAGGTAGACGACGGCGTCGTCCTGGGGGCGCCCGAGACCGCGTCCCGCCATCCGCAGAAGGCCGGGTCGGTCGGGGTCGGGCGGCAGGAGCTTCGCCCTCGCCGCCCACGCGTTCACCTGCTCGGGCGTGAGGCGGGCGTAGAGCTCCATCAGGGACCGCGCCGCGTCGAAGAAGCGGTCGTCGGAGTCCGGTGAGAAGGCGACTTCGAGCCGCGCCCGGGGATCGCCGTACGGCACGGGCGTCGGCTCGGGAGCCCGCTCGAACCTGACGAGCTTCTTCTGGAGGCCGCCCTCGGGTCCGAAGTTCACGTCCTCGAGCCGCGTCAGGCGGAGCTGGCCCTCGACCTTCATCTCGGTCTTCATTCGCCAGCGGTAGCCGGCCAGGAGCTCCCGCTCGCGCCGGACGTCCTCGCCGACGCTCGCGCCGGGCCGGGGCGGCTCTTGCCAACCGCCGGCCGGACCTGTATGAGCGAGGACGAGGACGGCGAGCGCGCCGCC
>DATIWM010000263.1:0-20940 GCA_035519355.1 Thermoanaerobaculia bacterium | reverse complement strand
GGCCGGCGTCGATGGCCGAGCGGAAGACGAGCAGCTTGCCGATGAAGCCGACGGTGGGCGGCAGGCCCGTGAGGGAAATCATGGAGAGCGTCAGGAGGGCCGCGGCGGCGCCGTTCCGGCGGCCGAGACCGGCGAGATCGGCCAGCGTCTTCGGCTCGGTCTCGCCGCTCGAGAGGGCGGCGACCGTGAGGAAGGCGGCGGCGTTCGTGACGAGGTAGCCGGCCAGGAAGACGAGGGCGCCTTCGAGGGCGTCGCGGGAGAAGGTGGCGAGGGCGATCGCGAGGTACCCCATCTGGGCGATGCCGGAGTAGGCCAGCATCCGCTTCAGGTCCCTCTGGGAGAGCGCGACGATGTTTCCGAAAAGGATGGAGGCGACCGCCAGGATCGAGAGCAGGGGCCGCCAGGGTTCGCCGGGGCCCGACGGCGCGATGGCGTGGAGGAGCCGGATGAGGAACACCGCGGCCGCCGCCTTCGGGACCGTGGAGAGGAAGGTGACGGCGGGCGTCGTCATCCCCTGATACACGTCGGGCGCCCAGGAGTGGAAGGGGACGAGGGCGAGCTTGAAGGCCACGGCCGCGAGGATGGCGACCGTCCCGACGGTCACGAGCGGGTCGAAGGCGAACGGCGAGGCCCCGGTGGCGAGGCCGAGGAGGCGGGTGAGGCTGGTCGTGCCGGTCCGCCCGTAGAGCGTCGCCACGCCGTAGAGGAGGATGGCGGATGAGAAGGCTCCCATCAGGAAGTACTTCATCCCCGCCTCGGCGGAGGCGGGAATCTCGCGGTACCACGCGGCGAGGACGTAGAGCGGGATCGACATCAGCTCGAGGCCGATGAAGACGACGAGAAGGTCGGTCCCCTTGGCCATCAGCAGGGCCCCGGCCGCGGACCAGAGAAGGAGCGCGTAGAACTCGCCCAGGTTCTTTGCGTCGCGCGAGAGGGCGGCGCCGCCGCCGAGGATCGCGAGGGCGGCGCCCCCGAGGGCGATCATCTCGACGAACCGGGTCAGGGCCGAGGTCTCCACGGCACCGGCGAACCACGTCCCCGGAGCCACGGCGCCGACGACGTTGGCCAGCGCGATCGCCGCGAGCGACAGGTACGGGAACGACGGCCGCGTCGGCCGCGCGAAGGCGTCGAGCAGGATCAGAAGGATCCCGGCCAGCGAGAGGACGATCTCGGGCGCGACGGCGGCGAGGTCCCCGGCCGTGACGTGAAGGAAGCCGGCCATCACGACATTCCCTTCGCGCGCAGGATCTGGACCACGACGTCGACCGACGGGCCGATCAGCCTGAGGAGCGGGGCGGGGTAGACGCCGAGGGCGACGACCAGGGCGATCAGCGGGAGCGCCCCGGCCAGCTCCCAGCCGTTCATGTCGGTCAGCGTCCGGTTCTCCGGGACGAGATCCGGGCCCCAGAAGACCTTCTGGACCAGCGTGAGGAGGTAGACCGCGCCGAGGATCATCCCGGTCGCGCCGATCGCGCACCAGAGGACGTTGACCGAAAAGACGCCGCCGAGGATCAGGAACTCGCCGACGAAGCCGTTGAGGCCGGGGAGTCCGGCCGAGCCGAGGGCGGAGACCAGGAAGAGGGTCGTCGTCACCGGCACGCGGGCCGCGACGCCGCCGTAGTCGGCCATCTCGCGGGTGTGCCGCCGCTCGTAGAGGACGCCGACGAGGAGGAAGAGGAGGCCCGTCGTCAGGCCGTGGCCGACCATCTGCACGATGGCGCCGGTGACGGCCATCGCCGTCCCGGCGAAGATGCCGAGGACGACGAGAGCGAGGTGGCTGACGGAGGAATAGGCCACCAGCTTCTTCATGTCCTTCTGGGCGAAGGCCACCCAGGCGCCGTAGACGACGCCGATCAGGGCCAGCGCGGCGATCAGCGGCGTGTAGCGGACGGCCGATCCGGGGAAGAGCGGGATGGCGAAGCGGAGAAGGCCGTACGTGCCGAGCTTCAGGAGGACGCCGGCCAGGATGACGGAGCCGCCCGTCGGGGCCTCCACGTGCGCGTCGGGGAGCCACGTGTGGAGGGGCCAGAGCGGCACTTTCACCAGGAAGGCGAGAGCGAAGGCCCAGAAGAGGAGCGCCTCGGTCCCCGCGGGAAGTCGCCACGCTCCCGATGCGACGGCGCGGGTCCAGTCGACGAGGGAGAAGCTCTGGATGCCCGTCCGGTGCAGGTGGACGTTCGCGACGAAGAGGATCGCGACGAACATCAGGAGCGAGCCGGCCATCGTGAAGAGGAAGAACTTCATCGCGGCGTAGATCCGCCGCTTGCCTCCCCAGATTCCGATGATGAAGTACATCGGGACGAGCATGACTTCCCAGAAGACGTAGAAGAGGATCGCGTCGAGGGCGACGAGGCTCCCGAGCATTCCCGTCTCCAGGATGAGGAACGCCGCCATGTAGCCCTTCAGCCGCGTCAGGTGCTGGCCGCAGGACACGAGGAGGACGCTGAGGGTCAGGAGCGTCGTCAGGAGGATCAGGGCCACGGCGAGGCCGTCCACGCCCAGCTCGTAGCGGATGCCGAAGCGGGGGATCCAGGGCTTCGAGACGCGGAAGGCGGTCAAGCCCGGCGTGGCCGGGTTGAACCGGACGCCGAGGAGCACGGAGGCGGCGAAGGTCAGCCCCGCGACGCCCACGGCCACACCCAGGATGGCGCCCTTGGCGTCCTTCGGGAGGAACGCGAGGACGAGCGCGCCAAGCGACGGCAGGACGAGGAGCGTCGTCAGGAGGTCGGCGCCGAGCCAGTCGAGGTTGAGGAAGCTCGTCGGCATGACCGGTTACCGGAAGAGCGCGTACGCCACGAGGAAGAGCGCCCCGAGCGTGAAGCCGAGGGCGTAGTTGCGGATGTTGCCGGTCGTGAAGAACCGGAGGAGGTCGCCCGTGAGCTCGACGAGGAACGCGGAGGCGTTCGCGATCCCGTCGATGAAGAGGGCGTCGAACCCCTTCCAGAGGAAGCGCCCGATGGAGCGGAACGGCCCGAGGATCAGCGCCTCGATCCCCTCGTCGACGTTCCACCTGTTCTTGATGAGCGTGCCGAGGGCGCCGGCCCGTTCGCAGAAGGCCGCGGCCGCCGGCGACACGACGATCTCCCCGGGGGGCTTCTCCCCGGCGTGCTCGGGGGCGGGGCGTCCCGTGTACCACCGGACGGCGAGCGCGATCCCGGCGATCGCCGCGCCGAGCGAGAGCGCCATGAGACCCAGCTCGGCGCCATGGGACATCTCGTGCTCGGGCAGCTCGGCGAGCGCCGGGGCGAGGAAGCGGGGGAGCAGGCTGCTGACGCCGAAGGGGACCCAGATGAATCCCGCCACGGCCGACCCGGCCGCGAGGATCCAGAGGGGAACGGTCATCGTCGCCGGGCTCTCGTGGACGTGGTGCTCCTGCTCGGGCGTCCCGCGGAACTCTCCGGCGAAGGTCATCCGGACGAGCCGGAACATGTAGAAGGCGGTCATTCCGGCCGTCACGACGCCGACGGCGTAGAGGGTCCACTGGCCGGCGGCCGCGACGGAGCCGAGGATCTGATCCTTCGAGAAGAATCCGGCGAGCGGGACGATCCCCGAGATGGCGAGCGTCGCCACGAGCATCGTCCGGAAGGTCTGCGGGACGCGCGGGGCGATCCCGCCCATCTTCCGCATGTCCTGCTCGTGGTGCAGCGCGCGGATGACCGAGCCGGAGCCCAGGAAGAGGCAGGCCTTGAAGAACGCGTGCGTGAAGACGTGGAACATCCCGGCCGCGAAGGCGCCCACGCCGCAGGCGAGGAACATGTACCCGAGCTGCGAGACGGTGGAGTACGCGAGGACCTTCTTGATGTCGTTCTGCGCGAGCCCGATCGAGGCGGCGAGGATCGCCGTGCCCGCGCCGATCCACGCCACGATCGTGAGGGCGTCGGGTGCCAGGACGAAGATCGCGCTGCACCGGGCCACGAGGTAGACGCCGGCCGTGACCATGGTCGCGGCGTGGATCAGGGCCGAGACGGGCGTCGGCCCCGCCATCGCGTCGGGGAGCCAGACGTAGAGGGGCACCTGCGCGCTCTTGCCGCAGGCGCCGAGGAAGAGGAGGAGGCAGACGGTGTAGACGGAGAGCGGCGCCGTGTCGGAGACGAGCTGGTGCCGGGCCGATTCGAGGAACGAGAAGTCGGTCGTCCCGAACAGGGCGAGGACGCCGAAGATGCCGAGCACGAAGCCGACGTCGCCGACGCGGTTGACGACGAAGGCCTTCTTCCCGGCCGCCACCGCGAAGTCCTTGTCGTAGTAGTAGCCGATCAGGAGGTACGAGCAGAGGCCGACTCCCTCCCAGCCGATGAAGAGGACCGGGAGGTTCGCCCCGAGGACGAGCGTCAGCATGGCGAACATGAAGAGGTTCAGGAAGGCGAAGTAGCGCCCGTACCCTTCCTCCTCCTGCATGTAGCCGACGCTGTAGAGGTGGATCAGCGTTCCGACGAACGTCACGAAGGAGAGCATCAGCGCGGAGAGGGCGTCCAGGCGGAACGCCAGGTCCACGCTGAAGTCCCCGGCGAACATCCACTTGAAGACCGTCTCCACGACGGGAAGCGCGCCGCCCGCCAGCGACTGCTGCGTCCAGGGGACGAGGGCCGCGAACGCGAGGACTCCCGAGGCGCCGACGGTCCCGACGCCGACGAGGCCGTGGAAGAGCCGCTCGCCGTAGGGCAGCGGGCCGCCCCCCTCGCCCCGGCGCGCCCGGCGCGAGCTCGAGACGAGCGCCACCGCGCCGTTCACGACGAAGCCGAGGAGCGGGAGAACGGGAATCCACCAGAGCGACGTCATGCGGCGGCGCCTACCACTTCAGGAGGTTGATCCGGTCGACCTCGATGGTCTGACGGGATCGGAAGAGCGCGACGAAGACCGCCAGCCCCACGGCCGCCTCGGCGGCGGCGATGGCGATGACGAAGAAGACGATCACGTGGCTCGACGGGTCGCCCCGCATCCTCCCGTAGGTCAGGAAGAGGAGGTTGACCGCGTTCATCATCAGCTCGATCGAGAGGAAGATCGAGAGCGCGTTGCGTTTCAGGAGCGCGCCGACGAGACCGATCACGAAGAGGACCGTCCCGGCCGCGAGGAACGCCGCGGGAGATACGCTCAATCCATCCTCCTCCTCGAGAGGATCAGGGCTCCGACGGCGGCAGCCAGCAGCAGCACGGCCACCGCCTCGAAGGCGAAGAGGTAGTCGGAGAAGAGGAGCCGTCCCACGAGAGGAATCTCGTCGACCGCGGGAATCCTCCCGCCGGCCGTCGACGGCTCGACGGGGGGCTTCCCGGCGCGGAGCGTGAGTCCGAGGAGCAGGCCGCCGAGCGCCAGCGCCGAGACGAGGCCGAGGACGCGCTGGACGGGCCGGCTGTCCTTCTCCCGCGCCTCCTCGTTCAGGTTCAGGAGCATGATGACGAAGAGGAACAGGACGAGGATGGCGCCCGCGTAAACGATCATGATGATCGCCGCGATGAACGGCGCGGCCAGCATGACGGCGAGCACGGTGATGCCGAAGAACGTGACGACGAGCGAGAGGACGCTCCGGACGGGTGTCTTTTCGACGACCATCGCGAGCGCGAAGACGATGGCAAGACCGGCGGCCAACGCGAAGAGGAGGAGCTCGGGCGTCATGCCGGCCCCTTCATCGCGACGATCCAGGCCACGACGAGGAGGTTCGCGACCGAAAGCGGCAGGAGGACTTTCCACCCGAGGTTCATCAGCTGGTCGTACCGGAAGCGGGGGAGGGTCCAGCGGACCCAGATGAAGACGCAGATGACGGCGAGCGTCTTCGCCCAGAAGACCGCGATCGAGAGCAGGCCGCCCCAGAGGCCCGTGAAGGTCACGAAGGGAAGCGACCAGCCGCCGAGGTAGAGCGTCACGATCATCGCCGACGCCGCGATCATGTTCGCGTACTCGCTCATGAAGAACATGCCGAACTTGAAGGCCGAATACTCCGTGTGGTACCCGGCCACGAGCTCGGCCTCGGCCTCGGGAAGGTCGAAGGGGACCCGGTTCGTCTCGGCGAAGGCGGCCACGACGAAGACGACGAACCCGACCGCCTGCGGGATGCAGTTCCAGACGGTCTGGACCTGCCACTCGACCACCGCGGACGGCTTGAGGGAGCCGGCCGTCACGAAGGTCGCGATCGCCGCGAGGCCCATCGAGAGTTCGTAGCTGATGACCTGCGCCCCGGAGCGGAGGCCGCCGAGGAGCGAGTACTTGTTGTTCGAGGCCCAGCCGGCCAGGACCAGCCCGTAGACGCCGACCGACGTCAGGGCGAGGACGTAGAGGATGCCGATGTTCACGTCGGCGATGACGAGCTTGACCTCGCGGCCGAAGACCGGTATCGACGAGCCGAACGGAATGACGGCGAAGGTCGTCAGGGCGGGGACGAGGAGGATGGCGGGCGCCACGGTGTGGAGCAGCTTGTCCACGTAGAGCGGCGTCACGTCCTCCTTCAGGAACATCTTCAGGACGTCGGCCACTGCCTGGAAGAGGCCGAGGGGCCCGACGCGGTTCGGGCCGGGGCGGTCCTGGATCAGGCCGGCTCCCCGGCGCTCCATCCAGACGAGGTTCGGAAGAAGGGCGGCGAGCATGACGGCCCAGACGACGGCTATCTTCGCCACGGCCGCCAGGAGGAAGAACGCCGCGGGGCTCACGGCTTCACGTCCGGCGCGGTCACGGCGGGGCGGGAGAAGACCTCGTCCTCGGGGCGCTTCTCGAGGCCGAGGACGTCGTAGGCCGAGGTGATCGACGCCGAGGGCAGATTCCCGACGAGGTCGTCGGAGTTCCAGTCGAGGTTTGCATGGCCGGAAACCGACCCCTTCATCCGGGAGAAGACGTCGGACGCGGTCCAGGCCGTGTCGAAGGCGCCCCAGAGCTTCCCGAGGTGGAGAAGGATCTCGAGATCGGTGCGGACGACGGGAGGCGGGACGATCGCCATGTCGAAGCGCTGGACCCGTCCGTCCCGGTTGACGAACGTCCCTTCCTTTCCGGAGAGGTTCGCGGCCGGGAGGACCACGTCGGCGGCCTCCGAGAGCGCGTTCTTCACGCGCGCGTGGACGATCAGGACGGACGCCTGCCGCAGGAGCGCGACGAAGGCGGGGTCGGACGCCCGATCAGTAAACGTCGCGTCGGCGATGTAAAGAACGGCCGGAGGAGAATTCTTCTTTGAAAGAAAGAGATCCAGCGCCGAGCCATCTCCCCTTCGGCTTCGCTTGACGCCCACCGCTTCAGCGCCCCTGGAATTCGGAGCGGCCTCGGTGCCATGGACCCACTCCGTCCCGCGTTTCATCCGCCGCGCCGGCCCGTCGTCCACGGCGAACTCGACGCTCGTCACTTTCAGAGAATCCCGGAACAGCCGGGCGATCAGCCAGTTCTCCTCGGTCGAGAGACGGGCGGAGCCGAGAACGATCACTTTCGAAGAATCGGTCTCCACGGCCCTGTCGACAGCCGCCTTGACCGTGTCGAGCGCCTCGCCCCAGTCGGTCTGCTTCCTCTCGGCGCTCCCCGCGACTCGAATCTCGGGCCGGGTGTAGCCCGGCTCGTTCAGGCGCTCCGAGAGGAACCGGCCGTGGTCGCAGAGCCAGTAGTCGTTCACGGCCGGCTGCACCCGGGGCGTGAAGCGGTAGACGATCCGGTCCTTGAACTCGATCGAGAGGTTGCAGCCGATCTCGCAGCCGTCGCAGACCGAGCGGGTCTTGTCGAGCCACCAGACGCGCTTGCGGAATCGGAATTCCTTGACCGTGAGGGCGCCGACCGGGCAGACGTCGGCGGCGCAGGCCGAGAGGTCGTTGTCCAGCGGCCGGCCCTCGTGAGTCCAGACGAACGTGTGGCCGGCTCGCTCGACGAAGGTCAGCTCGCCCGTTCCGGTGATCTCCTGGCAGAACCGGATGCACCGGGTGCACTGGATGCAGCGGGTCATGTCGGCCACGACGTGGGGGCCGATCTCGGTTCGCTCGTAGCCCGGCACGAGGCGCCGGCGCTCGGAGGTCCGGGACACGGGGAGGCCCGCGTCGAACGCGTTGTCCTGCAGCTTGCACTCGCCCGCCTGGTCGCAGATGGGGCAATCGAGCGGGTGGTTGATGAGGAGGAACTCCATCGTGGCGTTGCGGGCCGCGAGGGCCCGTTCGCTCGAGGCCCGAACGACCATTCCGTCGCGGACCGGCACCGTGCAGGAGGCCTGCACCTTCGGTATCCCCTCGATCTCCACCATGCACATCCGGCACTGGCCGACGACGGAGAGCTTCGGGTGGTAGCAGAAGTGGGGGACGTCGACGCCGGCGGCGCGGCACGCCTCGAGGGCGTTCGCGCCGTCGGGAACCTCCACGGTCCGGCCGTCGACGGTGACCTTCGCCATCAGTCGTGCATCCCGGCGGCCACCCGCTCCGCCACCTTTCCGCTGATCCCGCCGGGCGCGGGGAGGACGGCGCCGGCCGCCGGCGAATCCGCGATGTACGCCTCGAACTCCCCGCGGAATTTCGAGACGCCCGAGAGGACCGGGGCGATGGCGGCGTCGGCGAAGACGCAGATGGTCATCCCGTTCCCCATCTGGTTCGCGATCGAGAGGAGGAGGTCGAGGTCGGTCTTCTTCCCGCCGCCGTTCACGATCCGCTTCAGCGCCTTGTTCAGCCACGGGGTTCCCTCGCGGCAGGGCGTGCACTGGCCGCACGACTCGTGCGCGAAGAACTTCGAGATGTTCGTGACGGCCTTCGGCATGTCGGTCGTCTCGTCCATCACGATGATCGCCGCCGAGCCGAACATCGACTTGGCGGCGGCGAGGCCGTCGAAGTCCATCGGGACGCCGGCGACCTCCGCGGCCGTGAGCATCGGGGCCGACGCGCCGCCGGGGATGACGGCCTTCAGCTTGCGCCCGCCCTTCACGCCCCCCGCCATCGCGAGGAGCCGCTCCCAGGGGATCCCGATCGGCGCCTCGTAGACGCCGGGCTTCTCCACGTGGCCCGAGACGCAGTAGAGCTTCGGTCCCGTGTTCCGGTCGTTTCGCCCGATTCCCTTGAACCATTCGGCGCCGCGGTCGACGATGTGTTTCACGCAGGAGAGCGTCTCGACGTTGTTGACGACCGTGGGGCAGCCCCAGGCGCCCCAGACGGCCGGGAACGGCGGCTTGATGCGCGGGTGCCCGCGCTTTCCTTCGAGGCTTTCGATGAGAGCCGTCTCCTCGCCGCAGATGTAGGCGCCCCCGCCCCGGTGAATCGTGACGTCTAGGTCCAGGCCCGAGCCGAGGATGTTCCTCCCGAGGAGCCCCGCCGCCTCGGCTTCGGCGACCGCCTCGTTCAGGATGGCGGCGCCCTGCCACATCTCGCCCCGGATGTAGACGTAAGCGTGCCTCACGTCGAGGGCGAAGCTCGACAGCATCATCCCTTCGAGGACCTGGTGGGGGTCCTGCTCGATGAGAACCCGGTCCTTGAAGGTGCCGGGCTCGGACTCGTCGGCGTTGCAGAGGAGGTAGACGGGCTTCCCGCCGCGCCGCTCCTTCGGCGGGACGAAGGTCCACTTCAGCCCGCAGGGAAAGCCGGCGCCGCCGCGGCCGCGGAGGCCGGAGGCCTTCACGATCTCCGTGAGCCTGGCCGGGGTCCACTCGCCCGTGGCCGAGCCCGCCAGCACCCTCTTCCACGAGGCATACCCGCCGTCCGCCAGGTAACCCGCGAGCTGCCGGCTTTCGGGCTTGCCGACTCGCGCCAGCAGGACGGGAGGGATCGGGTCGAGGCCGGCCATCTACTCGAGACCCTTCAGGAACTCGTCCAGCTTCTCCTCCGTGACGTAGAAGAAGTCGTCCTCGTTCACCTGGACGGCGGGAGCCTTGTCGCACTGGGCGAGACACTCCACCTCGACGACGGTGTACTTTCCGTCGGGGGACGTCTCGCCCGGCTTCAGGTCCCCGAGCTTCTTCCGGCAGGCGGCATAGACGCCCTCCGCCCCGTTCAGGTGGCAGGAGATCGACGTGCAGACCTGGATCAGGTGCTTCCCGACCGGGGCGCGGTTGTACATCGTGTAGAAGGTCACGACGCCCCAGACGAACGCCGGGGAGAGTTCCAGGAGCGAGGCGACGTAATCGACGGCTTCGCGCGAGATCCAGCCGAACTCCTTCTGGGCCAGCCAGAGCGCCGGGAGAAGCGCGGCCTGCTTGGTCGGGTAACGGGTCAGGAGGCGGTCGAAGGCGGCCTTCGTCTCCGGGCCGAAGGTGACCGGGTGGCCGCACGACCGGGCGCCGTGTTCGCCGGCGCGGGGGTTCCCCGGGAGCTCGCCGAGCGGGGTGTTCGCGCCGCCGCTCATTACCAGTCGAACGCTCCCTTTTTCCAGAGATAGATGTCGCCGAGGACGAGGAGGACGAGGAACGGCATCATCCCCCAGAAGGCCGTGGCGCCCCCTTCGCGCAGGATCACGGCCCAGGGGTAGAAGAAGGCCGTGTCGACGTCGAACAGGATGAAGATCATCGCCACGATGAAGAACTTGATGGAGATCCGCTTCCGGCTCTCGTCGAGCAGGGGCATGCCGCTCTCGTACGGCATCAGCTTCCGCCGGGTCCGGACCTTCCGTCCGACGAAGGAGTTCAGGACGAGAAGAAGCGCCGCGATCAGGACCGCGGCGCCGAGCATCATGAGGATGGGAAGGTATTCCTGCTGGGTGCCCATCGAAAAGCTCGTGATACTTTTCACAAACGAAACGGTTTCGTCAACAACTTCTTGATGGCCGCTTCCGGCTTCCGCCCTGTCGCTCTCCTGCCGGCGTTTCGATGTGAATCGAGCGTTGGATCGGTGGTTCGCGGCGTCCGGAGGTTCGTTCCCGACATCCTCGTCGTCGACGACGGGAGCGAGGACGGGACGGCCGCCGCGGCGGTGGCGGCCGGGGCCGGCGTCCTCCGCCGTGAGGCCAACGGCGGAAAAGGAGCCGCGCTCCGGGAGGGCCTCGCCGTTCTCCTCCGGAAGCCCTTTACGCACGTGGCCTTCGTCGACGCCGACGGCCAGCATGACCCGGAGGACCTCCCCGGCCTCCTGGCCGCGGCCCGCAGCGGCTCCGACTTCGTCGTCGGCTCGCGGCTCTCGGATCGCGGCCGGATGCCGGCGAAGAACTACTGGGCGAACACGATCGGCGACAAGGTCCTGTCGAGGATGACGGGGCTCCCCGTCGAGGACGGCCAGTCGGGATACCGCGTGATCGCCGCCGACCTGCTCCGCCGCCTCCGGCTCACGTCGCGGCGCTTCGCGATCGAAAACGAGATGCTCGTCAAGGCCGCACCCCACGTCCGGCGCTTCGCCGTCGTGCCGGTCCGGGCGATCTACGGCTCGGGAGCCAGCCACTACCGCCCGCTGAGAGACACCTGGGTCACGTCGTGGCTCACCGTCTGGTACAAGACTCTGGGAGGGGAGGACTCATAATCCGGCGGTGACGGTTCAGCCGGTACTGACGGTCGACGTCGAAGACTGGTTTCACCTCTGCGGGCATTCCCTCTACGGCGACCCGGCGACCTGGGACGCGCGCCCGTCGCGGGTGGAGAAGGGGGTCGACCGGATCCTCGCGCTCCTCGCGCCGACCCCCTCGCGCGCGACGTTCTTCGTCCTCGGGTGGGTCGCGCGGAAGGCGCCGGGTGTCGTCCGGAGGATCCGGGACGCGGGGCACGAGGTGGGGTGCCACGGGGACCTTCACCGCCGGGTCTTCGAGATGGCGCCCGAGGCGTTCCGGGCCGACGTCGTCCGGAGTCGCGACACGCTCCAGGATCTTCTGGGCCACCGGGTGACGAGCTACCGGGCGCCCGAGTGGTCGATGCGGACGCCGGACAACCCGGCGCTCGCCATCCTCGTGGAGGAAGGCTTCGCGATCGACTCGTCCCTCGCCGACGCGCCGCCGGTCGGAGTTCCGGGGAACCCGACCCGCCCGGCCGTGATCCGGACCGCGTCGGGTCCGATTCTCGAGATCCCCCCGCTCGGGGGAACGTTCTTCCTCCGGCGGGCGCTCTGGGGCGGAGGGGTCTGCATGAGGATGTCGCGTTTCCGGCGGGTGAACGCCGCCTTCGAGCGCGAGCTGGCCCGCGGGGTTCCGCCCGTCCTCTACTGCCACCCCTGGGAGTTCGACGACGACCACCCGCCGATGCCGGGCCTCTCGGTCGTCGAGCGCCTCGTGAAGTTCGCCGGCCGGCGCCGGACGGAGGACCGCCTCAGGATCTGGCTCCGGCGGCACACCTTCGGCCCCGTCTCGTCGGTGGCCGCGTGACGACGTCCCCGTTCGCGGCCCTCTGCCCGGGTCAGCTCTCGGAGAAGGCCGGGATGGGCGAGGCCTTCGCCTCCCGCTTCGACTTCGTCGCCACCTGGTTCGAGGAGGTCTCACGCCGCTCGGGCGTCGACCTCGCGGTGACCTTCTTCGGAAGCGGCGCGCCGGAGCTTCGCGACGACCTCCCGGCCCAGGTCGGCGTCTTCGCGGTGTCGATCGCCGCGCTCGACGTGCTCGAGAGGATTCACGGGCTCGTCCCGGACGCCGTCGCCGGCTACAGCCTCGGGACGTACGCGGCGTTCGTGGCGGCCGGGAGCCTCGATCGGGGAGCGGCTCTCGACGTGCTTCTCGCGGCGCAGCGGCTCCTCGAGGAAGACCGGCGCGCGAGCGCCACCCGACCCGGCGGGATGGGATTCGTCATCGGTCTCCCGAAAGCCGCCGTCGAGGCCGGGATCGGCGGAGAGGATGTCTCCATCGGGAACGAGAACGCCGCCCAGCAGTTCGTGCTGACGGGGGAGAGAGACGCCGTCGCGGCGGCCATCGAGCGCCTTCGGCCCAAGGCGCTCAAGGCCGAGATGCTCCCGATCCGCCTCGCGATGCACGGTGGCCGTCTCGGTGACATGACACGGCGGCTGAGGATTCTCCAGGAAGGCAAGATATCGGTCCGCATGCCGAAGTGTCACTTGTACGCTCCGATGCTCGGACGTCGCGTCTCTTCACTCGAAGAACTCTCTTCGGTCCTTTTCGGTCAGCTTTCGCACCCGTCGCTCTGGTCTTCGACGCTCGCGGCGATGGGGGCGGACGGTTTTTCCGTCTTCGCGGAGACCGGTCCCGGCGACGTTCTGACGAGGCTGCTTCGCTGGACGCTCCGGGGCGCATCCGGTTTCGTCGTCGAGGAGCCGGCCGGCGCCGAGGCGTTCGCCCGCGCAATGATGACGTCGGAGGTGGCCCCCCATGGCTGAACTCTCCGGAGGGCGGCGGCGCGTCGCGCTGGTGACGGGCGCATCGCGCGGCATCGGCCGTGCGATCGCCGGGCGGCTGGCCGGCGACGGATTCCATGCCGTCCTGACGTACCGCGCCGACGCGAACGGGGCCGCGGCGGCCGTCCGCGAGATCCTCTCGGCGGGAGGGAGCGCCGAGGCCGCCCGCTGCGACGCGGCGGTGAAGGACGACATCCTCGCCCTCGCGGAGCGGCTGGAGCGGGAGCGCGGCGGAGTGGACGTCCTCGTGAACAACGCGGCCGTCCTGAAGAACGGGCTCTTCGCCCTCATGCCCGACGCCAACTGGGAGATCGTCCTCAGGACGGCGCTGGACGGAACCTTCCACACGACGAAGGCCGTGGTCCGGGGCATGCTCCAGCGGCGCTGGGGACGGATCGTGAACGTCTCGTCCCTGGCGGCGTTTTCCGGAAGCGCCGGGCAGACGAACTACGCGGCGGCCAAGGGAGCGCTCGTCGCCTTCACGAAGTCTCTCGCGGCCGAGGTCGGGCCGTACGGCATCACGGTGAATGCCGTCGCGCCGGGCTTCGTGGAGACCGAGATGATCTCGTTCCTCTCCCGGGAGGCCCGGGAGGATTTCATCCGGCGGATCCCGATGCAGCGCTTCGGGACCCCCGCCGACATCGCGCCGTTCGTATCGTTCCTCTGCTCGGACGGGGCCGCGTACCTGACCGGCCAGACGATCCGCGTCGACGGCGGATTCGTCGGGTGAGGCGGGCGGCCGGATGAGGGCGGGAGCGGGCGTGACGGCCCTGCTCCTCCTGCTCTCGGCCGTCGCGGCGCCGGCCCTGCCGCCTTCCGCCGTGACGACCGGCTTCCTGTTCGAGTCGCTGACGTACGGCGGGATGGCCTACCGGTTTGCCGTCTACGTGCCGCGGGCCTACGACGGCATGCGCGCCTGGCCCCTCATCACCTTTCTGCATGGAAAGGGGGAGAGCGGCACCGACGGGTCGAGCATGCTCGGCGAGGGGCTCGGCCCGACCCTTCTCGCCAGGGCCGACGAGTGGCCCTTCATCGTCCTCTTTCCCCAGAAGCCGCTCCTCGACTCGGAATGGGAGGAACACGAAGAAGCCGTGATGGAGATGCTCAGGACGGTCCGCGGGAGGTATCGCGTCGACCCGTCCCGTCTCTACCTGACGGGTTTCTCGCAGGGCGGGCACGGAACCTGGGTCCTCGGCGCTCGTCACGCCGGGCTCTGGGCGGCCCTGGCGCCGGTCTGCGGCTACGGATCCTCGCCGCTCCCGAACCGCCGCGCCTTTCACGGGCCGGCGGCGGATCTGGCGGGGCCGCTTGCGAAGACGCCGGTCTGGACGTTCCACGGAGAGGCCGACAAGGTGATCCCGGCCGCGGCCACCGAGGAGCTGGTGGGGGCGCTCCGCGCGGCCGGTGCGACGCCGAAGCTGACGATCTATCCGGGCGTCGGCCACAACGCCTGGGACCGGGCGTACGGCGACGCGACGCTCCCGGCGTGGCTCCTTTCGCACAGGAAATGAGTTGGTACACTCGGACCGAATGAACGCCCGTGACGACCTGAAGCAGCGCGTGAAGAGCCTCATCGTCCGCCAGCTGAAGCTCGAGATCGACCCCGCGACGATCCGGGACGAGGCGCCTCTGTTCGGCGATGCGTCCGACGGACTCGGCCTCGACTCCATCGACGCGCTGGAGCTGGTCCTCGGCATGGAGAAGGAATTCGGCATCAAGGTCCAGGACGAGGAAGTCGGCGTGAAGGCCTTCGCCTCCGTCGACGCGCTCTGCGACTTCATCCGGCAGAAGGCGGCATAATGTCCCGGGGGAACCCGGGGCCGGGTTTCCCCCGGACTCCCTCCGCGCCAGACAAATGAGCTTGGAAGCTCTTCCTCACCAGTACCCGTTCCGGTTCGCCGACCGGACGGTGGAGCGGACCGGGCCGGGGGCCGGCCGCGTCCGGGCGGTCGTTTCCGCCGGGGGGCGCGGCGTCTCGGGCGGGATCCTCTCGGGCGCGCTCGTCGGGGAGCTGATGGCGCAGGCGGCGCTCCTCGTCGCCGGAGCCGACCCGGAACCGGGGAAGAGCGGCTTTCTGGCCGGCTTCTCCGACCTCTCCCTGGAGCGGCCGCCCCTCCCGGGCGACGTTCTGACGATCGACGTCGCCGTCGCGGGCCGGATGGGCCCGGCGGTGAAGTTCGACGCCTCGGTCCGGGACGCCGGAGGCGCCCGGGTCGCGAGCGGCTCCGTCACGGTCCGCCGCGGAGAATCCGCTCCCGAGGGCCGGGTGTGACCCAGATCTATCCCTCCTCGAGCATCCTCTCGCAGCGCGAGAAGCGGGTGGCGCTGGCCGGTCCGCCCGACGGAGCGCTCCGGGGCGCTGCCCAGGTCCTCAAGCGGGCCGGCTACCTCGTCGCGCACGCCGAGGACCCCGAGGCCCTCCTCGGCCTCGAGGCCGGCATCACACCCGACCTCGTCATCTTCGACATCGCGATGCCGCCCGACGGCGCCGTCGCCGTGGCCCAGCGTCTCCGCGCGCGGGCCTACTGGCGGTTCGTCTCCATGATGCTGGCCGTCCCGGCGGGCCGCCCCCGCCTCGAAGAGGTCCTCGCGGCCGGGATCAACGACCTGATCCTGTCGCCCTTTCCTCCGGAGGAGCTCCTCGACAAGGCACGCCGCCTGACGGTCATTCCGGCCCGGCGGGAGCTGAACACGCTCGCCCGCGTCCGGGACCCGAAGGCGGAAGGGCCGGTGCAGGGCGGCAAGACCCTGAACGTCTCGTCCAACGGGATCCTCGTGGAGACGGAGTCGCCGCTCGTCATCGGCCGGACGGTCGACATCGAGTTCTTCCTGCCCGAGGACCCGGAAGCGGTCCGGGCCACCGGGCGGGTCGTCCGGCGGACCACGGAGCTTGACCTCCTCCACCCGGCGTTCGGCATCCGGTTCGTCGAGATGCCCGAAAAGGACGAGGCCCGGATCGAGGCCTTCGTCATCGTGCGCGAGAAAGGCGGCGCCCGGCGGCCGGCGGCGGGGGGCTGACTGACGGAAGCGGCGCCCCGCGGCGGTTGACGCCCTCAGGCGGCGCGTCTATCCTCCGTCCCCTCGCAGACTCCGGCGCGAAAGTGGCGGAACTGGCAGACGCGCAAGGCTCAGGACCTTGTGGCCCTTACCCGGCCGTGGGGGTTCGAGTCCCCCCTTTCGCACCATCCTTATGAGTTCCCCCCCCCTCACCGAGCGGATCGTCGAGGCCTTGAGGCCCCGGGGATCGCGCATTCTCACCGTCGGCGACCTCGCTCGAAGAGTCTTCGGGCCGGACGCCAGCGACGCCGGGACGGAGCGGCTCCTCTCCGCCGTGGCCGAGCTCGAGCGGGAAGGGCGGGTCGTCCGGATCCGAGGCGAGAAGCTCTCCCTGATCGAGTACACGGACTTCGCCTCGGGAACCCTCGCCGTGCGCGGGGAGGGACGCGCGTTTCTCCTCTCGGGCGAGGCCGGCGTCCCCGATCTGCCGGTCCGGGCCGGGCATCTCGGAACGGCGCTCGACGGCGACGTCGTCCTCGTCCGGGTGGAGGAGCCCCGCATTCCGAAGGGACGGCGGATCGGCACGCCTCTGCCGCGGATGGGCGTGGTCGTCAAGGTCCTCGTCCGCCGCCGGGCCACGGTCGTCGGAAAGCTCGTGCGGGGGCCGGAAGGGACGTTCGTCGTCCCGTTCGACCGGAAGATCGACGCCCGCCTGCGCGTCCCGGACGGCAAGGACCTCGGTGCGCCGGACGGGCTCTTCGTCGAGGCACGGATCGTGGCCTATCCGGACGACCGCCGTCTCGCCCTCGCCGAGGTGACGGAGCAGATCGGCTTCGAGGGAGACCCCGGGGTCGACGTCGAAGTGGTCGCGCGGAAGTGGGGCCTTCCCCGGATCTACGCCGAGGCGGCGCTCCGCGAGGCCGAGCGCTGTTCCGGCGCGATCGAGGGTGCGGACCGCGCCGCCCGCACCGATTTCACGGGCCGGACGATCGTCACGATCGACGGCGAGACGGCGCGCGACTTCGACGACGCCATCGAGGCGGAGGAGCGTCCCGGGGGCGGATTCGTGGTCGGCGTCCACATCGCCGACGTGTCGCACTACGTCGCCGTGGGAAGCGCCCTCGACGCCGAGGCCTTCGAGCGCGGCACCTCCGTCTACTTCCCCGACCGGGCCCTCGCGATGCTCCCCGAGCGTCTTTCGAACGACCTCTGCTCGCTCCGGCCGAACGAGGAGCGCCGGACCGTCTCGGCGATCCTGACGCTCGACGCGACGGGCGAGACGGTGAAGGCCGAATTCGCGCGAAGCTTCATCCGGTCGCAGGCGAGACTGACGTACACGGAAGTTGGAGATTTCCTAGAGGGGGAAGAGGGGAAACAACCCGACACACCGTCGGCGCCTCGGCGCGAAGCTACAGCGCAGCCATCGAGCGACGCCGGGGGCGGGAGTGAGCCGCAAGAGTCTTCACCTTCCAAGAAGAATCTCTCTCCGGACGTCGGCCGGATGCTTCTGGTGGCGCGGCGTGCGGCGCTTCTGCTTCGAAAGAAGCGCGAAGCGCGGGGATCGCTCGACTTCGACCTGCCGGACGCCGACGTGATCCTCGGGGAGACGGGAGACGTCGTCGCGATCGCCAAGGCGGTCCGGAACGAGGCGCACCGGCTGATCGAGGAATTCATGATTGCCGCGAACGAGGCCGTGGCCAAGCACCTCGTGTTCGTGCCGGCGCCCGCCCCGTACCGCGTCCACGACCGTCCCGACGAAAGTCGTCTGGTCGACCTCCGGGCCGTCCTCGGTCCCCTCGGCTACGACGTTCCCGAGGACGTCGAGGAGGTCACGCCGGCCGTCTTCCAGTCGATCCTGGAGCAGGCCGAGGGAAAGCCGGAGGAGCGGTTCGTCTCCGATCTGGTCCTCCGCTCCCAGCGCAAGGCGGTCTACGCCGAGGAGTGCCGCGGGCATTACGCCCTCGCGGCGCCCTACTACACGCATTTCACGTCGCCCATCCGCCGGTATCCCGACCTTCTCGTCCACCGTGCGCTGGTCGAGTGGCTCGCCGCGCGCCGCGCCCCGGCCGCCGAGGAGGCCGAAGGCCGGACGCGCTGGCTGACGAAGGCGTGCGTTCACTGCTCCGAGCGCGAGCGTCGCGCCGAGTCGGCCGAGCGCGAGGCCGTGGCGTGGAAGAAATTCGTTTACCTGAAGGACCGCGTGGGCGAGGAGTTCGACGCGTGGGTGACCGCGGTCGTCGGTTTCGGCCTCTTCGTCACGCTGGACGCGATCTATGTCGACGGTCTCGTTCCGATCAGCTCTCTCGAGGACGACTTCTACCGCTACGACGACGTCGGTCACCAGCTCGTCGGCGCGCAGTTCGGGCGGATCTACCGTCTCGGCGACCGGCTTCGCGTGAAGCTGGTCCGGGCCGACGCGGAGCGCCGGGCGCTCGACTTCCGGCCGGTCGGGGACTCCGCCGGCCCCCGGCGCCGGAGCCGTGTGGAGGCCCTGGAACGACGGCCGCCCCGGCGGAGCGGCCGCGGCGGGAGGAGCCCCCGAAGATGAGCGGGACCGGCGCGGAGGGGGCCCGGCCGTTCCGTGTCGTCCTCGTGGGCCGGCCGAACGTCGGGAAGAGCGCCCTCTTCAACCGTCTGGCCGGGAGCCGGCGTGCCCTCGTCCACGACCGCCCCGGAATGACCCGCGACGCGCTGGAGGCCCCGGCGAAGACCTCGGGGGACCGCCCCTACGTCGTCGTCGACACCGGGGGACTCGACCTCGACGCCGCGGGGGGCTTCGCCGCATGGACGAGCGAGCGGGCCCTCTCGAACGTCGCCGACGCCGACCTCCTTCTCTTCGTTCTCGACGGGGCGGCGGGCCTTCTCCCCGAAGACCGCCGCGTCGCGGCCCGGCTCCACGCCCTCGGGAAGCCCGTGGTGGCCGTCTGGAACAAGGTCGACACGCGCGCGGCGGAGGAGGCGGCGGCTGAGGCGCACGAACTCGGCTTCGCGGAGGTGGTCGCCGTCTCGGCCCTCCACGGCACGGGACAGGAGGAGCTCGACGCGCTGATCGAGAAACGGCTGCCGCCCGACCTCGACCCCGCGACGCGGGCCGAACCGCTCGCCGTCGCGGTGGTCGGCCGGCCGAACGTCGGAAAGTCGTCCCTGGTCAACGCCCTCGTCGGAGCGGACCGCGTCATGGTCTCGGACATCCCGGGAACGACGCGCGACTCGATCGACGTCGTCCTCCGGAAGGGCGAGCGGAGCTACCGTCTCGTCGACACGGCGGGGATGCGTCGGAAGGGAAAGACGACCGATTCGGCCGAGAAGCTCTCCGTCGTCGCGGCCCGACGCTCGATGGAGCGCGCCCGCGTCGCCGTCATCCTCTTCGACGCCTCGGAGGGAATCACCGCCCAGGACGCCCACATCGCCGGCTACGCCGAGGAGGCGGGCCGGGCGCTTCTGCTCGTGGCGAACAAGTGGGACCTCGTCGAAAGGGACCGCGAGAAAACGAAGCGCCTCCGGGAGGACGTGGCGCGGCGCTTCGTCTTCACGCGGACGAATCTCTTTCTCCCGGTCTCGGCCCGGACCGGCCGGGGCGTCGGGAAGGTCCTTCCCGAGGTGGACGCCGTGGCCCGGCGCTTCTCCTCCCGGTTCCCGACCGGGGAGCTGAACCGGCACCTCCGGAAGGCCTTCGGGCGGCAGACGCCGACGGGGAGGTCGGGGCGGGAGCTGAAGATCCGTTACGCGGTCCAGGTCCGCGCCGAACCGCCGCTCGTCCGGCTCTTCGCGGACCGCGCCGAGAAGCTCCATTTCTCGTTCGAGCGGTTCCTGCAGAACCGGCTCCGCGAGGCGTATCCGCTCGACGGGGTTCCCGTCCGGTTCGAGGTCGTCCGGAGCGATTGAGTCTCTCCTCCGGCCGTTCCCTGTGCAAAAATGGGCCCGGTCCGAGAGATGCCTGAAGCCCAGAATCCGAACGTTTCGCCCGCGCCCGGAGCCGGGGGCGGGGAGCCCCGCTACAAGATCGGCGACGTCTGCCGGATCGCCGACGTGCAGCCCTACGTTCTGCGCTACTGGGAATCGGAATTCCCGGCCCTTTCGCCCGACCGGACGCTCCAGGGCCCGCGGACCTACACCGTGCGGGAGCTGCGGATCATCGAGCAGATCAAGAAGCTCCTGTACGACGAGGGCTACACGATCGCGGGGGCGAAGAAGAAGCTCGAGGCCGAGCTTGGAGGCCGTGCGACGGAGGCCCTGCCCGCCGGGTCGGCCGAGCCGAAAGGGAAGGGAGAGGCGGCTCGCCCGCGCGAGAAAGCGGCGGCCGAGCCGAAGGCGAAGACCGCTAAAGCGGCGCCGGAGCTGACGGAGCTTCCGTTCCCCGACGGGCCGGTCCCGGTGGAGACGGCCCCGATCCGGACGGCGCCGGCGGCCGCCCCCGCCCCGGATCCCCGGGTGGCGAAGACGGTGGCCGAGCTGAGGGAGATCCTGAAACTCCTCTCCCGCCGGTAGGATCGACCGAATGCTCCCCCACGAGCGCTCCGGATCGATGCGGGCGCTGGTGCGCCGGCGCGACGGCGCGCTCGACTCGTTCGCTCCGGACGCGCTGGTGGTCGAGGAGCCGCTGGAGATCCGCGTCCGGGAAGGGGAGGAATCGGAGCCCGTCCGGCTCCTCGTCACGATGCGGACGCCCGGCCACGACGAAGACCTCGTGGCGGGAATCCTCTTCTCCGGGGGCGTCGTCGAGGCCGCCGGGGAGCTCGGGGATCTTGCGCGCCCGTCCGAC
>DATIWM010000262.1:0-31646 GCA_035519355.1 Thermoanaerobaculia bacterium | reverse complement strand
CTCGGCGCGCCGGCCGGCGAGGATCGGCCGGAGCCCTGCGCGCCGCGCCGCCTCGGCGATCAGGCGCCCCGTGTAGCCGTTGGCGCCGTAGAGGAGAAGGCCGCTCTTCTTCCGCGCCATGCGCCGCGTAGTCTCGCACGGGCCCGGCGCGTAAACTCCGCGCCATGGGGGGAATCCTCGAGGCCCTCGAATCGCTCCCGAGGAAGGTCGTTTACAGCAACGCCCTCCTTTTCACCGCCCTGATCGCCCTTCTCGACTGGATGACGGGCGACGAGGTCTCCTTCTCGGTTTTCTACATCGTCCCGATTCTCCTCGTGACGTGGACGGGGGGGCGGCTTCCCGGCCTCGTCCTGAACGGCCTCTGCGCCAGCCTGAGGCTCGCCTTCGTCCTCAAGTGGCAGGGTCCGGATCTTCTCCACAAACCGGCGCTCTACTGGAGCCTCGTCGTGGAGGGAGCCTTCTTCATCACCCTGACGTTCGTCGCGGCGGCGCTCCGGGACCTCAACGGGCAGCAGCGGCTGCTCGCCCGGACGGACGCCCTGACCGGCGTCGCGAACCGCCGCGCCTTCTACGAGCGGGCGGAGCTGGAGCTGTCGCGGTCGCGCCGGCTCCAGGAGGCGCTGACGGTCGCCTATCTCGACGTGGACGATTTCAAGCGCGTCAACGACGAGCTGGGCCACGAGGCCGGTGACGAACTCCTCCGGAGCGTGGCGGCGACGTTCGTCCGCCGCGTCCGCGCGACGGACCTCGTGGCGCGCCTCGGAGGGGACGAGTTCGCCCTCCTCCTGTCGGACACGGGGGCCGAGGCCGCGCGGACGCTCCTGGCGGAGCTCTACGCGACGCTCGTCTCGGAAATGGCGCGGCAGTCGTGGCCCGTGACCTTCTCGATCGGCGCCGTGACCTTTCTGCGGCCGCCCGTCTCCACGGACGACCTGCTCCGCCGGGTGGACGAGATGATGTACCGGGTGAAGCGGGAGGGGAAGGCCGGCGTGAAGCACGACGTCTTCCCGGAGATGCCGGACAGCGGCGTCTTCCCCCTGCGGGCCGTGGAGCGTCCGCGGGCCTGACGGGCCGCCTCCGGACTCGTCCCGAAAAAAATCCACCGTCCGCCGCCGCGCGCCTTAACATTTCCGCCCAGCATGACCAGCACCGCGCCCGCCCGCGCCGCGCGCCCGACCCGGGCCGCCCGGAGCCGCGCCCCCGAGAGGTTCGCCGAGGCCGAGAAGCTCTATGGGATCGAGAACTGGGGGAAGGGCTTCTTCTCCGTCTCCGACGACGGGAATCTCCTCGTCCACCCGACTCGGGAGACCGCGCGCTTCATCGACCTGAAGGCCGTCATCGACGACGTGGCCCTCCGCGGCATCTCGACCCCCGTCGTCGTCCGCTTCCCGCAGATCCTCGCCTCCGCCGTCCGCGAGCTGAATGACGCCTTCGTCGACGCCATCAAGGAGTACGACTACGACGCCGCCTACCGCGGCGTCTTCCCGATCAAGGTCAACCAGAAGAAGGTCGTCGTGAACGAGGTCATCCAGGCGGGCCGGAAATACAGCTACGGCCTCGAGGCCGGCTCGAAGCCCGAGCTGCTCGCGGCCCTGGCCTCGGACCTCGGGCCGGACGCCCTCATCACGACGAACGGCTACAAGGACGAGGCGTTCATCCGGCTCGCCCTGAACGGCATCCGGATGGGCAAGACCGTCGTCATGATCCTCGAGAAGGTCTCCGAGCTGGAGCGGATCCTCGAGGTCGCCCGGCGCCGCGGCGTCCGCCCGCTTCTCGGCATGCGATCGAAGCTCTACGCCCGGGGCTCCGGGAAATGGGCGAAGTCCGGCGGCGAGTCGGCGAAGTTCGGCCTGACGACGACCGAGATGCTCGAGGCCGTCGAGATCCTGAAGTCGAAGAAGATGCTCGACGCCCTCGTCATGCTCCACTTCCACATCGGCTCGCAGATCACCGACATCCGGAAGATCAAGCAGGCCATCAAGGAGGCGGGGCGCGTCTACGCCAAGCTCCAGCGCTCCGGCGTGGAGATCCAGTACCTGAACCTCGGCGGGGGGCTCGGCGTCGACTACGACGGGTCGAAGACGGCCTTCGACTCCTCGATGAACTACACCGTGCAGGAGTACGCGCGGGACATCGTCTACACGATCAAGGGGATCTGCGACGAGGAGAAGGTCGCCGTCCCCCACCTCGTGACCGAGTCCGGGCGGGCCGTGACGGCCTTCCACTCCGTCCTCGTCACGAACGTCGTCGACGTGGCGGACCGGATCGAGCAGGACCGGACGGTGAAGCTCGACGGCGACGAGAACCACGTCGTCCGGGAGCTGTACGACATCTGGCAGGGCGTGACCGCCAAGAACGTCCGCGAGAGCTATCACGACGCGGTCCAGTACAAGGAGGAGCTCTTCACCCTCTTCAACCTCGGCTACGTCTCGCTCGAGGACCGGTCGAAGGGCGAGATCCTCTTCTGGAACATCTGCGACAAGATCCGCCGCCACCTGAAGTCCTTGAAGGAAATACCCGAAGAATTCGAGGACCTCGAGACGATGCTCTCGGACACTTTCGTCATGAACTTCTCCGTGTTCCAGTCGCTCCCGGACATCTGGGCGATCGACCAGCTCTTCCCCATCCTCCCCATCCACCGCCTGCGCGAGAAGCCGACCGAGTCCGCCACCATCGCCGACATCACGTGCGACTCGGACGGGAAGATCGAGAAATTCATCGATCTCAGGGACATCAAGGAGGCGCTGCCGCTCCACGAATTCAGGCGGTCGAGTCCGTACTACATCGGCTTCTGCCTCATCGGGGCCTACCAGGACGTCCTCGGCGACCTCCACAACCTCTTCGGCGAGGTGCACGAGGTCCTCGCGACGGTGGACGAGGACGGGCGGACGCGCCTCCAGGACGTCCTGCCGGGCGAAAACTGCGAGCGGGTCCTCTCGTACATGAACTACGACCGGGACGAGATCCTCGACGGCATCTGGCGCCAGCTCCGGCGGGCCACCGAGAGGAAGAAGGTCAAGGACGCCGAGGCGAAGGCCATCGCCAAGGATTTCGAGCAGACCCTGACGCGCTACACCTATCTCGAAGAGTAGGAGCCGCCGTGCACCCAAGAAACGCCTCCGGGCGCCCGGGCACCCGATCCCTGCTGGCGCTCACCGTCGCGTTCGGGGTTCTCGCCGCAATGCGGACCTCTTCGGGCTCGCCGCGGAGCTCCGGGCCCGCTCCCGCCGTGGCGACCGACATCACGCTGCAGACTCTCGTGACGGGCCTGCCGGCCATCACGGCCATCGCCCACGCCGGAGACTCCCGCCTCTTCCTCTGCTACCGGAGCGGTCAGATCGCGATCTGGGACGGCGCGCAGATCCTCTCGCCCCTCTTCCTGGACATCGATCCCCTCGTGATGGGAGGCGGAGAGGAGGGGCTTCTCGGACTGGCCTTCCACCCCCAGTACGCGGCCAACGGCTTCTTCTTCGTCTACTACACCAACACGTCGGGAGACAACGTCGTCGCGCGCTACCGGGTGTCCGGAGGGGATCCCGATCTGGCCGATTCGTCTTCCGGCGTGATCCTGATGACGATCTCCCACCCGACGAACAACAATCACAACGGCGGCCAGCTTCAGTTCGGACCGGACGGATTCCTCTACATCGGCACCGGCGACGGCGGATCGTCCAACGATCCCCCGTGCAACGCCCAGAACCTGAACTCGCGGCTCGGGAAGCTGCTCCGGATCGACGTCGACGTCGCCACGCCGCCGTACTGGGCGAGCCCGGCCTCCAACCCCTTCGCGGGCGCGGGCGAGGCCGGCCTCGACGAGATCTGGGCCTTCGGGCTCCGAAACCCCTGGCGATTCTCCTTCGACCGCCTGACGGGAAACCTCTGGATCGGAGACGTGGGCCAGGACCAGCGGGAGGAGATCGACTTTCAGCCCGCCTCGAGCGCGGGAGGCGAGAACTACGGCTGGAAGATCGTCGAGGGGACGCGCTGCACCGGAAACACGTCGAACTGTTCGAATCCGGCTCCCTGCGGCTCCGCCGTCTACACGGGGCCCGTTTACGAGTACGACCACACGCTCGGCTGCGCCGTCACGGGAGGCTACGTCTATCGCGGCTCCTCGAGTCCGACCCTCTACGGCATCTACGTCTACGGCGACTACTGCTCCGGAAATCTGTGGGGAAACGGTCAGCTCTTCACGCCGACGCTGCCGGACCTTTCCACGTTCGGGGAAAGCGACGCCGGTGAACTCTACGCCGCCACGACCGACGGCGGCCTCTACCGGATCGTTGCCGTGAATCAGGGCACGCCGACGGCCACGCCGACGTCCACCCCGACCCGGACGCCGACGCGCACGCGAACCCCGACCCCGACCCGGACGCCGACCGGCGCCCAGACGCCCTCCCCACCCGGGTGGCTGAAGCCGACCCGGACGCCGACTCCGGCGCTGACGGGGACGTCGACGCCGACCCGGACGCCGACCTCGGCATTGACGCCGACGTCGACTCCGACCCGGACGCCGACCTCGGCACTGACGCCGACGTCGACTCCGACCCGGACGCCGACCCGGGCTCAGACGCCGGTCGTACCCCCGTGGTTGAGGCCGACACGGACGCCGACTCCGGCCCTTCCGGCGTTCTCGGCCGACGGCGTCCCCGAAGCCGGCCCGTGAGGCCCCGGGCCGCCGCCGGTCAGCCGCGGGGGGGCACGCGCCTCGCGGCCCCGGCCTCGAGGCGCTCCCTCGCGACGATGGCGCGGCGGTGGAGGCCGCGGCCGATCTCGCCGCCTCCGTCCTCGGCCACGACCTCGAAGACGTAGAGCTTGCCTTCCATCCGGAGAAACGTTCCGGTCGCCGTCACCGTCGCGCCGGGAGGCGTGGCGGCCGTGTGCGACACGTCCAGATTGACCCCGACCGACAGCTCGCCCTCACCGAGAAGGGGAACGAGCGCCCGCGCGGCCGCGATCTCCATCAGAGCGATCATCCGCGCGGTCGCGAGGACGCGCGGGAACGAGTCGCCCGTCACGCCGGCGAGGACGCTCGCGAGGTCCCCCTCGCCCACGACGATCGAGACGCGGCCCGCGGCCCCGGGGGAAAGTTCGGCACGGCTCATGAGATGGACCTCCTGCTTGCTTCCCTTCGTCCCTCACGCCACCTTCAGCCAGCGCCACAGCTCGGGGATCGTCGGCCGTTTGCCGTAGGCGAGGAGGCCGAGGCGGAAGATCTTCGCCGTCACCCAGAAGAAACCGAGGATCGTCGCTGCGGCGAGGAGGACCGAAAGGCCGACCTGCCAGAGCGGCGGCTCGGAGACGAGGATTCGGATGAACATCGTGATCGGCGTGTAGACCGGGATGAGCGAGAGGACGGTCGAGAGCGCCGAGTCGGGATTCATGATGATCGGCATGACGAGGAACCAGGGAAGCATCATAACGATGATGATCGGCGCGAGGACCTGCTGGGCCTCCTTCTCCGAGTTGACGATCGAGCCGCCGACCGCGTAAATGCAGACGTTGATCAGGTAGCCGAGGACGAAGAAGACGAGGAACCAGACCGCGAGCGCCGGGCGAAGGAACTGCCCGAGGTTCACGCCCGCCGCCGCCGCGGCCGTCGCGCCCCAGGCCGCGAAGGCGCCCCCCATGGCGACCCAGATGGCGATCTGCGTCAGTCCGACGGCCGCCATGCCGAGGATTTTCCCGGAGAGGAGCTCGAAGGGCGTCATGGACGAGATGAGGATCTCCACGACGCGGTCGGTCTTCTCCTGGATGATCCCGCGCATGACCTCCTGCCCGTAGATCAGGACGGGGATGAAGATCAGAAGGACGAAGACGAACCCCGCCAGGAAGTTCATCTCGCCGCCCGCCTTCTCCTCTCCCCCCTTCGTCAGCTGGACGGCGTCGACCGGAAGGTCCCTCAGGAGCGCGTCGATCTCCGCGGGGTTCAGCCCGCGCCCCGTCAGCCGCTCCCGCTCGAGGGCGCGGTTCACGACGCGCCCGAGCCGCTCCTGGACGATCAGGTCGGTCGAGGAACGGCTGTAGTAGGTCAGCGTCAGCGACGGGTCCTCGAAGGCCTGCCCCGGGATGAGGAAGACGCCGTCCAGGCGCTCGGCGGCCTTTTCCGAGTGGAGGCGGTCGAGGTAAGGCCGGGCCGCCTCCTTCGGGTCGCGACCGGCGGCGCTCACGTACTCGGCGTGGACGTTTGCCGGCAGCGTGGCGTGTCGCCCGCGGCCCGGCGGTTCGGGGTGTCCGGCCGCGTCTTTCCCCGGCTCGTCGGCCGCGACGGCCTGGAGCCCCTCCGTCACCGCCGCCGCGAGCCGCCCCGTCCCGTCCACGACGGCCACGGTCTTCTCGCCGACCCCCTTCACGGCCAGCGCGCTCGGAATGATCATCAGCGCCCCGAAGAGGAACGGCGTCAGGACGGTCATGATGAGAAACGACTTTTTTCTCACCGCCTGCAGGTACTCGCGCTTGAAGACGGCCCAGGGTTTCTTCATGCCGCGGCCGTCCGTTCCGCCTCGAGCGTCGACTCGCCCACCTTCTCGATGAAGATCTCCTCGAGCGAGGGCTCCACGACCTCGAACCGGCGAATGGCGAGCCGCTCCATGGCGGAGCGGAGCAGCGCCTGCGGATCGGCGCCCGCGGTCAGCGCCAGCTCCGCATGGTTCGTGTCGACACGTCCCCCCGCCACCCCTGCCAGCGTCGGCAGGAACGCGCCGTCACCCTCGAAGTCGACGTGGACGGCGTTCTTTCCCGACGAGGCGCGGACCTCGGCGAGGCTGCCGCCGAGGACGACCTTCCCGCGGTGGATCAGGACGATCTCCTCGGCCAGTTTCTCGGCCTCGGCCATCTGATGCGTCGAGAGGAGGATCGTCTTGCCTTCGGCCTTCAGCTCCAGGAGCAGCCTCCGGACCAGCACGACGTTCACCGGGTCGAGCCCCGCCATCGGCTCGTCGAGGATGAGGATCTCGGGGTCGTGCAGCAGCGCGCCGATGAGCTGGACCTTCTGCTGGTTCCCCTTCGACAGCTCCTCGAGTTTCACGTCCTTCCGGTCCCAGAGCTCGAACCGCGCGAGCCACGTCCCCGCCGCCCCCTTCATCGCGGCGGGCGCCCGCCCCTTGATTTCGGCCAGGAAGAGAAGGAGCTCGAGGACCCTCATCTTCTTGTAGAGCCCCCGCTCCTCCGGGAGGTAGCCGACGCGGTCGCGGGCGTCCTTCGAATCGCCGCCGAAGAGGCGGACCTCGCCCCGGTCGGGGAAGAAGATGCCGTTGATCATCCGGAGCGTCGTCGTCTTCCCGGCGCCGTTCCTCCCGAGGAGGCCGGTGATCGTCCCCGGCCGCAGATCGAACGACACGCCATCCACGGCCTTCACATCGCCGAACGACTTGGCGACGTCCCGGACGGAGAGGATCGCGTTCAAGGGGCCTCCATCCTACGGGAAACCGGCCGCGAGGTTGCGCGGCCTTCGCGGAGGTCTGGTACCGTCCCGGCCCATCGTGCTCGTGCCCGCTCTCGTCCTCCTGCCCCTCCTCGCCTCACCCCCCGCTCCGCCGCCCGAGGACGGACGCCTCCGGACGCTCCGGAGCGAACTGGCCCGGATCGCGGACGACTCGGACGGCCTGCTCGGCGTCTCCGTCGTGGAGCCGGTCTCCGGCCGGAGCGTCTCCCAAAGAGGCAACGAGCCCTTCCCGATGGCGAGTGTCGTCAAGCTCCCTGTTGCCGTGGTCCTTCTTTCCCGCGTCGATGCCGGCGCCGTCAGGCTGGACGAGAAGCTCCCTGTCACCCGCGGCGACCTCCGTCCGCCCGGGCCGGTCCTGGAGCGCTGGACGCCGGGGCTCTCGCTCACCGTCGGAGAGCTCCTAGACGAGATGATGGTCGCGAGCGACAACAGCGCGGTCGACCTTCTCATCCGAAGGCTTGGCGGAACGAAGGCCGTTCGGGACGGGCTTGCCGCACTCGGCCTTTCGGGGATCGCCGTCGACGCGACCGAGCTCGAGATGCTGCTCCGCTTCCGGGGGATCCCGGCGAGCCCCGCCGACCTCCGGATGACCCCCGAGGAGCTGAAGACGAAGACCGGCCAGGTGCCTGCGGCCGCTCGGAAAAAGGCCGCCGCCCGGTTCGAGCAGGAGCCGCTCGACGCCGCGACGCCGGAGGCCCTCACGCGACTCCTCGTCCGGCTCGAGAAGAAGGAGCTTCTCTCGTCGGCCTCCACGGAGCGCCTTCTCTCGGCGATGCGCCGCTGCGCGACCGGGGACCGCCGGATCCGGGCGGGGGTCCCTTCGGGAAGCGAGGTCTTCGACAAGACCGGGACGATCGGGCGCTGCGTCAACGACGTGGCCCTCGTGCGGCTCCCCGGCGGACCGACGCTCGCGCTGTCGGTCCTCCTTCGCAGCTCCACCCTCGGCGAGGCGGATCGGGACGCGGTGATCGCGAAGGTCGCGCGGGCCGCGGCAGCCGCGTTCGGCCGGTGAGACGCCGCCGGAGATAATCGCTCCCGTGAGCGTCCCCTCCCTCGAGCCGCCGTATTTCCTCCTCGCCTCGCCGGCGATGCTCGACCCGAACTTCGCGAAGACGGTCGTCCTCATGGCGCACCACACGACGGAGGGGGCCCTGGGCTGGATCGTCAACCGCGAGCTGGGCGTGCCGCCGGCGGAGCTCCTCACGCCGCCGCTCGGGACGTCGATCCATCCCGACACCCCGATCCGGCTCGGAGGCCCCGTCGTGACGAACGGCCTCGTCGTCGTCTTTCCCCGCGAGGTTCCGGACGTCGAGCAGATCGAGATGGCGCCCGGGATCCGGGTCTCCGCCTCCTCCGAGATCCTCCCGAAGCTCTTCGCGAGCCTCTCCTCGCCCCCCGCAGGCCTCCTCGTCCTCGGCTACGCCGGGTGGGGCGCGGAGCAGCTCGAGCACGAGATGGAGGAGGGGGCGTGGCTCGTCCTCCCGTACGAAGCGGCCTTCGCCTTCACGAACGAGATCGACGGCCTCTGGGAGCGCGGTCTCGCCCGGCTGGGCGTGACGCCCCAGAACGTCCTTCCCTTCCCCGGCGGCGTGAGCTGAAGATCTCGTGACCGGACTGGTTGCGGCCCTCTCGCGGCCGACGGAAGAATCCCGCTCGCGGGCCTCCTCTTCGCGTCCGTCTCCGCGTCGCTCCTCGGCGATGCTCTCTGGTTCCTGCTCGGGCGGTGGCAGGGGCACCGGATCCTGAAGACGCTCTGCCGGCTGACGATCTCGCCCGATTCGTGCGTCCGCCAGACGGAATCGGTCTTCGACCGCTGGGGCCTTCGTACGCTCCTCGTGGCCAAGTTCATTCCGGGGCTCTCGACCGTGGCGCCACCGCTGGCCGGGTCGGGGCGCGTCGCCATGCCGGCCTTCCTGGCCCATTCCGGGGCCGGAGCGCTCCTCTGGGCCGGCTCCGGGATCGCCCTCGGCTGGTATTTCCACGACGCCGTCGAACGCGTGGTGGAATGGCTCGCGGCGCTGGGCGGCGGGGCGCTGGCGATTCCGGGGGGAGCGTTCGTCGTTTTCCTCCTCGTCAAGTGGATGCAGCGGCGGCGGTTCTTCCACGAACTCCGGATGGCGCGGATTCCTCCCGACGAGCTCCGCCGGCGACCCGCCGGCCGTCGTGGACGTCCGTTCCGCACTGGCGCGGGCGGGCGATCCCCGGAGGATCCCGGGCGCCGTCCTTCTCTCCCTCGAGAACCTCGACGCCCACGTGTCGCTCCTGCCGAAGGACGGGGAGATCATCCTCTACTGCACGTGACCGACGGAAGCCTCGGCGGCCCGTGCGGCGCGCCTCCTGATCGACCGCGGGTTCACCCTCGTCCGGCCTCTCGCCGGAGGGTTCGACGCCTGGCTCTCCGCCGGCTACGACACCGAGCCGCTCGATCCCGCGAAGGCATCCGGGCCGGCCTGAGCGTCAGGCCCGGTCGTACGTCTCCTCGACGACGACGTCCGGGTGGAGCGAGCGGCGGATGGGAGAGGTCTTTCCCGCATGGACGAGCTTCGCGAAGTCCGCCTCGCCGCACGGCGAGTGGATGAGGAAACGGGCGACCAGCTTCGCGATCCGCCGGGGAGGTTCCGACGTCATGTGCTTCTCGACCGAGAAGTCGATCGACTCGAGCGGAATGCCGTTCCGCCTGGCGAAGAGGCCGATCGTCGTCGCGGCGCAGCTCGCGTAGGAGGCGGCGCAGAGATCGGTCGGCGAGAACGTGCTTCCGTCGCCGCCGTTGTCCTTCGGGGCCATGGTGGTGATCGTCGAGGAGGACTCGTGCGCCAGGGAAGTGGTCGTGGGCGACTGCAGGCGGCCCGTGATTCGGACGCTCATGTCTGCATCTTACGGCCGGCCCGGGGGCCCCGGACCCGGCGGCAGGGAGAGGGTCAGGAGCGCCGTCGGGTCGATCCGGGCGCCCTGGAGCCTCGCCGCCCAGTGGAGATGCGGACCCGTCACCCGGCCCGTCGCCCCCACGGCGCCGATCCGCTGTCCCCCGGCCACGACGTCTCCCTCCTTCGCGTCGAGCCGGGAGAGATGGAAGTACATCGTGAAGAGGCCGTCGCCGTGGTCGAGGACGACGCTCCCGCCGGAAAAGTAGAAGTCGCCCGCCAGCGCGACGCGTCCCCCCGCCGCGGCCGCCACCGGGGCGCCCTGGGCCGCGGCCACGTCGAGTCCGGCGTGACGGGATCGGGTCCGTCCGTTGTAGACCCTCCGCGCGCCGAAGTTCCCGCGAATCTCCCCCTCCGCCGGCCGGCGGAAGGAGCCGCTCCAGAGGCGGCCGGGTCGGGACGAGGCGAAGGCCCGGGCGAAGGCCTCGCGATCCCGTTCGATCCGCTCCCTCTCCTCGGGCGGCGGCTCCACGAACTTCGGGTCGACCGTCAGCCGCTGGACGGCGAACTTCCGGGCCACGACGCGGAGCGGCGCCGAGGCGGCGACCTTCGAGCCGTCCGCCGCGTCGCCCTCGACGAGAAGGGGCCGGCCTCCCGGCGCCGTCTCGAAGTCGATGCCGACGAGCGCGGCCCAGCGGCGCGCTCCCGCCGGCGCCAGAGGGATCCGTCGCTCCCCGTCGACCAGAACCGGAGACGCGAGGGGGCCGGAGCTCGTCACCGTGACGACGACGACGCTCCCCTGGGGGGCCCTCTGCGGCGACAGCGAGATCGTGAGCGCCGGGGCGGCGGCGACCGCCGAGAGGAGGAGCGCTCCCGGCGTCACGGGACGAAGAGGAGCGGCCGGCCCGCCGGCGGCCGGGCGAGGCGCGTCGCCGCTCCCGCGGGGTCTCCGTCCTTCCAGTACGGAAACTGGTCCATCCGGTGGGGCGATCCCACGTGACCGGAGACGCCGAACGGCACCACGAGCGTGGCGGCGTCCGGCTCGCCCCAGTCCACGATGAAGCGCATCGACTGCCCGAAGCCCAAGTTCTGGACCCGCGGGACCCCCGACGCCCCCGGCATCGGGAGGCGCGGCGCGTCGAAGACGCGTGCAAGGCCCGGCACGAGGCCGAGAGGATGCCTCGCGTTCAGCCGGTTCCTCTCGCCCCAGCTCCAGCGCGACCGGTCCAGCCCCTGGGCCTCCGCGAGGGAGCGGAGCGCCTTCTCCACGACGAGCTTCATCGCCGCCGCCTTCTCCCCCAGGCCGGCGCGCCGCCACGCGGCGCGGTCGGCCAGCGCCACGTCGAGGACGCGCTCCTCGGCGAGCGACATCCCGGCGGACCGGACCTTCCAGACCTCCAGCGTCCGTTCGGCGAGCTGATTCCGGAGCGCGCGGGCGATCAGGAACCGGGGCGTCGGCGCGTCCGCGCTCCCGTCCCATCCGGAGAAGAGCTTCGAGAGGTCCGGAGGCAGGTAGGGCCCGAAGGCCTCCATCAGGCGCCGCATCGGCTCCGACACGATGTCGAGCTGGATGGCTTCGACCCCCCGCCGGTCGAGCTTCGCGCCGCCCCGCGTCGCCGTCGTGATCAGGTCGCGGATCCGCCGCGCCCGCACCGAAGACCAGAAATGCGTCGAGACCGGCACCGGAAAGCCCGTTCCGATGACGCGGTTGTTCGCGGTGACGAGGAAACCCGACGCCGGATTCACGACGCGCGGCAGCTTCGACGGGGGGAGGAAGCCTTTCCAGTCGTTCGCTTCGTCGGCGCCGTCGTACGGGAGCCCCCCGTCGGTCCCGGTCCGCCGCAGCGGGATCAGCCCCGTCGCGCGCCAGCCGATGTCGCCCCCGGCCGAGGCCCAGAGGACGTTCTGGGCCGGACCGAAGAAGCCATCGAGGGCGCGGTCGAAGTCGGCCGGCGTTCCCGCCATCATCACCTCGACCGTCGGCAGCCGGAGGTTCCGCGGGTCGAGGGCCGTCCACTTGAGCGCCAGCTCCTTCGTCACGAGCGGCCCGTGCGACGTCTCGCGCACCTCGAGCCGTTCGGGAGCCGCGCCGCGGACGGGGATCGTCTCGATCCGGAGCTCCACACCTTCCGATCCATCGCCCCGGACCGCCCGGCCGTCCACGATCTTCTCCCGGTAGAGGTCCTGCACGTCCGTGTAGAGGTTCGTGAAGCCCCAGGCGATCGCGTCGTTCTTCCCGAGGACGACCCCGGGGAGCCCGGGAAGCGTCACCCCTTCGACCTCGCGGCCGGCGATCTCGAACCGCATCGGGAGCCAGAGCGCGGGCATGTTGATCGTGAGGTGGGGGTCGTTCGCGAGGATCGGCTTGCCGCTCTTCGTGAGCGCACCCGAGACCACGAAGCTGTTCGACCCCGCGGCCGCCTCCGCGTGCTCCGCCGCAGCCTCGGCGCTCCCCTTCTCCGTCGCCGCAGAGAGCTCGGGCAGCGGGGGCGGACGGAGCGGCGTCCCGTCCGGCACGATCGTCACGTCGTCGCTGGAGACCGACGAGAAGACGAAACGCGCGACGTCCGGCGGAAGCTGCCGGTTGGCGTCGCGGGCGACTTCGTCGCGCCAGACCGTGGTCAGGTCCTCGTACATGAGGAGCATGACGAGGAGCGCGTCCGCCGGCGTGAAATCGCGCGGCCGCTCCCCCAGAAGCGCGAACTCCAGGCCGAGGCGTCCGCCGTGGGAGGCGAGGAACGCGTTGATGCCGTCGGACAGCGCCTGGAGATGGACGCGCTCCACGTCCGGAAGGAGCGGGACGGCCCGCGCCGCCACGCGCGCGTACCCGAAGGTGAGGCGCCGGCGGTCGAGATCGAGCGCTCCTTTCCCGAGCAGCTCGGCGAGCCGACCTTCCCCGGCCCGCCGCTGGAGTTCCAGCTGAAAGAGCCGTTCCCGCGCCGTGAGATATCCCTGCACCCGGAGCGCGTCGTCGACGGAGCGGGCGGCGATCGTCGGCACGCCGCGGTCGTCGACGGTGACGCGGACCGCTTCCCGGAGAGAGGGGATCGCCGGGGCCAAGTCGTCGGGGAGGTTCCGCTTCACCAGCCAGACGGCCCCCACCGCGGCGAAGAGTGAGAGGGCGAAGAGGAGGGTGCCGAGGACGACGAGGGCGCGCCGCATGATCGCGATCGACTATCGCACAGGCGCGCCGCGCCGCCGCCCTCAGGGAATCCGGCGTTCGGGCGACTTCGCCGGCTTCTCCTGGAGCCGGTCGATCCAGAGCTCCTCCAGGAGCGGCCGCTTCCCCTCGGAGAGCTGGACCCGGTATCGGATCTTCACGCCGCAGGAGGGGATGTCCCAGAGATGGATGGCCGGGTCGCCGCTCGCCGTCGATTCCGGGCCGTAGCGCTCGCGAAGGCTCGTCAGCAAGCCGGGCGGCGGATCGAAGACGTAGTGGAGCGCCGCGATCCGCGCCTCCGAGGCGCTGCCGTCGAACGTGACGCGGACGGAGTAGCGCCGCTCGCGGGGGGTGTAGAGAACGGAAATGTCGCGCCCCAGAACCGGTTTCTCCGGGTTACCGCGCCACATCGACTGGTAAGCCGCCGAGCGGGGCTGTCCGACCTCGAGACCCGACAGGACCGGGCAGAGGACCGGACGGGCCGTCGGCGTCCCGGCCGGCTCCGGGCCCGGGGCCTGAGCCTCGGCCGGAGCGCCCGTCAGGACGCCGGCCAGCAGAAGGGCGGAGACGAGGGTCGGTCGCATCGGGTCCGTCGGCGTCAGGCTGGCGCGGGAGTCGCCACCCCGCCTCTCAACGCGAGCCGCGTGCCAGCTCGCCCCGAAGCGTCTCCTCGTGGAATCCGACGAGGAGCTTTCGCCCGACCTTGAGCAGGGGCGCCCGGAAATTCCCGGTGGGGCCGCGGAGGTCGTCCAGGGTCGCCTCCTTCGCCGCGAGCTTCCGGACGGCCTTCCCCCTCGCGATGACGACCTCGGAAACCGTGCCGAGGAGCGCCCGGGCGTCGGCGTCCGTCAGGGGCTGCTTCCGCGACGGCCGTTCGGCCGCGACGCGGGCTCTGGTCTTTTCGAGCACCGCACGGGTGCGATCGCAGCTCGTTCAGCCGATCCGGTAGTAGTAGAGGTCGACGTCGGGCATGGTCTTCTCCTCGTGTTCGTCCGGCCTTCAGGGTGCGAGCGCGTACTCCGCCACGAAGGCGCGGAATCTCTCCACGCCCTCGACGTAGTGCGGCAGGCTGATCCGCTCGTTCGCATTGTGGATCTTCGAGGCGTCGTAGAAGTTGATGTTGAAGGGCGAGATCCCGAAGACGCGCCGGCCCCGGGCCCGGAGGAAGGGCGACGACGTGAACGCCCCGTTCAGGATGTAGATGCCGACGGGGGCCGGCTCGAAGGCGTCGAGGCCGAAAACGGCCGTCAGCGCATCCCAGGCCCGTCCGGTCGCCGGCGACGCGACGGCGTCGTACGTCACGAGGTGCTCGCGGGTCCGGAGCCCGCGCTCCTTCGCCCACCCCAGGAGCTCGTCGTGGTTCGCCTTCACCGGGCTCCCCGGAAGAAGCATCCGGACGGCGCGGAAGGTGAAGCCGCCCCCGGGCGCCGGACCGATCGAGCCCGCGTAGATGGCGTCGCGCAGGAGCGACCGGTAGACCTCCGGGATCTCGCGGAGCAGCTTCGGCCCGAGGATCGACTCCCCGCTGCCGAGCATCGACCGGCCCCAGACGTCCGAGCGCGTGGGAGCGATGAAGCGGAGGAACTCCTTCACCGTGGGGTCGAGGTGGAGCGGAGAGGACCGGTCCTTCTCCTCGAGGAACTTCCGGAACGCCTCGAGCGGCCCGGGCGTGGGGGCGTCGATCCAGACCGAGACGATCGCCTTCTGGAGGACCTCGATCCCGTATCGGACGATGCCGGAGCCGAGGACTTCGTTGACGCCCCCCTCGTTCACGGCGTCCGTCACCCCGGCGAGGAGATCCGGACGGCGCTCGAGCACCCAGCCGATCCCGTACTGGAGCTCAAACGACTCCTCGGCCGACTCCGCGACGAAGACGATGTCGCGGCGCGGGACGACCCCCCGACGCTTCAGGTCGGCCATGGCGAGGAAGCCCGCGATGATCTGGGCCTTCATGTCGAGCGCCCCGCGCCCGTAGAGGTAATGGCCGGCTCGTCCCGAGCCCCGCTCGCCCGAGAAGGGGGGGCGGTCCCACTTCGAGAGGTCCTCGGGCGGGACCACGTCGACGTGATTCAGCAGGAGAAGCGCCCCGTCTTCCGTCAGGCCCCGGAGACGCGCCACGAGGATCGGTCTTGTCGGGTCGTCTCCCACGATCTCCCCGGGAATCCCCTCGCAGTCGAAGAGCCGGGCGAGACCGAGAATCGCCGCCCGCGTATCGCCCGGCGGGTTCGAGGAGTCGATCCGGAGCAGCTCCTGAAGACGCTCCACCGCCTCCGTCTTCATGACCGCGTCCGCTTCCGCGATCAGGTTTCGCGTCTTGAGCGCGGGCGTCAGCCGCGGGAGGAACCGCGGCAGAAGGAGCACGCCGGCCGCGAGGGCCGCCGCCAGACCGTACAGGAGAAGGCGGCGCCGGACCTTCTGGCCGGGCTCGCTCATGCGGCGGGGCCGCCGGCCCGCCGACGGCCCCGAAGGGCCAGGGCCAGCAAGGCCGCGCACCCCGTCAGCGTCCCCACGAACCCGATCTTCACCCAGCGCGTGTCGGGTCGCAACCGGACGACGTGACGCCCGGGCGGGACGCGCACGCCGGCGAAGCCGAAGTCCGTCCGCGCCACGGCGAGCGGCCGGCCGTCCAGCGTCGCCTCGGCGCACGCCTGCCGGAGGCGGAAGAGCATCAGGAAGGCGTCCGCCGGGCCGTCCACCTCGGCGGCGATCGTCAACGCGTCGCCCCGGTCGCGGATCGAGAGAAGCCGTCCGGCGGACGGCCGGCGCTCGCCGGCGGGCTCCTCGTCCACATAGGCGGTTTCCGCGTCGATGCCGTCTTCCAGGAACCGGCGGAAGAGCCGCCGGCCGTCCGGATCGGAGACGACCCGCGCGGCGAATCGCCAGGGCGGTCGGCCTCCGGAGAGCGGCTCGACGCGCACGGCCCAGCCGCCCCCCGAAGCCGGCTCGCTCCGGACGATCGCCGACGCGCCCGCGTTGACGAGGAGGCGCGTCGGCAGGGGGCCGGGCTGCGGGAGGGCCGCGGTCAGGAGGCGCGTCCACTCCACGGCCTCGACCGGCAGCGTCAGGTCGTAGTCGGCCACGAAGAGCGACGCGAACCCGAAGAGGCCCGGGTATTCGGGCATCAGGCTCTCCCGCGCGACCCGGTTGGCCGCGAGAACGTCGAGGCCGAGGTACTTCGGGACGGGGACGAGCGAGTCGCGGTCGACGAGACGGGGCCGCGTCTCGTTCGGAGCCGGCTCCGGCCACCCGGCGAGCGCCGCGGGCCGTGCCGTCAAAACGGAGCCGGGCACGGTGTAGACGAGGCGGCGGGCGACGCCTTCCCGGTCGACGAGGATCAGGACGGCTGCGGCCGCGAGCGCCCCCGGAACGATGCGAGACGGAGCGCGGCGCTCGAGGGCCCGAAGCCCCAGGGCCGAGAGCCAGGCGAAGGCGAATCCGGCCAGGAGCAGATGGCGCTCCGGATACCGGACGACGCCGACGACGGGCAGGACGCGCGCCGCCGCTTCCCAGACCGGCGTGGCCGGACCGACGGCGAGCAGCAGGCTCGCGGCCACGAGCGCGAGGGCGCGGAATCGGCCCGCGCCGCCGATCAGGAGGCCGAGGGCCGCAAGAACGAGCGCGACGCGCCCGGGCGTGATCGACGGAAGGTGCGGGTAGTACTTGCCGAAGCCGGGCGCGAAGGGGACCCGGGTCCAGTCCGCCACCACCCCGTCGGAGAGGAGCTCCACGAGGCGCTTCGGGGGAACCGCTCCGGCCGCCGCCGCCGCGATGCCGTAGCCCCCTTCGGCCGTCCGCGAGCTTTCCGCGAGGGTCGTCAGGCCGCCGAGGATCGCCGGCGCCGCGAGGGCCGCGGCCACGAGCGCGGAGGTCAGCAGTGCCCACGCGGCCCGGCGCCGGGGCGCCGGCGCGCCCGGGGCCTCGTCGGCGGGCGCGCCCGCGAAGAGGGCGAGAACGACGAGGAGGCCGTACAACACGTACTCCGGAGACCCCGACACGAGAATCAGCGCCGCCGACACGGCGAGGCCGGCCGTGGCCCGGGCCGTCGGCGCGCGGCGCACGTCGAGAAGAGAGACCGCGAGCCATGGAAGGACGGAGTGGGCGGCGGACGTGCTCAGGAAGGGCGCCGCCGAGGCCGTCGGCCCCGAAAGGGCGAAGAGGAGGCCGGCGGCGGACGCCGCCCCGGGCGAGAGGCCGAGCCGCCGCGCGAACGCCGCGAAGCCCGCGAGCCCCGTCAGGAGCCGGACGAGAATCCACGCCTTCGCGGCCGTCCCGAGCGGCAGAAGAACGAAGAGGAGGTTTCCCGGATCGAACGGGGCCGTGCCCGGAGCCGGAAGGAGCGGGACGCCGCCCCACCTTATCCGGTCGATCCACGGCATCTCCCCCGACCGGACCGCCTCCGCGAAGACCGCCTTCGCCGGGTAGAAGTAGAAGAGGAGATCGCGCGAGACCGGCACGCGGCCGGAGAAGAACTCCCGGTACGGCACGAGAAGGAGAATCGCCGCCGCGGCGAGCGGAACGAGCCGGCGGGCGCGGCCGCTCACGACGGGCGCCTCCGGAGGATCAGCGCGAGGGCCGCGGCCGCGGATGCGACCGACACGGCCAGTCCCCGGATGAACGGCGTGATGTCGTACGACAGTTCGAGGACGTGATCGCCGGCCGGCACGAAGGCGGCGCTCAGAAAGCCGTCCGCAGTGAAGAGCGGGAGCGGGTGGCCGTCGAGAAGGGCACGCCAGTCGGGGCTGAACGCCCGCGTCATGACGAGCACGCCGCCGGGGCTCCCGACGGAGACGTCGAGAATGACCCGTCGGCCGGTCCGCCCGCGGACCTTCGCCGCGCCCTCGCCCGCCGTCCGGGATCCCTCGGGCGCGCCCGGTACCTCGACGACGGCGGATCGGAGCGGATCGCGAAGCGGAGCGGCCAGAAGGCGCCGGACGGCGCGCGCGTCCGGCGCGAGGACCGCTTCGACGACGAAGAGGAACTCGGGCCGCGTCGGCGAGATGCCGACGATCCGGTCCCCCCCGGACCGGCCCAGCTCCGCGACGCCCGGAGGGTCGGAAGAGGTCGCGGCGGTCCGCGCCACCGAAACGCCCGCCTCCCGGAGGCGCGTCGCCTTCTCCTCGCCCCAATCGAGCCGCTGGGCCTCGAAGGCCGCGCCGACCGCGGCGGCGGACGTCATCCGGTCGACGTCGTTCTCGAGCGCGTAGGGAATCCCGAAGACCACGCCGGTGGCGGCGCGAAGCGGATCGAGGCCGCCCGCCTCGAGGCTACGACGTTCGGCCGTCGCCCGGTCGTCCGCGCCGTCGTCGAAGAAGCGCCCGCCGGCGAGGTTCGCCGCCACGAGCTCCACCGCCGCCGGCCGCCGCGTGAAGAGATCGCGCGGCCCGGAGGGAAGCGTCCCCGAGACGCGCCGCGCGGCGTCGGCCAGGAAGAGGACGAGGAGAGCTGCGAAGAGGGATAGAGCCCGCGCTCGGCCGCGTCGCATCAGCTCCGCGACGCCGGCCATCAGGAACGCAGACACGGCTCCGACGAGAAGAACAGGCAGGAGCGTTCCGGCCACCTCCTGCGTCGAGGCCGTCCCCGCTCCCAGCTTCATCTTCCAGAGAAGGGCGCGAAGCGCCGATGGCGAGAGGAGAGCGAGGGCTGCCAGCACGAAGAGAGAGGCGCCGAGGCCGAGAAGGACTCCTCGAAGGGTCCGAAGGGCCTCTTCTCTCCGGTCCCTCTCGCGTGAGAGAAGCAACTCGACCCCGACAGCCGCCGCCGAGGAGAGGGCGAGCGTGGCCACGACCCACCACTTCTCCGGGTAGCGGAAGATCGCGAGGGGGCGGGCGAGCGCCGCGTAGCCCGGAAGGAATCTTCCGAAAGAGAGGACGGCCGCTCCGGCCGCCACGCCGAGACAGACCCGGCCCCGCGAGTCCAGGAGAGCAGCCGCCGCGAGCGCGAGCGGGACGATGCCGAGGGCGAGGTCGGGGAAATAGGGCTGTCCGGCGTCGAACGTCCCCGCTCCCCAGTAACCGGCCGGCTCCTCCGCGTTCGGATCCCCCGTGAGACGCGGCTCGAGAAGCGTGAGGAGGCGGGACGGCCGGACTGACCAGAAGAGGGCCCCGTGCTCCGCCGAGAGCGCCGTAGCGCGGGCCGAGCGCGACAGCTCACGCGCCGCCGGCTGGAGCTGGACCGCCGACAGGCCGGCAGCGAGCAGGAGCGATCCGAGAACCGCGGCGAGGCGCCGCCCGGCCTCGGGGACCGCGGGCCGCGGACGCCCCCGGAGCAGCCCCAGTCCGGCGAGGGCGCAGCACGTGAGGCCGCCGGCCGCGGTGACGGCCGGCTCGCCGCCGAGCGCGGACAGCGCGAGGGCCAGGGCGCCGAGCGCCGCGGGCCGCCCCGCTCCGGCCTCGCCGGCGCCCATCGCCCAGAAGCAGAGAGCCGCCGGGAGGAGCGGCGCGGCGGCCGCGCTGATGCCTCCATAGAGGGGGAGGGCCTGGAGAACGCCCGAGAAGAGAAGGACGGCCGTTCCCGCCGCGGCCGCCGGCGGGCCGAGCCGGGCGGCCCGGAGACCGAAGAAGAAGAGAACGAGGAGCATCGCGAGATTCGTCAGCGCGAGGGCGGTCGGCGTCACGACGAACAGAAGAGGCGAGAGCGGCCAGAAGACCGCCGCGTTGGGGTTCGCGGCGTACGCCCGGCCATTCGAGAGAAGGTCGTTCCAGAACGGAAAGCCCCCGGCGGCGAGCTTCGGGTAGAGCCAGCGCCAGGGGCCGAAGAAGAAGCCGGCGTCGCGCAGATAGAGAGTCCTGCCGAGGAGAAAGGCATGGAATCGCGCCGCGAAGAGGACGGCGACCGCCGCCAGCGCCAGGGCGGTCGCCGGGGCGCGGGCGCGGCGCTCCATGGCCTCCGCGGCCTCAGGCCCGGCGCGCGAGGACGAGAAGCGACATGCCGAAGGACGGCGGCTTCCTCTCCTCGGACTTGAGCAGCGGAAGGAGCCAGCGGAAGGCCCCGAGCTGCCCCTTCGGCAGGACCTTTCGCTTCAGAACGCGCGAGTTCAGCCACCAGCCGGCGACGCCGGGCCGGTTCATGAACCGGATCTCGTCGATCGCGAAGCCGGCCTCCGTCACGAGCGCCGCGAGGGCGTCCCGTTCGTACCGGCGATAGTGCCGGAGATGGATGTCGAGGGAGCCGTAGAGCCCCGGAAGAGCCGGGACGATGAGGACGAGCCGGCCTCCCGGCGGGAGAACGGATCCGAAGTCGCGGAGCGTCGTGCCGTCGTCTTCGATGTGCTCGAGGACGTTCAGGCAGACGATCGTGTCGATCTGCTCCGCGAGAAGGGCGTCCCGGTCGGAAGCCGAAAGAGGAAACCGGAAGGAGGCGATCCGGACGTTCGAGCGGTTCCCGAAATGGGCCGTCAGCTCCCGGACGTAGTGCGCCTCGATGTCGGAGGCGAGGACCCGCTCGCGGTCGACGAAGTAGCGGGTCTGGTTTCCGACGCCGGCGCCGACCTCGAGGATCCTCCGCCCGAGATGACGTTCGAAACGGTCGTGGAGCCAGCGGTTGTACGGAGCCAGCCCGGCCATCCGCCGGAGTGTCATCGTCCCGACGTCGCCGCGCGGGGCCTCCCAGCGGAAGAACTTCAGGATGACCCAGGCGGCCTGGAAGGCGTCCTTGAGGCCGATCTTCTTCCCCTCTTCGTAGGTCCGTCCGCTGTACGAGATGGGGACCTCGAAGATCCGGGCGCGCATCCGGGCGACCTTGCAGGTGATCTCCGGCTCGATGCCGAACCGCTTCGACTGGAGGTCGAGACGGTCCGCCACCTCACGGGTCATCATCTTGTAGCAGGTCTCCATGTCGGTCAGGTTCAGGTTCGTGAAGACGTTCGACATGAGCGTCAGGAGACGGTTGCCCACGGTGTGCCAGAAATAGAGGACGCGGTGTCCGTGCGGGTTGCCGAGGAATCGCGAGCCGTAGACGATGTCGGCCCTCCCGTCGAGGATCGGGCCCAGGAGGAGCGAATACTCCGCCGGGTCGTACTCGAGGTCGGCGTCCTGGATGACGGCCACGTCCCCGGTCGAGGCGCGGAGGCCGGTCCAGACGGCCGCACCCTTGCCCATGTTCTGCGGCTGGAGGAGGACCCTCACGCCGTTCGAACCGTCCATCTCCCGAAGGAGATCCCGGGTGCCGTCGGTCGAGCCGTCGTCGACGATGACGAGCTCCTTCTGGATCTCTCCGAGATCGACAGCGAGAACGCGGGCGACGATCTCCCGGATCGTCCGCTTCTCGTTGAAGGCGGGCATGATGACGGACAGCCTCATCGAGCGGGCTCTTTCCCTCCGGAAAACCGGAACAGCTGAATCGAGTATCCCACGCGCCCCACGGGCTCGCCGCGCTCGAGAACGGCGCGGCGGAGACGCGCCAGGCCAGCCGCCGCGGCGGCGTCGCCGTGGAGCCGGAGCGTCTCCGGTCCGCAGCAGAGAAGGAAGGACGACACGGCGTAGAGACCGGGTGGAACGTCCGGTCTCGCCGGATCGAAGAGTCGGGAGCGCGGCACGACGGCGGCCGGCTCGGCGCCGCCGAAGTACGCGACCGTCGTCGACGCCTCCTCGCCACGCTCTCGAAGCGTCGCCTGGAGCCGCCGGAGATCCTGTCCCCAGTCGAGATTCGAGTCGTTCAGCCACGCGGCGCCCTCTTCCGGGCCGCCCGCCAGGACGTTGAAGAAGGAGATCTCGTGCGGATGGACGCGGAAGACCTCCGCCGCCTGCGCCGTCGCGCCGAGGAGAAGGATCGCCGCGGCCGCCCGGGGCGTCACGGCCCGGACGACGACCAGGACGGCCGAGGCCACGAGGAGAGGAACCGCCGGCAGCATGTGCCGGATGCCGATGTTGTAGGACGTCGCCATCCCGGAGGCGAAGAGATAGAGAGCCGGGAAGAGCAGGGCCGAGATGGTCAGGTCGAGCCGGACACGACCCGACAGCAGCGCGGCCAGCCCCAGAAGGAGGATGGCGAGAAGGCCGACCGACGACTTCACGCCGAAGGCGACGAAGAAGTAGTCCCAGAACCCGTCCGTCGAGAGGCGCCCCCGCAGGTAGTTCACGCCGCCCCCCGTCCGGTTCTGGGCTTCGACGCCCGCGAGTCCCGCGGCGTAGTGTCCGGCCGGAGGGAGTCCCCTCGAGAGAGCCGCGATCCGTTCGACGGTCGCGGCGGGGACCGCGCGGGAGCCGAGATAGATCCGGACGGCGCTCTCCGCGTCGTCGCGGCTCATGGAGCGCATCGCGGCCGCGTAGCATCCCAGCAGAACCGCGGCCGCCAGCGCGCCGGAAACCAGAAGACCGCGAAGCGGCCGGCCGTCGGGCGCCCGCCCCTCGCGGCGCGCCGTCCGTCGGTCGGAGAGGGCCGCCGCGAGCGCAATCGCCGCCACCACCGGAACGAGCAGAACCGCGGAGAACTTCGTGGCAAGGGTGGCGCCCAGCACCGCTCCCGTCGCCGCCCAGAGGGGGAACGAGCGCTTCTCGATCGCCAGGAGGGCGAGCGCGATCGTTCCGAAGAACCCGAGGGAGGTCGCGACGTCGGTGTGGACGACCGCCGCGTGGCCGAGGTGGGTTGGCTCGAAGGCGATGAGCGCCGCCGCCGAGAGGCCGGCCAGATCGTCTCCCCAGTGCCGGACGGCGGCCGCGACGACGACGACGAGGAGAAAGAAGAGTCCGTAGAACGGGCGGCGCGCCGCCGCGAAGAGGTCGTCCGGAGCGAGCGGGTCTCCGGAGAACGCCCAGGGCCGGGGCTGTTCGGCCGTCCGCATGGAGAACGGCCTCGGGATGCGGGGCGCCCTCGCACCGGCGAGGCGGAGGGAGACGCCCGCCAGGAGCTTCGCCAGCGGCGGGTGTTCGAGGTTGGCGAAGTAGGTGCCGGAGATCGCGTACTCGGCGCCGGCGAGCGCGTGAAACGGCTCGTCCATCGTCGCGCTGTTCAGCCGGCCGGCGTCGTGTGCGATGAGCGCGCCCACGAGCGCGAGTCCCGCCGCCGCCGGCCAGAAGAGCGCTCCGGGGCGTCCTCTCGACACCGGGAGATTCTAGTCGGACGTGGCCGCCTGTTACGCTGCCGCCGTGGACGACACGACGAGCCGCTGGCGCGCGGACGTGGTCCCCGTCGCGCTTCTCTTCGCCCTCGCACTCGCCGTCCGCCTCCTCCCGGCGCCGGCCGCCACGGCCGGGGGGCTCCGGCTTCTCTCGCCGGACTGCTACGGACATCTCCGGCGCGCGGCGTCCGTCGCCCGGAACTTCCCGCGCGTCCCGGTCGTCGATCCGTATCTCAACCACCCCGACGGCGGCGTCTGGATCTGGCCGCCGGCGTTCGACCTCGCCGTCGGGGGGATGGCCCGCGCCCGGTACGGAACCGCCGTCACCCGCGACGAGGTCGCGCGCGTGGCGGCTTTTCTTCCGCCGCTCCTCGGCGCCCTGCAGCTCCTTCCCTTCTTCCTTCTCGCGCGGCGCGTCTTCGGAAGGAGGCGGGCTCTCTATTCCGCGGCGGCCTACGCCCTCCTCCCCGCCGCGGCGATCTGGAGCGGCTACGGGCACGCCGACCAGCACGTAGCCGAGGTGTTCGGGCTTCTCCTGTTCCTCTCGGCAGCCGCGCGGGCGGTGTCGCTGGAAGGAACGGCGCGGGCGAAGGCCGCCCTCCTGTCGGGCGCCGCTCTCGCCCTCCTCGTCCTGACCTGGCAGGGCGCCGTCCTCTGGGCCGCCCTCGGCTTCCTCTGGGGGGCTCTCTTTCTCGGGCCGGCCGCGGCCCTCCTCGCCGGCGCGGCGACTCTCCTCGTCGCCGCGGGGACGTGGGCGACTCTCGGAGCGGCCCCGGTTCCGTTCTCGTACGTCTCCTTCGGGTGGTTCCAGCCGCTCTTCCTCGCGGCGGTCGCCCTGCCGGTGGTTCTCGCGGCCGTCCTCCGGGCGCGCGGCGCGGCTCGAAGAGCAGCCGCCCTCGTCCTGGCGCTGGGGCTCCTCGCCGCCGTGGCGCCGAACGCCGGACGGATCGCCGGGGCCGTCCGCCGCGGCGGGGCCTACCTCGCGGTCCGGGACACGTCGACGCGGCCCGCCGGCGGCGACGAGTTCGAGGGCGGCGGTTACCTCGCCTACGCCCCCGACGCCGTCCGGGTGATCGCCGAGTCGCACCCCCTCTTCGACGGCCCGCCCGGTCCCGCCCTGGCGCGCGCCGTCTCCGAGCTCTCGGCCGGGCTCCTGGTTCTGCCGCCGGCCGTCGTCCTCTGGCTTGCGCCCCTCGGACGCTGGCACGGCCCCGTCGCACGGCGGCGCCTCGCCGGCCGGCTGCTGGTCGTCCTCTTCGCCGCGACCTGTCTCGTCCTGACACTCGTTCAGCGGCGGAACGTCTATTACCTCGCCCTCTTCACGGCGCTGGCGCTCGGCCAGCTCCTGGGAGCGGCGTTCGTCCACGCTTCGCGACGGCTCCGGCGGAGACGGCCCGGAGTCTCTGCGCGTCTGGCCGCCGGCTCCCTCGCCTTCGTCCTTCTCGTCCTTCTCGGCCCACTCCCCGGACTCGGCGCGCTGGAGCGATTCCGGGCCTACGCCAGCGCTCCCGGCCCGGACCTGCTCGACCTCCTCGGACGCCTCCGGACGCTCGACCCTCCCGGAGCCGATCCCGCGGCCCTGCCGCCGCCGGCGCCCGGTGCGATTCCGGGGGTGATGGCTCCCTGGTCGATGGGGCACTTCGTGACGGCCCTCGCAGAGCGCCCCGCGGCGGCCGATCCGTTTCTCTACGGGTTCAGGCGGCAGGCGCGGCTCTTCTCGTCGGTCGACGACGCGGAGGCTCTCGCGATCCTCCGCGCTTCCCGCGTCCGCTACCTGATCACGACCGACCTCCGCCCCGTCCTCGCGCGCTACGCCGAGGCCGCGGGGCGCCCGCCCGCGCCCCCCGATGCGACCTTCGCCGTCCGCGTCCACGAATCGGCGGACGAGCGCCCCGTTCCGTTCCTGTTCCGCGTCCTCGACTCGCGCACCGCCGCCCGCTCGCCCGACGGACGGATCGTCCCGCGCTTCCGGGTCTTCCGCGTCGACGGCAGCCCCTGAAATCGTCCAGAATCCCGCGATGCCCGTCAACGGAAAGCGCGTCGCCGTCGTGATGCCCGCCTACAACGCGGAGAAGACGCTCCACAAGGCGTGGGATGAGATCCCGAAGGACTGGGTCGACGACGTCCTCCTCGTGGACGACGCCTCGCGTGACCGGACCGTGGAGGTGGCGCGCGGGATCCCGGGGATGACGGTGGTCCTCCACGAGCGGAATCGCGGCTACGGCGCCAACCAGAAGACCTGCTATCAGACCGCCCTCGCGCGCGGCGCCGACGTCTGCGTGATGGTCCACCCGGACCACCAGTACGACGCCTCGGTCCTCCCCCAGCTCATCGAGCCGGTGGCCACGGGGGCCGTGGACGCCATGTTCGGAAGCCGGATGCTCGGCGGGCGCCCCCTCGAAGGGGGAATGCCCAAGTGGAAGTACCTCGCGAACCTCTTTCTCACCGCCATCGAGAACGCGACCTTCTACCTCTATCTCACCGAATACCACTCCGGCCTCCGCGCCTATTCCCGGCGCTACCTCGAGACCGTCGCCCTTTCGGCCTTCTCCGACGACTTCGTCTTCGATACCGAGATCATCGCCGCCGGAATCTGGAAGGGGATGCGGATCCGCGAGGTCCCGATCGTGACGCGTTACTTCGACGACGCCTCGCAGATCAACTTCCTGAGGTCGTGCGTCTACGGCGTTTCGATCCTCGGCGTCATGTTCCGCTACAAGCTCCAGAAGTGGGGCCTGCGCAGCGATCCGATCTTCCGATGAGACCCGGGGCGGGTCTGGGCCGGCTCCTTAAGCCCGCTCCGGTCGCGACGGCGTTTCTCCTCGCCGTGCTCCTCCTGCCGAACCTCGACCTCCTGTCCGGGCGCGCCTCCCCCTTCTACCGCGACCTCGGCACGACGCAGCGCCCGGCCCGGGCCCTCTTCGCCTCGCTCGGCGCCGCCTCGATCGACCCCCACGCCTCCTTCGGCCAGCCCTACTACGGCAACCCGAACCTCGTCCTCGCGTACCCCTTCCCCCGCTCGCCCCGTTTCCTCGGCCTCCACCTTCTCCTCCATCTTCTCGTCGGCCTCGCCGGCGCCTTCTTCTTCTTCCGCCGCCTCGTCCGGACAGAGGAGGCCGCGCTCGCCGGAGCCGCGGCCTTCGCCTTTTCGGGGTACGTCCTCTCCTCGACGGCCTTTCTGAACGCGACGACGACGATCGCCTGGACGCCGTGGCTCCTCGGGTTCGTGGCCACGGCACGGGTCGTCTCCGCACAGGCCCTCGTCCGGTGCGGCTTCGGCGTCGCGGTCTCATCCGCTCTCCTCGTCCTCGGCGGCGAGCCGGCTCTCTCGGGCCTGTCGCTCCTTCTCGCCGCCGCCTTCGCCCTCGCGACGCCGCGGGAGGCCCGCCTCCGGACGCTCGCCGCCTTCGCGGGAGGCGTCGCCGCCGCCGGGCTCCTCCTGTCGCCGTGGCTCCTCGAGGTCGTCCTCTCCAGCGGATTTTCCTCGCGCCGCGTGAGAGGTTTCTCCTTTTCGGAGTTCGCCGCCGTCGGCTTCCACCCCCTCCGCTTCCTCGAGACGCCTTTCCCGCTCCTCTTCGGCGACCCCGCGCAGCTCCTCGCAGGCGGTTTCTGGGGATTCGCCGTGACGCAGGGGAACCCGCCGTACCTCGCGTCGCTCGGCTTCGGGGTCCTGCCGCTCACCCTCGCCCTTCTCTTCGTCGTCTCGGCGAAGCGGATCGAAGGGCGCTTCTGGATCGTCGCGGCGGCCCTGGCGCTTCTCCTCGCCCTCGTCCCCTGGCTCCCCGGCGCGAAAACCGCCTACGACGCGCTGCCGGCCTTCCACGTCGTCCGGTACCCGGTGAAGACGATGCTGGTCTTCACGCTGGCCGTCGCGGCGCTCGCCGCCCTCGGGACGGACAGACTCCTCGTCCTCGGGGGCCTTCCCCGGTTCCGGCGGCGCGCCTCGATCGCCCTCGGAGGCCTCGCCGTTCTCTTCGCCGCCGGCTCGCTCGCCCTCAGGCTTTCGCCGGATCTCGGCCGGAGGCTCCTGATGCGGGGGTGGGATCCGGCCTGGGCCGGCGACCCCGCCGTCGTCCTCGCGCCGACGCTCCGCCGGCTCCCGGTGCAGGCGGCCTTCGCGGCCGCCGCTCTCTTCGTCCTCGCGCTGCTCGTCCGGCGGACCGCCGAAGACGTTCGCGCCCGCCTCTTCCTTCTCGTCGCCATCGGAGCGGAGCTCCTTCTCCCGGCCCGGGGCCTCCTTCCCCGCGTCCCGTCGGAGTGGTTCGCGCGGCCGTTTCCGCTCGTCGCGCGGGCCGCCGCGATCCCGGGCCGGGTCTTCGAGCGGACCGACAAGGACGTCGACCCGGTCCGGCGCGGGCTCTTCGGCGTCGCACCGGCCGGAGACCTGACGGACGTCGCCCGCGCGCAGCTCCGGCAGGGCTGGGCGCTCACCGCCGCCCCCTGGGGAATCCGGTACGCCTACGACCCCGACCCCGACGGGAGCTACTCGTACCTCGATCGGATGGCGCGGGACCTCCTCTCCGTCCGCGACTGGCCGGGGCGGCTGAGATGGCTCCGGTCGGCGGGGGTCGGGAGCGTCATCGCCAGTGACGTTCCGCCGGGCACGCCGGGGCTCGCCCCGGTCTTCGTCGACGGCGAGGCGGGCATCCCGGCCACCCTCTTCCGCCTCACCGATCCTCTCCCCGGCCTGCGGCGCTGCCCGCGGGTCCTCGCCTCCGACTCCATCACCCGGACGGTCCTCCTCTTCGAGAGCGCGGCCTTCGACCCGGCCACGAGCGTCGTCGTCGCCGGGCGCGGCGCCGCGGCCCTCGTCGCCGACCGGGATGACCCGTCGGCGCGCGCCCGCGTCGTGGCGGAGTCGCCCGACCTCCTGGTCCTCGAGACGTCGGGCGCGACCCCCGCCGTCCTTCACGTCGACCGGACCTACACGCCGCGCGTGAAGGCCACGGTCAACCAGCGGCCGGTCGCGCCGGTCGTCGCGAATCTTCACCTCGTCGGCGTTCCCGTTCCCGCCGGAACGTCGCAGGTGGTCGTCGAGCTGGGACGCTGACGGCGGGCTCGAAGCGTCCGCTAGACTCCGCGCGCGGGAACCGACAGATGAAGCCGAAGGAACTCCTCTACGCTCTCGGCTTCAGGCCCCGCCCGCGGGAGTACCCGTTCGAGATCGACTCGGTGACGCTCCCGAAGGAAGGCGTCCTCCGGTTCGCCCGATGGCGGCACCCGAACGAGGACCCGAAGGAATTCGAACAGGAGGAGGTCGACGCGCTGCGCGGCTTCCTCCGCGAGGGGGACGTCGCGATCGACATCGGCGCCCACACGGGAGACTCCACGCTCCCGATCGCGCTCGCCGTCGGCGCGAGCGGTACGGTCCTCGCCTTCGAGCCGAACCCCTACGCCTTCAAGGTCCTCCTCGCGAACTCCGAGCTCAACCGGGACCGGACGCGGATCGTTCCTCTCCCGGTCGCCGTGACGCCCGAGGACGGGACGTTCACGTTCGAATACTCGGACGCCGGCTTCTGCAACGGGGGGCTGCACGAGGGGATCAGTGCCCTCCGGCACCACCACTTCATCAAGCTGGCGGTCGAGGGGCGAAACCTCGTCCGGCTGATGGAGCGCGACTATCCCGACGAACTGCGCCGCCTCCGGTTCGTGAAGACCGACACCGAAGGGTACGACCGGAAGGTCGTGGCGTCTCTCGCGCCTCTCCTGACGTCGCAGCGTCCGGTCCTGAAATGCGAGGTCTACCGCCACCTGCCCGAGGCCGAGCGGGCCGGCTTCTACCGGGATCTGCGGCGGGCCGGCTACCGGGTCTTCAAGTGGGAAAGCCCGGCCGTCTTCCGGGGGGAGGAGCTGTCGGAGCGCCGGATGACGGCGTGGCGGCACTTCGATCTGGTGGCCTTCCCGGAAGAGGCCGTGGCGTAACGGACTCGCGGCACGTCGCAGCTTCTCACCGGAGCTGCCCGGAGGCGCGAGGCCGGGCGAGGAGCAGCCCGCCGAAGAGGAGCGCGGCACCGACCTCGACGGCCGTGGATCGGTGAAGCAGCATCTCGCCGAGATCGCTCCCGGAGAGAAACGGGCCGAACGGGAGCAGCTGCCACCGCCAGAAGCAGGTCTCGAACGAGGGATCGACGACGAGACAGGCCTTGAGATCCCTCATGCCGATGGCCGCTCCGGCCTTGTGGACAAGAAACGAGAGCAGGAGGAGCAGCCCCCCCACGGCAAGCCCGCCCGCGCTCCGCCTCGTCCAGGACTCCCGGAGAAGGACGGCCAGCGCGATGGCCGAAAGCACCGACACCGGTAGCAGAAAGCGCGGGCCCCAGTAATACGCTCCGTGCCAGGCGACCCACTTCGCGTACCCGAGCAGGAGGAACAGGGAAAAGAACGTCCCAAGGCGGAAGAACGACCGCTCCGGACCCAGGGGATCCAGACGACTGGCGAGGATCGGCAGAAGCAGGGCCGCGGGAGCGAAAAAGACGAGTCCGCGGGTGGGAGATACGAGCTGCCCGGCGATCCCCTCAAGAAATGCGCCCGTAAAACCCGCGCTGCCATACCCGAAATCGAGGGGAGCCCCCCGGCGAAGAAAGTTCTCGACGAGGGCGAGAGCCACGCCACCGAGCAGCGCGACCGCCGAGAAGAGAAATCGACGGAGGCGTTCGCCGGCGGCGGCACCGGCCGCATCGATCGCCGCCACGCCCGCAAGGACGGGCACAAGAAGCGGGTTGAGCGGTACCGACAAAGCGAGGGTGGCCGCCAGGGCCGCCTTTCGCGGCGGCGGCACCGCATGCCACGCGACGCCGGAAGCTGCCGCGAGAGACGCGAGGGACGAGAGCGCGAACAGCGTCCAGAGCGGCTCGCCGTAGAAGTCGCGGACATGCGGAATGAGGAAGCTCCCGAAGAGAACGACAAGGACGCCGGCCGCGGCCCCCGCCGCCCCGAAACCGTAGAAGCGACGTAAGACGGCGAAGACGAGACCGCAGATTCCGAGGGCCACGATCTTCCCGAACCGCCCGACGAACTTCGCCGCGGCGTTCCGCCGCTCCTGTGTGAAGCGGTCAGGCTCCCGAACACGCAGCTCGGTCTGGGCCGCGGCGTAGATGCCGGCGCCCGCCAGGTAGAGAGGGACGGCCGCGATCGGCTGAAGGAGAGAGAAACGATCGGCCGTCAGACGCCCGTCGTCGACGAGGGTTGCCAGAGCGTCGAACCGGACGCGGCCGTCGCCGGAGACCTGTCCCTTGTCGGAGAAAAGGAGGATGGTGGCGACAAGGAAAAAGAAGAGCCTCGTAAAGGCGCACGTCGTGAGGCTCTTCATGGGAGAACGGGTTTCCGGCGCCCTACCACCGGTGGAAGGCGGGGTGACCCTCCTTCACCGCCACGAACGTCCCGCGGCAGGTGGCCGTCACCCGGCCGTTCGCCTCGATCGACGCGTCGACGACGGCGCGGTCCGCGCCCGCTTCCGCCACACGCGCCCGGAGGTGGAGCGGGACGCCGAGCGGCGTCGGCCGCTTCAGCGTCACGTGAAAGTCGGCCGTGACGGTGCAGGGGAGCCGGTCGGAGCCCGAGGCCTTCATGAGATGGACCGCGGCCGCCCAGTTGCTGTGGCAGTCGAGGAGCGTGCCGCAGATACCTCCGTTCAGGATTCCCTCGAAGGCGAGGTGGTGCGGCTCGGGAGTCCAGGTGCAGACGACCTCGTCCCCTTCCTCGAAGATCCGGATCCGGAGCCCCTGGTCGTTGGCCGGACCGCAGCCGAAGCAGCGGTTCGCCGGCGCGAGGCGTTCCTGAAGGCTCTTCATGCCTCTCCTCCCCGCATCAGGGCGACTTCGCCGGAGGGGCGATCTCCCGCCAGCTGTCTCCCCTGTTGCCCGACCGGAAGACGCCGCCGCGGTCAGTCGTCACATAGAGCGCCTCGGTCCTCCCCGGAGCGAACACGACCTCCAGAACGACGCCGCCGTCCGGCGAGAGGTTCGTGGACCAGCTCCGGCCGCCGTCGATCGTCCGGTAGAACGCCTTCTCCGGCGCCCGGCCCTCCCACGACTCGTCGCCCGGCTGGGGCTGGGTCGACGCGAGGATGTACTTGTCGGTGGCCGGGTCGGGGGCCCAGAGGCCGCGGAGGAAGGAGGGGGCGTTCGA